>JAYUQC010000108.1:0-12096 GCA_043759735.1 Rhodoferax sp.
TCTTGCTTCTCGCTTATTTCAGCCAGCAACCTGCGCTCCAACACTTCGAACTGCGCAACGTCCAATTGGCATTCAAAGACCGACTTCTGCACCCGCTGGCCGGTACCTTCGCAGACCTTGGCAACACGGCGCAGACGACGGCGTCCTTCTTTGGTCTCGGTGTTCACGTCGTAACAGACCAGCACCAACATGACGTTTTCCTATTTCGCTACAAAAGGAACATAGGGCGCGCCGTCTTCACGCAGCGCACGCGCCAACAAGCGTGCTTGCACCAGTGGCACCAGCCCCATAGGCACGGCCTGCGCCAACAATGGATGATTTATTTCGTCGCGTTTTCGCTCCTGATACGCAACCACCACCGCTTTGCGCGCCTCCACTTCCAGCGACACACCGCCACCTTCGCGCAGCGCAAAATCATCCGCTACCAACTGCCCGCGATTAATCAGGGTCAGTGCCAGCCGGTCTGCCCACGGCCGGAACTCTTCCATCAGGTCCAGCGCGAGCGCCGCGCGGCCCGGGCGCAGCGCATGCAGATAGCCCACCTGCGGGTCGAGCCCAGCGGCCTCTAGCGCCGAGCGGCAATCGTTCATCCACATGGCGTAAAGAAAGGACAACACGGCGTTGAAACGATCACGCGGCGGACGACGGGTGCGGCCATCCATACGGAACGCTTCGCGCCGGTCAACACGCACCAGCAAATCGAGGCCGCTGAAGTATTGCCGTGCCGCCTCGCCCTCCACACCCCGCAGGCTGTCCAGCGTGGTCACATCCGGCAGCGCACGCAAGCTGGCGGCAAGATTGTCGGCCAACCGCCCGAGGGCCTTCGCCTCGCCGTCTTCCTTGGCCTCGCGCGCTCCGCGCTGCAGCACCTGCCGCGTGTTCTTGAGCTTACCCGCCACGCAGGCCCGCGCAAGGTCCAAGGTGAACGCCGGGTCCGCGGCGCGCTGGAACTGCGCCTGGCGCAGCAGAACGTTGCCCGAAACCGCCCCTTCGAGGCGAGCCTTGAAGCGTCCGTTGTCATCCAGCAGTACCAACGCAATGCCGCTCTCCGCAAGCCGGTGCATCAAAGGCGCCGACAAACCAACATGGCCAAAGCACACCACCGCGCTCAGGTGGTGCAGTGGCACCCGCAATCTGGTTTCGCGCTCCACCTCGACGCGCAGCGTATCGTTGTCCAGTCGCAGATAGGTGTCCGCCGTGGTGACGTAGAGGGTGTTGAGAAGTTGCATGGCGTCAGCGCTTTAGCCAATAGCCGGGGCGTCGCTTTTGATGCGCAACCGCAAATACGCGGATGACCTCGCCATCTACCCGGTAGTGCAGTGTGTAGGGGAACACCTTCAATGGCATCCACCGGATCCCATTTTTTCCTGGTGTGCCGATGCCGGGGTGCGCCATCAGCAGCGCCGCCTTGGCATTCAATTCATCGCGAAATGCCTCGGCCTGCCGCTGCCCTGCTGCTTTCAAATACCATGCAACGGCCTCGCGGAGTTCCTCCAAAGCCGCGGCACGATAGACAACCTTCATGCCTTACCGCGGTCGAGCATGGTCTGCAATTCGGCCTGCACTTGCGCAAGGGGGATGTCCTGCCCGCCACCGGATTCAAATTCCGTGACCCGTCGGGCAACCTCTTCGTCCCACGCGCGTGCCACAGCCTCGGACGAGTCGTCAAATACGCTCTCCAGGCTATCCAGCAGCCTCGCCACCAGTGCGCTTCGCTCGCTCTCAGGCAACGCAAGGGCCTGTGCCTCAATGTCTTTGAAAATGGCAGCCATTTCTTTCACCTTCGAACAGGATTACCGTTTTGAATGCTAGCAGCCCGTTTACGGTCACGTCAGCGCGCTGTTTCAGAGGTGCTTCACGCGTCGGGGTCAAACAGCGCCGCGCGGGCGGCAATCAACTCGGCATGCGCGGCTTGCGGCTGACAACGATCAATCAACGAACAAGCCTTGCAACGCTTGACGGCCTGTTCACCTGCCAATGGTGGCGGCAATTGGCCCGTGGCAAACATCCGGCGGATGGCTTGCGCCGTTTGCTCCACCTGCGCACGCAGCTGCACCGTAATGGGCACCACGCGCCGCCGCTTGGAAGTGGCGTAATAGATCGCGCCTTCGTCAACCGCGGTGCCTGTCATGGCTTCCAGGCACATCGCTTGCGCGGCAAGCTGAATGTCATCACACGCCGCAATATCCGCAGCCTTGTGGCGGCTGCCATGCTTGTATTCCACCGGGTACGGAACCCCACCAGCACAGAGCTCGACTACGTCGGCCTTGCCGACCAGGCCCAACTCGTCGTGCCACAGCGGCAATGCCCGCTCCACGCGCACGCCCTTGGCGGTTTGCACGCCGGCCTTGTCTACCGTGGCATGCACCGCCTGGCCGCGCAGCGTATGGACGTTTTCATCGAATACCTGCTCCAGGTGAATCAAGCCGCATTGGCGCGGGCAGTAGTGCCAGTGCTGCAGGGCTGCGAGGGGGATGGGGTCGTCAACCACGGGGATCTTGAATGGCAACAAAGCGGCGGTAGCGCGCGTTGCGCTGGGTCACCACCACAAAGCAGCCCTGTACTTTTTCGGGCATGGCCAGATGGCTTTCACCAGCTCGGCCGGCTTCTCGGACGAGTAAGCCTCTTGTCGCAAATAAATGATGGCTGGTGGCGGAGGCATTCCCTTGCGAAACACCAGATCGCCATAGTCACGGTCAAAGGTAACAATCCAGCGCTGCTCGCGCCTGGCATACGCAAGCACATCTTCGTCACTTGCCGCGGGCATTACATCCAACACCGTCTGTATGTCCACGCCCGCGTCTCGCAGCACACGCACCGCTGGCAACGGAAAGTTCTCGTTGGCCAGCAGTTTGGGACTCACGCCGTGGTCTCCGTCATCGGCAGAATTCCATCGTCATGAACGAGCTCACGCGCGTAGGAAAAGGCTGCCAGAACGTCGTCACGATTGATGTTCGGATTAGCCTCCAGCAACTGTTCCATACTCCAGCCAGCAGACAACCAGCCCAGGATCAGCTCTACCGAGATACGCGTCCCTTTGACCGAGGGCTTGCCCATCAGAATCTTGGGGTTGCAAACAATGCGTTCACGCCAGTCCATGTGCGTACTCCTTCGGACAAGTGTCAAGTGTCAACTGAACAATTTGATGCGCGTTTGTGCGGCCAGCATCTCCTCGCGGACAAAATGCAGCCGGATGATTTTGGGCGACAGGCCCTCGTCAAAGTGGGAATGCACGGCGTCTTGCACTGCGACGCGCAGTCGCGCCGCCGTGTCCGCTTCGGTGACGATGGACTCGCCCAAGGCACGGGCGGTGTAGCCGCCCTCGGGCGGGTGATCGACGACCAGAATGATCTCACTCATTTCAATATGCCCTTGCAAGATGGTTGCTTCGGAGTACGAGCCAATGAAGCAGTCAGCGAACACCGCTATCAAAATCCCGGTATCCGCTTCCCCTCCAGCCCGTCCAGATTGCTGCCTTCAACCGATCCATCGGTCTGGACCTTCAACGACTGATGCACTTTGGCCGACGAATACTGTCCTGACTTATTGTTGTGCTCCCACCATACGACAGTCAAAACTTCCATGCTGCCGTCTGGCCGAGCCGATGAGGCATCGTTTTCAAACAGCTTCGGCAAGATGCCCTTGATGGTTTCGGCGTCCGCATCACTAAAGCCGGTTCTCTCTGCCAATTGCGGACTGATGCTGCCATAGGTAACGTAAATTGCGCTGTCAACTCGGTGCTTCATGCCCATGGTGTCAGAACCGCGTTTGCTGCCATCTCCTTCGCCACTGACGCTTTTTGTGATCTGGGTGCTGGTTACGCTGACACGCTCCAAACTGAAGGCGGACTGAATCGTCACCGGTCCACGAATGGGTATGGACACACCACTGGCGTCGCCGTCTTTACCAAAAGCGAACACCTGTCCGAACGTCCGCACGTCAAACCATTTGGCACACGCAGCTTTTGCAGTATCGTCTTTCTTCGCTTTTTTGGGATTCCACGCCTCTTTCCCTAATCCATTGATGGCGGACTCGGCCCGATTTCGCAAACTGGTTTCTCCATCAATTTTTCGATCATCAGCCTGAACAAAAATTGCCTGGCCTTGCTCCTGCAAGCGATCTCGCAATTTGCGTTTCAGGCAAACATCGGTGATTTCACCGAGCCCTCCATAGTCTGTTCGAGGGCGATTGCCATTCAGCGGGTCGCCATTGGGGTTGGCGTTTTTGACTCGAATCACCAACGCGAAGTCGATTTTGTGTGTCAGCGTCGTCATGTGCAGCTCCTATATTTGTTCGAGTTGGTCGGTTTGGGCAGTGTCAGGCTCGATCTCGGGCGGCGCGTCACCTGATTTCTTGAGAGCCTGCCGCTGGCAGTGATATCCCAGCAGAAACTCGCCAGACAACGGGTCATCCAGTTTGAAGTCACTGCTGGAGAAAGAGCACATAACTTCGTCAAGCAGTTGATCCATCTTGTACAGAAATCCCCCACGCGATACCCGCAATCGGGCTTTGTAGGGTGCCAATGCCAGCTCGATGGTTCGCCACGTCGAATAGGGGCGGTCAGAGAATCGTTGCATCATCCGCGCGGCTGAGGTATCGCGCGGTTTCTCTTTGGCCAAATACAAGGCAAATGTCTCTATATGGTCGGCAATCGCCAGCAGACGACCATACAAATAGTCCCTCGTCTTCCGCTCAGTCTCAAGTGCCATTTGATAGTTCCTTTCTGGTTGACTTCCTTTGAAAAGTGCGCAGGCGATGCCGAGGCATTTTTCCCATTCCCATTTGTCTTCAAAGCCCTGCCGTGCGCTGGCCCGCCGAACTGCGGACACTATCAAATCCGCCGGCAGCGGCGAAGCGTCAACAATGCACGGCAGAAGCCGTTCAACTGCGGCTTTGCGCAATTTGTCGGCAGGACGCCTGCCATAGGCCGCTTCGGCAATGTCACGCGGCGCTGGCGCACCAACAAACTTCTTTTCTTTGCCAAAGTTCTGCGGCCATGCGCACTTCGTGTGCCAAACCTCGATTCGCGAAAGAAAGTCCGAGCCTGTTAGCTCTTGGTAAAAAACTATTGCGATCCGACCTGTTGTGGCAGAGTCCAAAGCAATCACAACAACATCGTCAGTTGGCCCTAGATTTGAACCGTAGCCTGCGATGCTCTTTCGAAGGCGTACCGCGAACGACTGCCCCAATCCCGGATCATTCAATCCCTCGGCCAAGGCTGCCACTTCAATACCGCAAAGCTCTAGCGAATCAGCAAACCAATTGGGAATGGGCTTACCGTTCACTGCCCAGCTCACGATAGCTTGCGTATCGTTCTTATGCCCCTGGTTGTGAATCAGCCATCGAAGCGCACTATGAGCTTTCTGGCTCAACTCATAACCTACGCTGCATGTCTGTTGACCGTATTCCTTTTTCCCATCGGTGAATCTGCCACGAAAAATGTAGCCATCATCATCGTTAGCGGAAATGAGCTTTCCACCATCACCCGGGTATCGAATAAACCGGGGGTGTTTCTTTCCAATGCGCGCCGACTCGCCAGCCACCATGCAGATGCCAACTGACGCAGTTTGCGCACGGTCAAAATCGATCCACGCCTCGATCAGCCCTTCGTCTTCCCAAGTGCCCGAGCATGGGTTACCAACAACTTCTACGCGCCAACGCACGAACACTTTTTCGTCCGCGATTTTGGTCTTCTTTCCCTGCCCGTCTTCAATCGCAACCGGGAAAACGCCCTGAACGTTCAAGTCAGTCCAAATACTTTCCTTCAAAAGGTATGCGCGAACGGCAATGGCCTTGAAATGCGCATATTCCGACGAACACCATGCAGTCAATTGCCGCAAATATTCGTCTCGCTTTTGCACGTCAATGGTTGGCAAATCCGATGCGCAGTACCCAAGTTCCTCGCAGAGCGGATGCGGCGAAACATCCCTGGTTCTTCCAGCGGAAAACTCCGTCGCAGCAATAAGGGTTGGGGAATCTGCACGCGAAAGTGTCGACACTCGCTTCAGATTCCCCTGACCATCAACAACAATTTCAACATGCGCCCTCTTCACCATGTGACCGAGAGGCCACGGGGGAGCGACGCTGACTGTCGCTGAAACTTTCACGCAACTCGGGTAGGACTCGTACAGCTTCTGAATCCAGCTCATTCGAATCCCTCCATTGCGGCGAGTTCGTCCGTCACGGCTCTTTGATTTGCCGCAATACCGAATGGCTTCACTGTCATATCCCGAACAAAGCGTTTTGTCTGACAGTTCTCTGGACGAACAAAGCGGATTACCCCGTCACGCATCGTTGGAGACCAAAATCGTGCATGAAGCTTCTGCTCGCCAGTTTCGTCGGGGTAGTCAAAACCGTGAAACATCAACCCGAAGGCCAATTCACCAGCGTCATCCAGATCACCGGTACCGTCTCCAAACTTGCAGTACTCCACGTAGCCCTGGCAGTCGCGTGTGCCAAGAAATATGTCTTGCCGACCGCCGCGCTCAACCATGCGTTTGGCTATTGCGAAATGCTTCCCCTCGATCTGATCCTCTTTGAGCGCGGCGCGGTTGTGGTTCCACTCAAAATGCGCTCGTACCTGGTATTCAACATTGGCCAAGAACGTGTAGATGGCAAGCGTGTTGCCGCCGCCGAATTCCTGTGGCTTGGTCCCCTTGGTTTGCGTACGGATGCGCTTCATCACTCGCACTTCATCGATGACCCAGATCAGCGTGGGCTTCCAATAGATCGACTTCACGATGCCTTTGAGCGCCTCGTAGGTTGGCACGTGGTAGGAGCACTTTTCACCCCCCACCTTGGTCAAGGGATCCGTGAACAAGGCATATCGCCCGTGCACCTTAAATTCAATGCTGCTATTCATCGACATAAAGCATCTCCATTTCGGAAACTGGTTCGGTGGATAGGCCAAACAATGGGCTGTAGTAACGGCTATCGAGCGTAAGAATTCGCGTCTCCGGCTTGACTTCTTTCACTGCGCCCACTTTCCTCAGCTTTTTCAACACCCCCGGCAAAACGTTCACGGTGTACTGCTGTGCCGCGCGCATCAGGTCAAACTCCAACTCAATATCAAACGCCCCGTGCAGACGCCCCACCAAGTCGCGCCCCGCGTCGCCAAACGGTACGACCACGCCCTGAGTCGGTGCATCTATCGCTTTGAAGGCCTTGGCTGCCGTCATGAATGACTGGTTCAGCATGCGTTGAGGTACGGCATCATATTTGCGGCTGCAATCGGCGACAACCGTCGCGTTTTCTGACAGCAGGCTCAACAGAGTATCCGCGTGGCCAACTTCATTCGCCGAAATCTTGTAGGCCATCTCGCCCTTACGCGCGAAAAAATAGTAATGAAAATACTCCTCCATTGCCTGAGGACCAAACAGGTTGTGGCCGTATCTGTCGGGGCTCTTTCGGTAGTCATCAAGGATTCGCGGCGCGATATCTCGCCCGGTGGCTATATCGGGCAGCATTTCCAGGCCCTCGTCCTCAGGACGTGGATTGATAATGTGTACAAGCCCAGGCTCCGGGCGACCATTGCGATTGCATCGCCCCGCCGCCTGCGCGATAGAGTCAATCCCGGCCAGGAACCGAATCGCCGCACCAAAGTCCACGTCAACGCCTGCCTCTATGAGCTGCGTGCTGATGCAAAGTGTCGGCACGCCTTGCTCCAAGCGAAGCCGAATTTTGGCCAGTTCCTGCTTGCGATGCGCGGGGCACTGGTTTGTGCTGAGGTAAAACAGCGACTCGCGGTCAATCACAGGCTGGCACAACTCAAAAATTCTGAGAGCCGCCTCTTTTGTATTGACGATTACCAGACAGCTCCCTGCGCGCTCAAGCTCCGTGGTCGCCAATTCCGCAATCTCATCCCGAAGCCAGCCACCAGGTTTGCGGCAATCCCGAATCTCAACCCGCCGCAAATCGTCGAAAAGCTTCTGCACATTGGGCATGATTTCATGCTGTGCGGCCAGGCGAATAGCACCCTTGCCCGAATCGACTCGATGAAGTAAAGGTTGTGTCGCCGTACAGAGCACAGCGGTACTGTTGCATTGCTCGACCAGAAAGTTGATGGCATTGTTAAAAATGTGGACACACTTGATCGGCAGCGTTTGAACTTCGTCAAAAACCAGCACCGCATTGGCCAACTGGTGCATACGCCTCGCGCCACGTGTTCCGGCACCAAAGAGGGTTTCCAAAAACTGCACCATGGTCGTATATACCACCGGCGCATCCCAGTTTTCGCACAGAATTTTTTCACGCCAGGTTTGTTGTTCCGGCGTGATGCTGGAGTGGTGCTCCAGTACCACCTTGCCCCAGTCGGCTGGCGCATCGTCTGGCTCCAGAATGGCCCGCGCCACCTGGGCGTTCTGATCGATGATGGATGTGAACGGGATGATGTAAATGATGCGGTCAAGCTGCCTTTGCTCCGCGTGATGCAGTGCAAAACGCAAGCTGGCCAAAGTCTTTCCGCCACCGGTTGGGACGGTCAAGGTATAAACGCCACGCTCTCGCGAGGAGGCCACCAGACAGTGCGCAGAGATGTCATTGCGCAACACGTCAATCCGATGCGTGGGAATCATCACCCGCAGCTTTCTTTCCAAACGATCTGTCAATATTGGCCACGTGACGTAATTTCCCCGAGGCCGATGCAGGGCAACGCGCTTGTGCTCGAAGTCAGCTGTGTCGATGCGATCCGCATCAATCAGACCGCTGAACAAGAAACGAACCGCCAAACCAATTTGCTGGTGGGCGGGAACAGCCGCCCCGCTGAGTTGCACGACTCGCTGCACCAATGCGCTGAAATTTGCAGCCATCGCTGGCTCAGCCGCAAGTGCCGTACAACGCGCCAAAATAGTTGGCTCGGCCAACCCGACGACAATATTGAGATGGGTTTTCTCTTGCGCTTTACGCATCCGTTTCGCAAAAGTATCCTCACCATTGGCATCAAGACAATCGATCAATCCCGAGTGATGCGACGCAATGCACAAGGCGAAAAACTGCGCCATGAGTGACCCAATGCCATTTCCCTCAAAAAGCTTGTGCCAAACGTACTGGGCACCAGCAGAGGAATGATCAATTTTCCCTCGCCGCTCCTGAGCATCAACATAATCATCTTCGTCAGGGTTGATCAGCCCTTCGGCAGACTTGATGTAGGCCTGAAATTCTGGGCTGTATTTTCCAAGGTCATGTAGCAGGCCCATCAGTTCGCCCGCCGAACCTAGGTGAATTTTTGCCGCAAATACGCCAGACCAGTAACCAACGTTGACCAGATGAATGTCAAGGTCTTGGGCAGTTTTGTCTGACGCTCTCCAGTGCGCAAGTGGTTTATTGGACATGGCAGTTCCGAGGTGCTTTGCCTAACTGCAGGAGATATTGCTGAAACCCTGAACGGTACTTGCCCAGGTCATGCCACAGTCCCGCCAGATACGCCCAGCGCTTGGTGACATCGGTGGTATCAAACGCCTGAGAAAAAACCGCGGCCATGCCGGCCACAGCGTGCAGATGGTCTGCCAACAGATGCCCGCCGGAGTGGGCCAATGGTTGTGACACGATTGTCTTGTCCCTGGAATTCTTTATCTGTGCACAGCTTAACCGTGCCGAGGCTCACCACATGAGCCACTTCCAACTGCCTTGATAAATACTTCTGCCCCATATTCCGAACCTCTTGCGCCACCGCCAGGCGCAGCCCGGGTGGCGCCCAGCACCTCACAGTGCACCCCATGCTTCAGGATGTCCATGATCAGCTCGTGGTGGTCAGCCTACGGGATGCGCAACAGGTAGCTGCCCTATGCCGCCGAAGGGGCTATCTCGTAAGCCCCAATCTGGTCGTACCGTTTGCCCGGGAGGGCAAGTTCCGCATAGAGGCGCCTTGGTCGGCTCGAACGCCGTTGGTCGGTGCCCTTGCATCCCGGCTTCACGGCCTTCCAGCTGCCCGTTGGCGAGTGCTCATTTTCTGGTCGTGCGGCCATCGCTGTGTTATGGTTCAGACTCGGAATCGGACAATGCATCAGATGATCGGAGGCTGCAATGCGCAATTTCAAGCGGACTGTCGGCGGGATTGCTATCTGGGGAATTGCGGCGATCGCCAGCGCATTGCCGATTGCCGATTCGGCCACCGATTTTTCGGCAACGCAGGGGTTAAACGGCTGGAGCTACGGGTTCTTCAATGCCGGTCAGGCGCCCGGCGCCAACTATTTGGCCGGGTCATTTGTCGCCTTCGACACCTTCAATGCGGCAGACAGCAGCTGGCAGGCAAGCGCCGCGCAGGTCGGCGCCGACAACAATGTGTACCTGGCCGTTGACGTCGGCGGCGGTCATCCTACCGGCATCGGGCCGGACGACCAGGACAGCATCATCTGGGCGGTTCGCCGCTACACCAGCAACACGGCGGGGCTGGTCGATCTGAGCTACCACCTTCGCAAACGCAACACTACCAATCTGGATGCTGGGGGCATCACAGGCCACATCTTCGTGGACGGCGTTGAAATGCTGGACCAATTCATCGCAAACGCGGACGGCGTGGGCGTCCAGAACACACTTGCCATACTTGTGAAAGTCGGAAGCGTGATCGATCTTGCGATCGATCCCACCGGCATTCCTTCGCAGCGTGACGCAAGCATCTACAGCGCGCGCGCTGACGGCACGGATTTTTCGGCCGTGTTCAGTACGCATGCGGCCCCGGTGCCGGAGCCAAGCGAGTCGGCGTTGATGCTCGCGGGCCTGGGCATGATGGCATTGATGGCGTTTGGTCGGGGCCGGCGCACGGCACGGCCTGACGCCCCCTGAATGGCGCAATGCATGGGCTGAAGACCGACACTCATGACAGCCAGTTCCCACTGTTCGATCGCCGAGTGCCGCAACGCTGGCACATCGGGCCCCATCAATCGCGCAACACGATGATCTGGCCATGGCGCGGATCGCCCTGCCCAGCCAACACTTGGCGATAGACCGGCTGCAACGCCGCCTGACCGCGGTGCTGCTGCACCTGCAGCCATGGATCGGCCGAGTCTGACACCTTGGCTAGAAAAGCCTTCCATGCAACCACCAATCGCTCACCAAGCCTGGCGGCGCCCCATTCGCTGTTGCGCTTCTTGATCTGCGCCGGCGCAAAGAACAGCGTGGGCTTAGGACCCGGCAAATCCCTGGCGCCGCGCAGGTTGCTGACATGGGTTCCCCCGATGGAGCAGCTGTAGGCCAGTTGGGCAAACCGGTGGTGCACCGCGCTGCGCACTGCGGCATTGCCGGCAAAGTCGACATAGACGCACGGCGCGTCGACCGGCACCTGATCCAGTTGCTCGTAGGTCAGGACCTGGTGGTAGCAACCCAGGCTCTCGCAAAACGCGACATTCAGTGGCGAGGTCAGTCCAACCACCTCGATACCCTTGCGCTGTGCCAGCATGAAGGCCGTGCCATAAGCGGTCTTGCTCGAAGCGCTGGAGAGCAGCATCACCGCAGGACGCGCGGGGTCGGCCGCGGCACCAAAGAAGTGGTTGTCGGCCAGGAAATCGTCGATCAGCCAGGACGTGGTGAACAAGGGGCGCAGCAGCGCCTGCACGTCTTCGCTGTCGGCGCTGTAGAACGGGTCGCTGGCGCAACGCATGTATTGGTTGTAGACCGCATGCAGCGCGGCGCGATGCGCCGAAGCATCCGCAAATCCCGATGGCGACAGCCGTTCAGGCTGCAGCACCAGCTGCTCGCCCATCGGGTAATAGCCGTAGAGCCGTTCCCCAACCGCCACGCCCGGATGGCTGGACTGCACCACGTTCGCAAAACCCCACACCGGGATGATGCCCCAGCCATCCTGCCCGGATGGAAAAAAGTCCCAGTAATGCATGGCGTCGCCGAACGCGGCATAGGTAACGTTGTTGGATGTGAACGAAAAGCGCTCCACGGCGACGCGAATCTGACCCTCCACCAATGGCACGTCCTCCGTGGTCTGCAAGCGGGACTGGGATAGATCGGTCTTGTTGACCAGCAATTGGGTATGTGCCATGGGGGCAGCCTAAATCGGCATAGGGGGCAGCCATTTTCGGCTGCGCCCCTGCCACACCACCCGGCATGCGGGTCCGCACCGGGCGGTTCGAGAAGTTGAGGTCATGAGAG
>JAYUQC010000109.1:0-4191 GCA_043759735.1 Rhodoferax sp.
CGCCTTGCCGGGCGCGGCGCGTTCAGTGACCGAATTCAATTACCGCATCAGCGACAGCGCTCATGCGCACGTGTTTGTCGGCCTCACGACGCATGGCAAAGGCGAGTCGATGAAGATCGCCGCCAACTTCGGCAAACACGGCTTCAAGGCGCTCGACTTGACGCATGACGAGCTGGCCAAGGAGCACATCCGCCATATGGTGGGCGGGCATTCAGTGCTCTCAAAAGACGAGCGACTGATGCGCTTTGTGTTCCCCGAGCGGCCCGGTGCGCTGATGAAGTTTTTAAGCCTGATGCGCCCGGGCTGGAACATCAGCCTGTTCCACTACCGCAACCAAGGGGCCGATTACGGCCGCATCCTGGTCGGTCTGCAGGTACCCAAGTCCGATCAGAATGCATTCACCCGGTTCCTGGGTGAACTCGCCTACCCGTATGTCGAAGAAACACTCAATCCAGCCTACCGGATGTTCTTGCGGCAGCAGCAGACATGACCCAATTTCACGCACCATGAGCGTATCCCTCGAAGGCAAGCTGGTCGTGGCGATCTCGTCGCGCGCGCTGTTCGATTTCGAGGAAGAGAACACGGTGTTCGAACAGGGCGAGGGACAGCACCGCGACCGGGCCTACATGCAACTGCAGTTGCAACGCCTGGACGAACCCGCCAAGCCCGGCGTCGCGTTTTCGCTGGTGCGCAAATTATTGGCCTTCAACCAGACGACTGAACCCACGCCGATCGATGCGGCCGCGCGACCGGCCTCGCAACCGGTCGAAGTGGTCATCCTGTCGCGCAACGACCCGGTGTCGGGCATGCGGGTGTTCCGCTCGGCCCAACACTATGGCCTGGCGATCCAGCGCGGCAGTTTCACCCGCGGCCAGCCGCCGTGGCGTTATCTCAAGCCGCTGCACGCCAACCTGTTCCTGTCGGCGCACTTGAGCGACGTGCGCGCCGCGCTGGAGGCCGGCGTACCGGCGGCGCAGGTTTACCCGCAATCAGCGCGCGCCAGCGAAGCGCATCCGCGTGAGGTGCGGATCGCGTTCGACGGCGATGCGGTGTTGTTCAGCGACGAGGCCGAACGTGTCTACCAGGCCCAGGGACTGAGCGCATTTCAGCGCCATGAGACCGAAAAGGCGGCGCAGCCGCTGCTGGCCGGCCCGTTCAAGCCACTGCTTGCCGCGCTGCAGCGCCTGCAGCAGGAAGGCACGCCGACGATGCGCATCCGAACCGCACTGGTGACCGCGCGCAGCGCGCCGGCCCACGAACGCGCCATTCGCACCTTGATGAACTGGAACATCGAGGTCGACGAAGCGATGTTCCTGGGCGGTCTGGCCAAGGGCGAATTTCTGCGTGAATTCGAGCCCGACTTCTTTTTCGACGACCAGACCGGCCATATCGAGTCGGCCGCGCGCCATGTGCCCTCCGGCCATGTGGCCAGCGGCATCTCGAATCCCCTACCCTGACGTCAGCTTGCCGCTGACTTTTTATTGCTTGCTTGCTTGACGAGGTCCGCCATGGGCATGAATGACAAATTCGCCAGTTTCAAAGCCTTCACGAGCCGGGTGCTGCAATTGTCGGCGCCCTACTTCCGATCCGAGGAGAAGTGGCGGGCGCGCGGGCTTTTTGTGGCCATCGTCGCGCTAAACCTCGGTTCGGTGTACATGGCGGTCTTGTTCAACGACTGGTACGGCTTGTTCTACGATGCGCTGCAGAACAAGGACCAGGCGGTTTTCTGGACCCAGATCGGGCGCTTTGGCTACCTGGCATTCATCGCGATCATCATCGCGGTCTACCGTTTTTACCTGACGCAACTGCTGGAGATGGAGTGGCGGCGCTGGATGACCGGCCACTACCTGCAGCGCTGGCTTGGCGGGGATGCCTTTTATCGAATGGAGCTTTCGCGCTTCGCAAGCCACAACGGGATCATTGCCGACAACCCGGACCAGCGGATATCAGAGGACGTGAACCAGTTCACCGCCCAGACCGTCGGCCTGACCATGGGCATACTCAACGCAACGGTGACTCTGGTCAGTTTCGTCGGCATCCTGTGGGGGCTGTCGGGTGCGTTCAGCTTCCAGCTCGGCGGCCAGGCAGTCACGATCCCGGGCTTCATGGTCTGGATGGCGGTGCTGTACTGCCTGGTCGGCAGCATACTGACCCACTACATCGGCCGGCGCCAGATCAAGCTCAATTTCGAGCAACAACGGCGCGAGGCGGATTTCCGCCACCACATGGTGCGGGTACGCGAGTACAGCGAGGCCATTGCGCTGGACCGGGGCCAGACAGTCGAAAAGGAGCACCTGGGCAATCGTTTCGTCTTGGTGCTGGCCAACTACCTGGCACTGCTCAAGGCGCAGAAGAACCTGATCTGGTTCACCAGCTTCTTTGGCCAGGCAGCCGTCATATTTCCGATGATCATCGCCGCGCCACGCTATTTCAGCGGCGCCATCATGCTGGGCGACCTGATGAAGATCAACTCGGCCTTTGGCCGGGTACAGGACTCGCTCAGCTGGTTCGTCGACAACTACAGCTCCCTGGCGGCCTGGCGCGCCACCACCGACCGGTTGACCGGATTCGACGACGCGATCGTGGCGGCCGAAGCTGGCAACCAGCGCTTGCAGCAGACCGAGGGCCCCGCCCTGACCACCCGCGACCTGGACGTGAAACTGCCCAATGGAACGGCATTGCTCGCAGCGACCATGCTGCAGGCGTCGGCTGGCGACCACATCCTGTTGCAGGGACCGTCGGGCAGCGGCAAGTCGACATTGTTTCGGACCCTGGCCGGCATCTGGCCCTATGCCAGCGGCCAGGTGCAGCGCAGCCGCGATGCGATGTTCATCCCGCAACACCCTTATTTCCCCAACGGCAGCCTGCGCGAGGCGTTGGCCTACCCGGAGTCCGCCGGGCGATACCCGGATGCGCAAATGCAGGCCGCGCTCAGCGAGGCCCTGCTGCCGCATCTGGCCGGCGAGCTGGACCGGGTTGACGCCTGGAGCCAGAAGCTCTCGGGTGGCGAAAAGCAGCGCCTGGCGATCGCGCGGGTACTGCTCAAGCAGCCTCAATGGGTATTTGCCGACGAAGCCACCAGCGCGCTGGACCCGGCGGCAGAGGAAACGGTTTACAAAAAGCTGCTTGCCATGGTCGACAAGGCCGGTGGCGGCATCGTCTCGATCGCGCACCGCGCGTCGGTGGCCGCATTTCATGACAGCCGCTGGGAGTTGCTGGAGGCAGTGCCGGGTGCGCCGGCGCGCTACACGCTCAAGGCGAGCGCCATTTAGCCATTTTGGGCGGATGATCCGCGCCTCAGACGATCAGATGTTTTCCGGCTTCTTGATCTTGCTGGGCTGGTAGGTCAGGTTTTCCCTGACGATCTCGCCGCCCGCTACGTTCGGATTGGCGGGGTTGACCAGCAAATTCTGCTTCTGGGCCTGGGACACTTCGACCGCCATGCCACTGGCCTGCCACATGGATTTGATGAAGTCCAGCAGCAACTGGTGTATCGGCACCGGTGGCGGATCCTCGACTTTTTCAGGCTCCGGGCGCTTGATCGTCCAATCCTGTGAATCGGCGGCGCTTTCCGTGCCACGTCGGATCGGATCCGGGACGCTCTGGTGCACGGCGTTGTACACCGGGTTGTCGACCACCGCACTTTCGCCGATCTTGTTGACTACCCCCGGTGGGTTCGGAGTCGCGGCGGGACTTGTACTGACCGCAGGATTCACCGGCGCCACCGGAATCACCTTGTGTCCGTTGGATGACACCAGGTCAACGCCGGCAGGGCGCGTACCGGGTTGTCGATCGACGGATGGCAATTGCATGATGTTCCAGGGCCTTTGGTAAAACGGCTGACCTATCGGTGCTCGTTGACTCTTTAACGGCAGAACTGAGGGGAAATTTAGACCTATTTCTGAAGATTCGGTAAAGAATTTGCGAAAAATTGCCGTTGGCAGTTGATCGAAGAACCACCGGACTCGCTTTCGTGCGGTACAGGGTCACCGCGATCGGGCCCTGGAGGTTGTCCTTGCGGACGGGCTTCGTTAAATAATCGTCCATGCCGGCCGCAAGACAGAGGTCTCGATCCCCGCTCATGGCATTGGCCGTGAGGGCGACGATGGGAATGTGGCGGGGAGTTTCAAGTTTCAGGTTGCAAGTTTCATGTTGTCCGAGGGAACCATCCTGTTTCGAACCTGAAACCTG
>JAYUQC010000110.1:0-12011 GCA_043759735.1 Rhodoferax sp.
TAACTAATGCCCCATACCAACGGCCAACTTCACGGATCGATGGTCGTATTTGGAGTCTGAAAGCGCGCTTCAATCCCCTTCAATCATCCATCATACTGGGTTTATAACTGAGCGGCCGGCCCAATGTTTATAACGGTGAAGAACTTTTAATCAGTCAGTATCGATTTTTCATGAATATTGCGGGCTGGCGATCTATTTATGAAATTGTGCAACGACGAAGCTATAGAGGTGAGTTATGGCTGCTAATCTGGTCCCAACTCAGTTGTAAAAGGTCTACGAAATAGATTTGCGCCAACTGAGTATAGAGCAGGTCCACCATTATAAGCCGACGTTCTTGAACTGAGATTTTAAGTATTCTCTTACAAGTGGAACAAAGGTTTTGAAATCTGGAAAACTGGCCGAAAATGAAGTCATACTGTTTTCGAAATGAGCTTTAGTCCAAGGCCGGATCCCTGCGGCGTCAGCCATTAGAATCTCGGTTCTTGTTTTATCTTTTTCGAACCTCAAAGATTGAATTTCAGATACACTTCCCTTAGAATTTACCTGTCTAAAAAATACTTGAAGATTTTTTATATCATAAACGATTTGCCATCGAGACCAGCCAGAAGTCTTAACTTTTTGCAGCCACGTAAAGGAATTGCTAACTGTTGATGGATTTTTTTCGATATGCTCGATAAAACTTTTTCGAATTGGATTATGATCCCGAGAAATCAGTGTTGAGCTAAAAATGACATTCTCAATCACTTGAGAGTCGGCTTCAGGTGCTAAATCAACTTTTAAGCCATTTTCAGTCAGCTCGATCACGGCGCAATTATTAATTCGATCACAAATGAAATAATGAATTGGCGCAAAAGCTTTTTCGAATTGGATTAATCTTGTTAAAGCTAAAGCTTCTTCCACGGATGAAGCTTGATCAAGGATATATTGAATATATTGAGATTCATTAATTGGTGGCTCAATTCCTGATTTCAAAGTTTTTGTTTCTGCTAACCACAGTGCTTCAATTGTTAATCCTTTTTCATTCATACCACCGAATGGAAAATCCGGACCTATCTGGGAAAAGGTGCTTCGGCGAAACCAGCGAGATCACCGGCGGCGAGAAGATCGTGGCCGAGCGTTGCGCGAGCGATGCAGTGCGCGACCAGTTCATGTTCATGTTCAACCGCTACCAGGACATGATCAACCGCCACAAGACCACCGACCTGTCCGACAGCCAGCCGACCAAGGGCAACATCGCCGGCGGCCTGACCACGATCGAGGAAAAGGCGCTGGGCAACATCCAGAAGATCGGCAAGGTCTGCACCGTGGACGGCGTGATCGACAAGGCCGAGATGCCGACCCATCCGGGCCTGTGGTTCATGGATTCGAGCAGCGCCGCCGCCGAGATGGTGACCCTGTGCGCCGCCTCGGGTTACGCCGTGCACCTGTTCCCCACCGGTCAGGGCAATGTGATTGGCAACGCCATCGTGCCCGTCATCAAGCTGTGCGCCAACCCGCGTACCGTGCGCACCATGAGCGAGCACATCGACGTCGACGTCACCGGCCTGCTGCAGCGCGAAATCACGCTCGATGAGGCGGGCGACAAGCTGCTTGAGAACATGCTGCGTACCGCCAATGGGCGCCTGACGGCTGCCGAGTCGCTGGGGCACCGCGAGTTCGTGATGACGCGCCTGTACGAGAGCGCATGACATATGTCGTTGACGTTCACCCGCGCGCCGCTGTCACCCGATGGGGCCGCGCAGGTGCGACGCCGCAGGACCGGTCCGCCGGCGCGGGTTGCGGTTGTCATGCTGGACTGACGACCGGCGACCCGTGACCCGTGACCAACACCATTCGCACCTCTTCCCACTTCGCTTTCACGCACCATCATGCACATAGTGATCTCCGAATTCATGGACCAGCGCGCCGTGGCGCAGCTGCAGGCACGCCACGATGTGGTGTATGACCCGGCCCTGGTGGACGACATGCCGCGCCTGTTGCAACTGGCGCAAACTGCCGATGCACTGATCGTGCGCAACCGTACCCAGGTGCGCGGCGACCTGCTGGGCGCACTGGCGCGCTGCACGGTGATCGGCCGCCTGGGCGTGGGCCTTGACAACATCGACGTGCCGGGCTGTGAAGCCAGCGGCATGGCGGTGATTCCCGCCACCGGCGCCAATGCCCTGAGCGTGGCCGAATACGTGATCACCGCAGCCATGCTGCTGTTGCGCGGCGCATTCGCGTCCACGGCCGATGTCGCTACCGGCAAATGGCCGCGCAACGCCCTTGGCAACGGACGCGAGACCGCCGGCAAGATACTGGGCATCATCGGCTTTGGCTCGATCGGGCGCACGACCGCGCGCCTGGCGATGGGATTGGGCATGGAGGTGATCGCCTTCGACGCGATGCTCGACGCCGACACGCCGGTATTCCGACAATCCGGTGTCAAGTATGTCGGGCTGCAGGAACTGATCTTGCAGGCTGACGTGATCACCTTGCATGTGCCGCTGGTCGCTGCGACCCGCGGCCTGTTCGATGCCAAATGCATTGCGTCGATGAAGCCCGGCGCGGTGCTGATCAATACGTCGCGTGGGCATATCGTCGATCTGCCCGCCGTTGCCGCATCATTGCGCAAAGGTCACCTGGGCGGCGCGGCGATCGACGTATTCGACACCGAGCCGCTGGTCGCCAGCGCCGAACTGCAGGACTACCCGAACCTGCTGCTGACCCCGCATATCTCGGGCGTCAGCGCCGAGTCGAACGAGCGGGTGTCGTTCCTGATTGCCGAGAAAGTGCTGGAGGCGTTGCACTGATGGCCCGTCTGACCACACAACAGGCCACAGAACTTGTGACGCAGGCGCTGGCGGCGGCCGGTGCCAACGATGCCATGGCCCGTTCGGTCGCCCGGGCGCTGGTGCGGGCCGAGTCTCAGGGCCTGTCCGGGCATGGGCTCAGCCGCGTCGGGCAGTACTGCACCCACCTGCGCAATGGTCGCGCCAACGGCCAGGCTGTCGCAACCGTATGCCGGCAAAAAGGCGCAGCGGTACTGATCGATGCCGGCACCGGCCTGGCCTTTCCGGCCTGCGACCTGGCCATCGAAACGGCTATTGCGACGGCGCGCGCACTCGGAGTCTGTTTTGCCGGCGTCACCAACAGCCACCACGCCGGCGTCATGGTCGACCATCTGCGACCGGTCGCACAGGCCGGCATGGTGGCCATGGCGTTTGCCAATTCCCCGGCCGCGATGCCGGCGGCCGGCGGACGGCATCCGGTGTTTGGCACCAACCCGGTCGCTGCGATTTTCCCGCGCCGCAATGCCGATCCGCTGATGATCGACCTGTCGCTGAGCGAAGTCGCGCGCGGCAAACTGATGGTGGCGTCCAAGGAAGGCAAAGCAATTCCGTTGGGCTGGGCGGTCGACGCCGATGGCGAACCCACGACCGACCCGCACAAAGGCATGCTGGGCTCGATGCTTCCTGTTGGCGCAGCGACCAGCCCCAAGGGGGCGATGCTGGCGCTGATGGTCGAGTTGATGGTCACCGCCGTCATCGGCGCGCAGTTCGGCTTTGAAGCCAGCTCGTTTTTTGTCGATGAAGGCAACCAGCCGCGGATCGGCCAGGCCTTCATCGTGATCGATCCAGGAGCACTGGCCGGCACCGACGCGTATTACGACCGCATGGAAGCCGTTATCTTGGAGATGCTGCGCGACGACGGCGTGCGGCTGGCCGGGGCACGCCGGCTGGCGCTGGAGCGCAAGGCAGCTACAGACGGGTTGCTGGTGGCCGATGCGATGCTGGCACAGTTGGAGAAGCTGGGTCGGGCCGCGCTCTGACAGACGGCGATGGCTAGGAACTGAACATGGGACGGTGGAATATTTACCAGTTGATGTTGGCGCCAACAAAAATGCAGTCCATCCGTGAAAACACCCCCCTCCAAAACCCTGAGTGACCTGCGCAGTCGGCGCTGGTTTGCCGACGCCGGCATGCGCGGGTTTGCCCATCGCCAGCGCATGCAGCAGCAGGGTGTGCGCCGCGAGGACGTCATGGAACGTCCGATCATCGCGATCATCAACACCTGGAGCGACCTCTCGCCCTGCCACGCGCACCTGCGCGAGCGGGCCGAGGCCGTCAAGCGCGGTATCTTGATGGCCGGCGGCTTTCCGGTCGAGCTACCGGCGATGAGCCTGGGCGAGGTCATGGTCAAGCCCACCACCATGCTGTACCGCAATTTCCTGGCGATGGAGGTGGAGGAATTGTTGCGCAGCCTGCCGTGCGACGGCGTAGTGCTGCTGGCCGGTTGCGACAAGACCACTCCCGGCACGCTGATGGGCGCGATCAGCATGGACATACCCGCCATTTTTTGCCCTGCCGGGCCCATGCTCAACGACCGCCATGTGCAAGGCGGCGTATCCAGAATCGTCGGCGCAGGTACCCACACGCGCATGTTCTGGGACGAATACCAGGCCGGCAACATCGATGCGCAGCAGTGGCAGCATTTGGAGTCGCGCATGACGCGCGCACCCGGCACCTGCAACACCATGGGAACGGCCTCGACGATGACCAGCATCGCCGAGGCGCTGGGCCTCACGCTGCCCGGTGCCAGTTCGATCCCGGCGATGGACTCGGCCCATACCCGCATGGCCACCGACTGCGGCGAACGCATCGTCGGCATGGTCTGGGAGGACCTCAAGCCCTCACGGCTGCTGACCGCCGGCAGTTTCCAGAACGCGCTCGCTGTGCAGATGGCGCTGGGTGGCTCTACCAACGCGGCGGTGCACATCATTGCGATGGCGCGCCGCGCCGGTGTCGCGCTCACGCTCGACGACCTCGACGCCATGGGTCGCAAGGTGCCGGTGCTGGCCAATCTTTTTCCCAGCGGCGACCGGCTGATGGAAGATTTCTACTACGCGGGCGGACTGCCGGCGTTGATGCAGCAGATCCGAACGCACCTGGCGACCGACGCCCTGACGGTGAACGGCCGCAGCGTCGCCGACAACATCGACGGCGCACAAGTACTGGATCCGGATGTGATTCGTCCCCTCAGCAGACCGGTCAGCGACGCCGGCGCACTGGCGGTGCTGCGCGGCAACCTGGCGCCCGATGGCGCGGTGATAAAGCCCAGCGCCGCATCGCCCAAGCTGCTGCGCCACAGCGGCAGGGCGCTGGTGTTCGACAACCAGCCGCAAATGCTGGCCGCCATGGCCGACCCCGACCTGGATTGCGACGCCAACACGGTACTGGTGCTGCGCAACGCGGGCCCGGTTGGCGCGCCCGGCATGCCCGAATGGGGCAACCTGCCGATTCCCCAAAAACTGCTCAAGGCCGGAGTGCGCGACATGCTGCGCCTGTCCGATGCCCGCATGAGCGGCACCCACTACGGCAGTTGCGTGTTGCACATATCACCTGAAAGTGCGGTTGGCGGACCACTGGCGCTGGTGCAGACCGGGGACACGATCACGCTCGACGTGGCGCAACGCAGCCTGCAACTGGAGGTCTCCGACGCAGAACTGGCGCGCCGGCGCGCAGCCTGGACCGCGCCGGTGCAGCCCTTCCTGCGCGGCTTCACCTGGCTCTACCAGCAGCATGTGACGCAGGCCCATGAAGGTTGTGACTTCGATTTTCTGCACGGCACGCAGCCAACGCCCGAACCCGTCATTTTCTGAACCATCGTATCGCCATGAACAACCCCTTCAAGACACTTCTCGCGCGCACCGATCTGCCGGCCGGATACCCAGTCGGCACCTTTGCGATGGCCGCCTCCCCGTTGCTGGCCGAGGCACTGGGCTGCGTCGGATTCGACTGGGCCGTGGTCGATATGGAACACACGCCATTGGACCTGGACGACCTGGTGCGCATGCTGCAGGCCGTTGCCGGTACACCGATGCTTCCGATCACCCGTGTGCCGTGGAACGACACGGTGATGGTCAAGCGGGTGCTCGACGCGGGCGCACAGACCGTGATGTTTCCCTTCGTGCAAAACGCCGACGAAGCCCGCACGGCGGTGGCCGCCTGCAAGTATGCGCCGCAGGGCGTACGCGGCATGGCCGCGATGAGCCGCGGATCGCGCTTTGGCACTGTCCAGGATTATTTCAAGGTCGCCAACGAGGCCATCAGCGTCGTGGTGCAGATCGAGACGCCACAGGCTTTGACGCAGGTCGATGCGATTGCGGCAGTCGACGGCGTCGACTCGATATTTCTCGGCCCGGGCGACCTGAGCGGCGCGATGGGCCATGTCGGCAATCCGATGCATCCGGATGTCGTTGCGGCGATGACCAAGGCGGTGCAGCGCTGCCATGCCGCCGGCAAGCCGGTCGGCAGCGTCGCGGGCACGCCCGAGGGGGTGGCCACTTACCGCGCAGCGGGCATCGACTACATCGGCTGCGCCTCTGATCTCGGATTGATGATGCGGCAATGCGCCGCCGTACTGTCGACGATTCGTTCGCAACAGGTACATGTCAACACCACCGGCTACTGAAAGGACCTCCATGCCTCCAATCCCGACCCGTGCCGGCGCACGCCGACGCGCCGCAACAATCGCCACGGCTGCCGCCATGCTGTTGGCGAGCCTGGGTGGCCAGGTGCTGGCCCAGGCCTGGCCATCCAAGCCCATCAAGCTGGTGGTCGGCTTTCCACCCGGCGGCGGCATCGATGCGGTCGCCCGCAACCTGCAGCCCGGCCTGCAGGAGGCACTGGGGCAGCAGGTCATCGTCGAGTACAAACCCGGTGCCGGCGGCGTGCTGGCGGCGGGCGAATTGACCCGCGCCGCGCCCGATGGCTACACCATCCTTGTGGCCAATATCGGGCCGTTCGTGCTGGCGCCCAACATGCTGTCGAAGAAGCCTTTTGATGTGCAAAAGGATTTCACCTACATCCACCAGACATCGGGTTCGGGCTTCATCGCCGCCGTACCCGCCAGCCACCCGGCCAACACCCTGGCTGAATTCATCGCCTGGGCCAAGGCCAACCCGGCCAAGGCGAACTTCGCATCGGGCGGCGCCGGCTCCATCACCCACCTCAACGGCGAGATGCTGAACCAGATCACCGGCACCAAGCTGGTCCACGTGCCCTACAAGGGGTCCGCGCCAGCGGTGCAGGACCTGATCGGGGGGCAGACCAACCTGCTGGTCGATGTCTCAACGGTGCTGCTGCAGCATATCCAGAGCGGCCGGCTCAAGGCGCTGTATGTGACCGATGCGCAGCGTGTAGCCGCGTTGCCCAACGTTCCCACTGCCAAGGAAACGGGTTTCCCGGGGCTGGAGACCTCGGGCTGGCAGGGCATCGTCGGCCCGGCCGGCATGCCCAAGGACGTTGTCGACCGCATTTCCAAGGCCGTCCACGAGACATTGGCCAAGCCCGACGTGCGCCAGAAATTCGCCGCCAACGGCAGCGCCATCATGGAAAAAGGTCCGCAGGAGTTCACCGCCTTCCTCACCGCCGAGATCGCCCGCTGGGTGCCGGTGATCAAGGCCTCCGGAGCGACACTCGACTGACGATCGCACACGCACCACGCAGGTTCCCGCGCTGTGGCGCCCTGCGGCACAATGCATACGCATGACCCGCACCATCGGCACTGCGGCGGACGTGAACTGCTTTTCGGACCCACCCAATGACACACGCAATCCGCTACGGCATCATCGGCTGCGGCAGCATGGGCCGCGAACACATCGAGAACATCAAGATGATCGACGGTTGCGTGGTGACCGCGATCGCCGACAACAACCAGGCCAGCTGCGAAGCCGGCCAGGCGCTGCTGCCAGCCCCGGCCCGTTTGTTCGACCATCACCAGGACCTGCTGGCCGCAAACCTGTGCGACGCGCTGGTGATCGCCACGCCCAACCACACCCACCGCGCGGTGCTGATGGATGCGCTGGCAGGCGAGGCCCACATTCTGGTCGAGAAGCCGCTGTGCACCCGCATCGAGGACGGCCTGGAACTGGTCCAACGCGCCAAAGGGCGTACGGCGATGGTCTGGGTCGCGCATGAATACCGCTACATGCCGCCGGTGGCCGAGATGATCCGCATGACCCATGGCGGCGCGGTCGGACGCGTGCACCAGGTTGCGATCCGCGAACACCGCGAGCCGTTCTATCCCAAGGTGGGCGACTGGAACCGCTTTAGCGCCAATACCGGCGGCACGCTGGTCGAGAAGTGCTGCCACTATTTCAATCTGATGGACCTGATCCTGCGGGAGCCGCCGGTGGCCGTGTTCGCATCGGGCGCGCAGCGGGTCAATCATCTGGACGAGTCGTACGGCGGGCGCACTCCCGATATCCTGGACAGCGCCTATGCCATCGTCGAATATGCCAGCGGCGCGCGCGCGATGCTCGATTTGTGCATGTTCGCCGAGAACTCGATCGACAACGAGCACATCACGGTGGTCGGCAATGAGGGCAAGCTCGAGTCGCTGCTGCCGTCGATGACGCTGCGCTACGGCCGGCGCGACGACTGGGGCAGGCGCGAGATCTGGGGCCAGACCGCCAGCAGCGGCAAGGGCGTGTCGGTGCGACGCATCTGGGATACCGGTATCAAATACATGGGCAACCATTTTGGCGCCTCGTATGTCGAACATGTGAAGTTCGCCAACGCGATCCGACAGAACCTGGCGCCCGACATCACGCTGGAAGAAGGCCTGCGTGCGGTAGCCACCGGACTGGCGGCGCACCGCAGCATCGACGAAAAGCGGGTGGTGGCCATGTCCGAAATCCTGCCGGCCGGCTGGTAGGCAGATGCTGACGAGAACCGGGCCATGACCTACACCCGCTACCCCTCACTTCAGGACCGCACCGTATTCATCTCCGGTGGATCCTCCGGCATCGGTGCAGAGTTGGTGCGCGCGTTTGCAGCGCAAGGCAGCCGGGTCGCGTTCTGCGGCACCAAACCCGATGGCGGCGACGCGCTGATCGCCGAGTTGCGCGCCGCTGGCGCCGCCCAATTGATGTACGAAGCCTGCGACGTGCGCGATATTCCCGCACTGCAGGCCATGCTGGGCCGCATCGCCGAGCAATGGGGCGCGATCCAGGTGCTGGTCAACAATGCCGGGCGCGACGACCGCCACGCTCTGGACGAGCTGACTCCCGCATACTGGGACAACTGCCTGGCCATCAACTTGCGCCATCAGGTATTCGCCACCCAGACCGTGGCGCGCCAGTTGCAGGCCGTCGGACTCCCCGGCAGCATCATCAACATGGGCTCGATCAGCTGGATGCGTGGGCGGCCCAACCTGATCGGCTACACGACGTCCAAGGCTGCCATCTCCGGCATGACCCGTTCGCTGGCGCGCGAACTCGGCGGCGCCGGCATCCGCGTCAACGCGCTGGTGCCCGGCGCCATCGTGACCGATCGCCAGACCCAGCTTTGGCGCAATCCGCAGGAAGACCAGAAGTTCATCGACTTGCAGTGCCTGAAGTTCCGCCTCGACTCTACCCATGTAGCGCGTTCGACGCTGTTCCTGGCCAGCGACGACAGCGACGGTATCACCGGCCAGAACCTGATCGTGGATGCGGGGTTGGCACAGGTGTCGGTGGCGGGTTGACGCGGCAGATGTCGATATGACACCGGGCTTTGTTGAACACGGCGCTCTGCGGCCAGCATTTGGCCGTCATCGCAATCTGACGGCACCGTAGCTACAGCATGTCGAACGGACAATGCAGCTGCAAGTGCTTGCGAAAGACTTTGACGATAGCCATCACGCTGTCCAGTCTGGCATGGTCGAGTGTCCCCAGGTCGCGGAAATTGACCAGGTTGTCCAGGCTTCGGTCCTGCCCAAGCTGGCGCAGATGGTGGTCGAGTTTCAAGCCGATCAGCACATCCAGTGCAGCCTGCAGGTCCAGCGCCAGCGCAGGCGGCAGGCCATGGTGCTCGGCCAGCACGCGCAGACGTTCACGTGTCGAGACCGCCGCTACATGGTGCTTGAGCGACAGGGTGCGCGCACCATGCACGATCTGGAAGCTGCCAGCCTTCTTGAGGTCGATGACCTGCTCATGGCCGTCGTGGCGTGGCGACAACCAGTGCCACCAGCCACCGCCGGCATGGTCGAACTGCCCGACCGGGCTGGCAAATCGGGCCAGGAAGGCATCGGAATCGGGAAGAATCGACCACAGATGCGCCCTCAAGTCGTCTAGCAGACCGGCATCACCGGCGATCACCCGTGCATCAAGCAAGATGGCCAATTGCATCGCGCCATCGGGTTCGGCGTCGTAGCACCAGCGGCGAATCGACTCCCGAAATTCCGACTGGTGCTGGCGCCAGCGCGGATTGCTGAGCATGATGCCGCCCGGGCAACGCGGATAACCAAAGTCGAGCAGTGCCAGCGTGAACGATTCGGCCAGGCCGGCCAGGTTGTCGAACCGATATCCATCGCGCAGCAGCAATCCATTGTCCTGGTCCGTCTTGAGGGTTTGCTCGCCGCGGCCTTCGCTGCCCATCACCATCAGGCAGCTATTGCGAACCAGTTCATCGGGCGCAAGCACCGCCCACAGGCGCGCCAGCAACCTGTCGTTGAGTTCGCACACGAGACCCGCTATCAGGCCGACGCCAACGCCGTTGCCGTGCAGTGTCTCGATCAACCGGTCAGTGTGAAGCGCGGCCACCCGGAGTTCGGCGACCGTGCCGGCATCGGCAACGCCGGCGATGATCTGGCGCACGCTGTCCGAGATATGCTCGAGCGCCGCCGACACGCGGGCCGGCGGGCGGCTACCGTTGCTCGATGGCGCGAAAAGCGGATCCATGATCGCGTCCTGGGACATGGCGGGGGTTATCGACATTGCTCAATTCGAACATGCTACATCGCGTGGATCAAGCATGAAGGGCAAGTGGTGCGCGTGCACCACTTGCCCATTGTTTTGATCGCCGCCCGCAAGCGCGGCGATGTGGCAAAACCGCCTCAGTGCCCCGACGCGCCGGACGCCCCGATGCCGGTTTCAGAGCGCACTTGTTGCGCCATGAATCCGGCACGATCGACCTTGGCGCGCGCGCTGTTGTCCAGCACCGAAAAGAGCCAGATGCCGACGAAGCCGATCGTCATGGAGAACAGGGCTGGAGAAGTATACGGAAACAGGGCGGAGCCCTTGGGGTAGCCAAGCGTCGCCTCCCAGACCGACGGCGAGACGATGGTAAGCCCCACCGACGAGATCAGCCCGAGAAATCCGCCAATCACCGCGCCGCGGGTCGTGCACTGCTTCCACAGGACGCTCATGAACAGCACCGGAAAGTTGGCCGAAGCGGCGATGGCGAAGGCCAGCGAGACCATGAAGGCAATGTTCTGCTTCTCGAAGACAATGCCCAGCACCACGGCTACAACGCCCAACGCGACCGTGGTGGCGCGCGAGACCTTCAGCTCCGACGCGCTATCCGCCTTGCCCCGCTTGATGACCGTGGCATAGATGTCGTGCGATACCGCCGACGCACCCGACAACGTAAGGCCGGCGACCACGGCGAGAATGGTCGCGAACGCCACTGCCGAAATGAAGCCGAGGAAGACGTTGCCTCCGACCGCGTTGGCCAGGTGAACCGCCGCCATGTTGTTGCCGCCGATCAGACCGCCGTTGGCATCCAGGAAACTCGGGTTGGTCAATACAAAGGTGATGGCACCGAAGCCGATGATGAAGGTCAGCATGTAGAAGTAGCCGATCCAGCCGGTCGCCCACATCACCGACTTGCGCGCCTCCTTGGCGCTGGGCACGGTGAAGAAGCGCATCAGGATGTGCGGCAGACCGGCGGTGCCGAACATCAGCGCCATGCCGAAACTGATCGCCGAGATCGGATCCTTGACGAAATTTCCGGGGCCCATGATCGACTGGCCTATCTTGGCCGCTTCCTCGGCGGTCTTGCCGCCGGTACTGGCCAGGTCAGCCTTGATCTTGACTGCCTGGGCGAACATCGCCTCCGGGCTGAAGCCGAAATTCCACAGGACGGAAACGGCCATGAACGTCGCCCCACCCAGCAACAGGCAGGCCTTGATGATCTGCACCCAGGTGGTTGCGGTCATGCCGCCGAACAGCACGTAGACCATCATCAGGCCACCGACGAGGACCA
>JAYUQC010000111.1:0-33451 GCA_043759735.1 Rhodoferax sp.
GAGGTCCTGGTCATCCGCGGCACCGCCTTCGCCATGTCCGGCAACCTGGCCTCGGCCAGCGCGGCGCAGCATCACGACTTCGATCTTGCGTTCGCGCAGCTTGGCCACCGCCGCCTTGGAGGTTGACCGGATCGCATCGGCGATGGCTATGAGGCCAATCACGCGCGCGGCCTGAGAGACATGGACTACGGTGCGGCCGTCCCCCTGCAGGCGGGTGGCTTCGGCCTCCAGGCGACCGAGCGCGAGGCTTTGTGCGAACAGCGGCCAGTTGGAGGCGGGGTCCACCATGACCGGCTCGAGCTTCTTGCCGAGCACGCCGCCCTTGGCGTTGATCTCGTCGATGGCCATCAGCACCGTGTCCTTGAGCACGGTCTCCGATATGGCCATGGTGCCTGACAGGCTGTGCAGGATGCCCACCTTGATGGTGCCACCCGACTGGGCCATGGCAGAGCCGGCAAGTCCAAAGCCCAATGCGATGGACGCGGTGATGAGTTTGAGCGGGGTCCGACGATTCATGAGTTTCTCCGTTCGAAATGCAAAGCCCGGGATTGGGTTCGTCAGACCAATGCAATTGGCGTGCCAGTTGGTGCAAGGCGGCAGCGCCAAATGCCCGGCAGCCCCTGCAGACAACGACGCGTCACCCCGAGGAGTTTCGACTGGTGACAAGACCGCCATGGCATCTGGCCGGGTGCGTCGCACTGCGTTGGTGAGCGGTTTGTGCACCAAAAGGTTGCGCACGCACCGCCGTCTTGCATGCGAGCACGATTTCGGGTGGCACATGACTTGCATGACAATGTTCTGCAAGTAGACAGGCAGGCCACGAGAACCGACCATGGAATTGACCCCGCGCGAGAAAGACAAGCTATTGCTGTTCACCGCAGCCTTGCTGGCAGAACGCCGCAAGGCGCGTGGACTCAAGCTCAACTACCCGGAAGCAGTGGCGCTGATCAGCGCAGCCGTGATGGAAGGGGCGCGCGACGGCAAGACCGTGGCCCAACTGATGAGCGAAGGCCGCACCATCCTTACCCGCGCCGATGTCATGGACGGTATTGCCGAAATGATTCCCGACATCCAGGTCGAGGCCACTTTCCCGGACGGCAGCAAGCTGGTCACCGTTCACCAACCCATCATCTAGGAACAGCAGCAATGAAACTGCCCCACGTTCACTGCGTTCGCTGCCCGCCGAGCGGGCCGTCCGTCGCTTCCCTGGCGGCCGCGGTCGCGATTGCGCTCTGGTTGTCCCGCGGCGGCAATCCATGATTCCCGGCGAACTGTTGCCGCAGGACGGCGAACACCTGATCAACACCGGCCGGCGCACGACGACGGTGGTGGTCAGCAATACCGGTGACCGCCCTATCCAGGTCGGCTCGCACTACCACTTCGCGGAAACCAACGCGGCGCTGTCGTTCGACCGCGCCGCCGCCCGCGGCATGCGGCTGAACATTGCGTCGGGCACTGCGGTTCGGTTCGAACCGGGTCAGCAAAGAACCGTCGAACTGCTGGACTATGCTGGCGCGCGCGCGGTGTATGGCTTTCGCGGCGAGGTCAGCGGGCCGCTGGACGGCACCGCACCGGGAGGCTGATGGTGGCAACGATCACCCGACGCGCCTACGCCGAAATGTACGGCCCCACTGTGGGCGACCGGCTGCGCCTGGCCGATACCGAACTGATGATCGAGGTGGAGCAGGACTACACACTGCGCGCCGGCAGCTACGGTGAAGAGGTCAAGTTCGGCGGTGGCAAGACGATCCGCGACGGCATGGCGCAGAGCCAGCGCACCCGTGACGGCTCGGGCAGCGGTCCGGCAGCAGGAGGCGCTGTCGACACGGTGATGACCAATGCGCTGATCATCGACCACTGGGGCATCGTCAAGGCCGACATCGGGCTCAAGGACGGGCGCATCGTGGCGATCGGCAAGGCCGGCAACCCGGACACCCAGAGCGGCGTTGACATCGTCATCGGGCCCGGTACCGAGATCATCAGTTGCGAGGGCAACATCGTCACCGCCGGCGGCATCGATTCGCACATCCATTTCATCTGCCCGCAGCAGATCGACGAGGCGCTGGCCAGCGGCATCACCACCATGCTCGGCGGCGGCACCGGGCCGGCTACCGGCACGCTGGCCACCACCTGCACGCCCGGTGCCTGGCATATCGAGCGCATGCTGCAGTCGGCCGATGCATTCGCCATGAACCTCGGATTCCTGGGCAAGGGCAACACCAGTTTGCCGCAGGCGTTGCATGAGCAAGTAAACGCAGGCGCGATCGGCCTCAAATTGCATGAGGACTGGGGCACTACGCCGGCAGCGATCAGCAATTGCCTGGACGTGGCGGAAGAAACCGATGTACAGGTGGCGATCCATTCCGACACGCTGAACGAATCGGGATTCGTCGAGAACACCATCGCCGCCACCAAGGGTCGCACCCTGTGCGCCTTCCACACCGAAGGCGCCGGCGGCGGACATGCACCCGACATACTGCGCGTGGTCGGTCACGACAACTTCCTGCCCTCGAGCACCAACCCGACCATGCCCTACACCATCAACACGCTCGACGAACATGTCGACATGCTGATGGTCTGCCATCACTTGGACGCGTCGATTGCCGAAGACCTGGCATTTGCGGAGAGCCGCATTCGCAAGGAGACGATTGCCGCCGAGGATGTGCTGCACGACCTGGGCGCCATCAGCATGTTCAGCTCCGACTCGCAGGCCATGGGCCGGGTCGGCGAGGTCATCCTGCGCTGCTGGCAAACGGCGCACAAGATGCTGCAGCAACGCGGCAAGTTGCCGGGCGACCCAAAGCGCCACGACAACAACCGTGTCAAACGCTATGTCGCCAAATACACCATCAACCCGGCGCTGGCACACGGCATCGCGCATGAGGTGGGCTCGATCGAGGTCGGGAAATGGGCCGACCTGGTGGTCTGGAAGCCGGCCTTCTTCGGTGTCAAGCCGGCGCTGGTCATCAAGGGCGGCTCGATCGCGCTCGCGGCAATGGGCGACCCGAACGCCAGTATTCCGACGCCACAGCCGGTGCACTACCGGCCGATGTTCGGCGCATTTGGCGGCGCCATCGCCAAGTCCTCGCTGACCTTTGTCTCGCAGGCCGGCCTGGCGGCCGGCATCGGAGCCCGCTACGGCCTGGCCAAGACGCTCAGCGCCGTGCGCGGCACCCGCATGGTGCGCAAGAGCCACATGGTGCACAACAACTACACCCCGGCGATGGAAGTCGACGCCCAGACCTACGCTGTGCGGGCCGATGGCGTGCTGCTGACCTGCGAGGCGGCGACGGTGCTGCCGATGGCGCAGCGGTATTTCCTGTTCTGAGCGTGAGAGGCAATCGCTTGAGCCCACGTCTGCAAATGATTTGCGCTCGCTCGCGTCACACCGGTTGGATGCGCTTGCGCAACCAGGCGGCGAATTCGGCCTGTGGGATGTCGCCGCCAGCGACTCCGAGCATGGTGAGAACACAGTCAGCATCACTTGCCGTCAGTTCAAAGCCGTTACAGGCAAGAAACAGTTCGACCGCGACGAATGCGGTACGCTTGTTGCCGTCGACGAACGGGTGGTTGCGTGCAATTGCGAATCCATAGGCAGCGGCAAGGTCGGATGCATCCGGCGCCCCGTAATGGGCTGCCTGCGCAGCGCGCACCGTCGCTAAAGCCAGAGCGTTCGGATCGCGAATACCCGGCAATCCGCCATGCTCAGCCAGTTGCTCGGAATGGATGGCAAGCAGGACTTCCTGCCCGATCCACACCCAGGCAACGGAGCCGGCCGTCATTTCGCAAGTTCGTGCAGGACTGCGCGGCGTTTCTTCATGATGCCGCGGGCCAGGGCCATCTGTGCCTCAAATACCGGGTCATAGGTGGACAGTACAACACCATTGGCCGCTTCGCTCATGTACAGGTTGTCCCCCTTTGCGACCTTCAGGCGCGCGAGGACCTCCTTGGGCAGGATGACACCGACAGAATTCCCGATCTGGGTGAGCTTGACGACCGACATTGCGGCTCCGCTTGGTTATAACGATTGTTATATTATCGCCAACCCATCGCTGCTTCAACTCCCCCCCACCATGTTGACCGCAAATAAACGTATGCCAGAGGGCGCAGGCCTGGCGCCCGTACTGCTAAAACGCGCGCCAACGATCGAACTGGATTGGGACGTACGCCAGAAAAGCCGGTTCGATGCCACCGACTCCAGTGGCCGCGTCATAGGCGTGTTCCTGCCGCGCGGCAGTGTCGTCAGGGGTGGCGACGTACTGGTGCTGGAAGACGGCTCGCTGGTCAGGGTGATCGCCGCGCCGCAGCCGGTACTGCACATCAGCCACTGCCCGCAACACGGCACGCCGTTTGATCTGACCCGCGCCGCCTACCACCTGGGCAACCGGCATGTGCCGATCGAACTCAGGCCCGATCACCTCAAGATCGAGCCGGACCATGTTCTGGCCGCAATGCTGCGGGCGATGCACCTGATCGTGCGCGAGGACACGCTGGCGTTCGAGCCCGAGGCCGGCGCGTATTCTGCACCGGGACAGCAACACGCGTCCGGTCAACGGCAGATGCACGACCACGGCCACGACCACGGCCACGGCCACGGCCACGACCATGGTCGTGGGCACACGCGCGGCCGCTGATGGCGAACGCAACGGTCAGCGCGCCCCCCGGCCGTGCAGCACCACATGGCGCGGACCTGCTGCAACTGCTGTGGCTGGCATCTCCCGCGTTGCCGATCGGGGGCTTTTCGTATTCCGAGGTGTTGGAGTCGGCAATAGAAAGGGCCGGCCTGCGCGAAGCCAGCGATGTCAGCGCCTGGCTTCAGGAACAGTTGCACCTGGTGTTGGCACGCGCTGACATGGCCCTGGCGGCCCAGGCCATCGCCGCCTGGCGGGCCGCGGACCTGAACCGGGTGCGCAGGCTCAATGACTGGGTACTGCAGACCCGCGAGAGCAGCGAACTGCGCCTGCAGACCGAGCAGATGGGCCGTTCACTGATGGACTGGTTGCGCAACCAGCATGCGGGCGACCCCGCCATGCTCGCGTCGACGCGGGCCTGCGACCCGCCCACCTACCCGATCGCGTTCGCACTGGCCGCGTCGATCTCCCACGCGACTATCGCCGACTGCCTGACCAGTTTTGCATTCGGTTGGGCCGAGAACATGGTGCAGGCCGCGGTCAAGTCCGTGCCGCTGGGCCAGAATGCGGGGCAACGCATCCTGGCGACGCTGGTCCAATCCATTCCCATGGCGGTGTCCGACGCGATGGACTGCGACGACGACAGCCGCCAGGCCTTCGCACCGATGCTGGCCATCCTGTCGGCGCAACACGAAACCCAATACTCACGACTGTTCCGATCATGACCACCGCACTGCACCACATTGCCCGCCGCACCCGCAAACTGCCACCGCTGCGGGTGGGCATCGGCGGGCCGGTCGGCTCCGGCAAGACCACGCTGCTTGAGATGCTGTGCAAGGCGATGCGCGACAGGTACGACCTGGTGGCGATCACCAACGACATCTATACCAAGGAAGACCAGCGCATCCTCACGGTGAGCGGCGCGCTGCCGGCCGAGCGCATCATGGGCGTGGAAACCGGCGGCTGCCCGCACACCGCGATCCGCGAGGATGCGTCGATCAACCTGGAGGCCATCGACCGCATGTTGGGTGAATTTCCTGATGCCGACATTGTTTTTATCGAAAGCGGCGGAGACAACCTGGCCGCGACCTTCAGCCCCGAGTTGAGCGACCTCACCATCTACGTAATCGATGTTGCCGCCGGCGAGAAGATCCCGCGCAAGGGCGGTCCCGGCATCACCAAGAGCGACCTGTTCATCATCAACAAGACCGACCTGGCGCCGCATGTGGGCGCCAGCCTGGCAGTCATGGAATCCGATACCCGGCGCATGCGGGCGACGGCCGACGGCAAAGGCGTCAAGCCCTTCGTCATGACCAATCTGCGCACCCAGGATGGACTGGCGCAGGTGGTGGCGTTCATCGAGAAGCGTGGCATGTTGGTGGCGGGCTAAAATTGCGCCGCAGGAAGCTTGGCCGAGCGGTTGAAGGCACCGGTCTTGAAAACCGGCGAGGATGTGAGTCCTCCGTGGGTTCGAATCCCACAGCTTCCGCCAGAACGACAGTGCATTGGTTCGTTCAACGCCTGTCGATGCGTGTCGATGCGCAGCTGCCTAGTCAAGCCATGTACTGCGCCCCCGGTTGTCGACGTTGCAACCCTCATGATGGCGCGCCAGCGTCCGTCAGAGCATCCCCATGGACCATCCGCGCGATGCCGGCCCAGCCGGCGGCAGCTTCGCACATGCGGCACGGGCGCGATGTCGAGACCAGCACACAGCCCGACAGGTCGCGGCTACGCAGCCTCCGGGCCGCGTCGCGGATGGCCTCCATTTCGGCATGGGCGGTCGGGTCATTGGAGGTGACCACCCGACTCGGCGCTTCGCCGATGATGGTCTCGCCTCGCAGCACCACCGCACCAAACGCCTGATCACCCATGTGCACGGCCTGCTCACGCAGAGCCCGCGCACGGTGCATCGCTTGCGCAAGGCTGCTCGTGGCCTGTGCCAAAACAGGCCAGGCTACCGGGAGCACTGCCAGGCAGCGACGGCGGTCAATGGCCATGGGCAAGCTTGAGGGCTTCGTCGATCTGACGGGCGGCACCGAGCAACGCATCGCGTACCCGCAACGCAGCCACAACGCGATCAGGTTCGATCAGGCCGTCGGCACCACTGCAATCGTGGATGAACCGGGCCACGACGTCCGACAAGGATGTACGCGCAGCCACCTCGGGGTTGCCCAGGTACTGCCATTCGGATTCATCGTCCGGGTCGCGCAACACCAACAATTGCCCGGCATCGGCGGCAAGTTGCTCCGGCGTCAGCTCATCGCCCGCGCGGTTGCGCCGACCGGAGACAGGAAAGTAGATATGCATGCGCTTGTTTCTCCCTCTACAAAAATTGGTGGCAGCGGCGCGCCGCCGGCGCCGCACGGCCCCGATACGGCGCGTCGGCCATCGACGCGGATCGTGCCTCAACCCCAGACATCGAGTCCGGCGTCCTTCAGCGCTGCGCGCAGCACGTCGCTGCGCGATACAAAACCGGTCACCCGTCCATCGTCGTCGACCACCGCCAGCCCCGGCAATCCACTGTCGACCAGTACGCGGGCCGCGCGGCGCACATCGGCTTGTGGCGCAACGCTGGGAATCGGAGTCAGCATGACGGACTCGATGCTCTGCGCGCGCCAGTTATCCCATGCCTGCGCGCTCGCGCCCGGTTCGGGCCATTGCTCGTAATTGGCCAGCACGGCCCGGGTGACCATGCCGACCAAAATACCTTGTGCATTGACCACCGGCGCCTGGCCCCTGCCATGGAACACCAGTTGCTGCCAAGCTCGATCGATGCTTGTATCAATGTTCAGGCTCAGCACCGGCCACTGCATGACCTCCGACACCAGCAGGTCGTGCCAGGCATGGTGCTCGCGCTGCGCAGCCGATGTGTAGGCGGCGATCGCCGAGCGCCGCACCGGGCCACCCTTGCCAACGGGAGCGCCGGTTTCGATCGCCTCTCGCACAGCGCCATCATGGCCGTCGCGCAACAACGGCTCGATAGCGCGTGACCGGTCCGTAGCATGTACCCGCGAAACCAGACGAAGCTGCTCCAGCGTTCCACGAAAAACACGCCCGGTCGAACCGTAGATCGAGAACATGCGACGTCCTCCTGCATTGCGCGTCCACTATACCGCCGACACCGCCGCAGCGGCAACGACACTCGAGAAAACGCCGGGCCGCTCCCAAGTTTTCTGGCACCCCCTCGGGGGGCCTGGCGAAGCCAGGGCTGGGGGCGCTCAAGATGGGCCTGGTTCGGCCAGGAACAGGCTTTGCAGATCATTCAGGAAGTCGAATCCCAGCGTTGTCGGCCGCACCTGCACCAGGTCGCGCTCGATCAATCCTCTGCGCTCGGCTTCGTCGAGTGCAGCGCCGATCGCGCTGACGGGCAGGCCGGTCCGTTCCGTGAAATGGGCCAGCGCAAAACCCTCGCGCAGGCGCAGCGCGTTGAGCATGAACTCGAACGGCAGGTCACGGCGCGCCACCTCCGTCTGGCTCGCCACGCAGTCCCCGGCCAGCGCTTTTTCCATGTACAGGCGCGGTTCACGATGGCGCACCTGGCGCACGACACGATGCGCAAAACTGAGCTTGCCATGGGCTCCGGCCCCGATGCCGAGATAGTCGCCGAACTGCCAGTAATTGAGGTTGTGCCAGCAGCGATGCCCCGCGCTGGCATAAGCCGAAACCTCGTAGCGCCCGAGCCCGCGTTCGGCGGTCATCTGCGTCACCACATCCAGCATCTCGTAGGCCGTATCCTCATCGGGCACCACCGGCGGAAACTTCGCGAAATAGGTATTGGGTTCGATTGTCAGGTGGTAGATGCTGATATGCGGGCTGCCCAGGCCCAGTGCCGTGCGCAGGTCCTGCCGCAGGTCCAGCACGGTCTGGCCGGGCAAGGCATACATCAGATCCAGGTTGAAGGTGTCGAAGGCCTGCGCGGCCTCCTCGACCGCGGCCAGCGCCTGGGCGCCGTCATGCACCCGGCCCAGGACCTTGAGGTGCCGGTCATTGAAGCTTTGCACACCGACCGACAGACGGGTCACACCGGCAGCGCGAAAGTCGCGGAATCGGTCGCGTTCGAAGGTGCCGGGGTTGGCCTCGAGCGTGATTTCGCAGGCCGGCGACAGGCGCAGCCGGGCCCGGATATCGGCCAGCAGACGGTCGATGGCCTGGGGTGAGAACAGGCTGGGCGTACCACCGCCAATGAAAACGCTGTGCACGGTGCGGCCCCACACCAGGGCCAGGGCGGCGTCGAGGTCGGCAATCAACGCGTCCAGATAACGCTGCTCCGGCAACTCCGGCGTGCCCAGTTCATGCGAATTGAAATCGCAATAGGGGCACTTCTTCAGGCACCACGGCAGATGCACATACAACGCCAGCGGCGGAAGTGCGGCCAGCTGCAGACTACCCGGGCGCATCAGGTGGGCGAGGTCTGGCGTGGCCACGCGCTAGGCCCAGCGTTCGCGGATCAGCTCGACCATCTGGCGCGCCGCGCGGCCACGGTGGCTGTTCGCATTTTTGATGGCCGGCGACAGTTGGGCGAAGGTCCGACCGAACTCGGGCAACCACATCACCGGGTCGAATCCGAAACCGTTGTCGCCCAACGGTGCGCGGGCAATCTCGCCGACGGCACGCCCGGTCGCGACCAGCGGTTCCGGATCCTCTGCACTGCGCAGCGCCACCAGAGTCGAGACCATGGCCGCGCGCCGGTTGGCCAGACCCTGCATCTGCTCCAGCAGGGCCCGCACATTGTTGTCGTCGCCTTTGGGATACCCGAACTGCGTGGCATAGAACGCGGTGTCGACACCGGGCAGGCCCCCGAACGCATCGACACACAGTCCGGCGTCGTCGGCAAGCGCCGGCAGGCCGCTGTGCCGCGCGGCGTGGCGGGCCTTGGCCAGCGCGTTTTCGACAAAGCTGCGAAACGGCTCCTCGGCCTCGGGAATGCCCAGGTCGGCTTGGCATACCAACGCATATCCGAGGGGCGCCAGCATCAACCGCAGTTCGTCGAGCTTGCCGCGGTTGTTGGAGGCCAGAACGATGCTGGGACGCGTCATGACACGGCCCCGAAGCCCGCGACGGCCAACTGCAAGGTCACGCCGACAGACATGCGCGCTGCATTTCCATCAACTCGCCAATGCCCGTTTCGGCCAGCGTCAGCAGCGCGTCCATCTCGCTGCGCGAAAACGCGACACCTTCGGCCGTGCCCTGCACTTCGACAAAATGGCCGGCGCCGGTCATCACGACATTCATATCGGTCTCGCAGGACGAATCCTCGCTGTAGTCGAGGTCGAGCAACGGAACACCACGCCAGATGCCAACGGATATCGCGGCCACCGGCGCCGTGATCGGCGAGACCGCCAGCTTGCCACTGGCGATCAGGCCCGACACCGCATCATGCGCGGCGACATAGGCGCCGGTGATGCTCGCGCAACGCGTGCCACCGTCGGCCTGCAACACATCGCAATCGAGCTGGATCGTGCGCTCCCCGAGCCCCTTCAGATCGAACACCGCGCGCAGCGATCGCCCGATCAGGCGCTGGATCTCCTGGGTGCGACCACTTTGCTTGCCGCGCGCCGCCTCGCGGTCACTGCGGGTATGGGTCGCGCGGGGCAACATGCCGTATTCGGCGGTCACCCAGCCCTCGCCGCTGCCGCGCTTGTGGGGCGGAACCTTCTCCTCGACCGAGGCGGTGCACAACACTTTGGTCGAGCCAAACTCGATCAGCACAGACCCTTCGGCATGCACCGTGTAGCCACGGGTCAGGCGAACCGGTCGCAGTTGCCCAGCGGCTCGCGCGCCGCTGCGTTGAATATCAGTCATTCGGGTGTTCCAGATTAAGGGTGGCGGACCACCCGCACGCCTAGCGCCGCCTGGCAGCCGAGCGCCGGATGGCCTCGTTGATTTCCGCGATCGAGCGTTCGATCGCGGCGTCGTCGAGTTCATCGTCTTCGACATCCTGCCCGCCCGATTGCACGGTGCTGGTGTACATGTCGTCGTCGATTTTTTCGGTCGTATCGTCACCGCGGGTTGACGCAAACTGGTCCGGCGTTTCCCACTCCAGCGCGATCACGGTGACATTGTCGCTGGTTGCGCCGGCGCGCTGCAGTGCCATCTCCACCATGCCAGGGACGGTTTCACCTACGGCACCGGCGCCCAGCTGGCCCACGATCTCCTCGTCCGAAAGGGTACCCCACAGGCCGTCGGAACACAGCATCAGCTTGTCGCCCTGGTGCAGCGTGACCGGACCGGCAATGTCGAACAAGGGTTTGGCCGGCGACCCAAGGCAAGTGAACAGGATGTTGCGGTTGGCATGTTCGGCCATCCGGGTCGCAGAATGCCCCTTGGGCGGCTGCTCGAGATAGGAATGGTCGCGGGTACGCACGACCAGCTCGCCCTTGCGCACCAGGTACAAGCGCGAGTCGCCGCAATGCACCCAATGGGCAGTGCCGTTTTGCACCACTGCCGCCACAACGGTCGTGCGCGGCGTGTCGAGCATGCCCTTTTCAATCGCGTACTTGATGATCTGCCGATGTGCCGCCATGACGGCCGAAGTCAGGAAGGCGGTCACATCGTCGATCACTGGATTGGCCTGCTTCTGATAAAGCGCCGACATTGCCTGCAGCGCCAGCTGCGCCGCGACTTCGCCCTCCGGATGACCCCCCATGCCGTCGGCCAGCAACAAGATACCCGAGCTGCGGGTATAGCTGTAGCCCATGCGGTCTTCGTTAAGTTGGCGCCCGCCCTTGCGACTGACCTGAAAGACGGAGAATTTCATTTTGGTTTGACCACCGAGCTAGCCAGCGCCTTGCCGCTCTTCTTGGAGTCGGTGACCATGGTGTCGAATTGCAGCCTGACTTTTTCGGCAACGGACAGTTTGGTGTACCGGCGCTCACCTTCGCGGCTGAGTTCCTTCTGCAACGCAAACACGGACTGCGGGCGAGACAGCGGGTCCAGCGCCATGCACCACTCGACCACCTCGATCAGGTTGTCGGAATAGATGCCGCGCATTCGGGTCAGTGCCGTCGCAATACGGTCTTTCTCCAGCCGCTGCGGCGCCTCATTGGGCGGATAACCCTGCATGCAGGCATACATGCAGGCGCCGATGGCGTAAATGTCGGTCCACGGTCCCATCGACGAATCGCGCCGGTACATCTCGGGCGCGGCAAATCCAGGGGTATACATCGGGCGGATGAAATTGCCTTCCTTGCTGAGCACCTCGCGCGCGGCGCCGAAGTCGATCAGCACCGATTTGTTGTCGTCGGTGATGAAAATATTGGCCGGCTTGATATCCAGGTGCAGCATCTTGTGCTGGTGCACGATGCGCAGCCCGCGCAAGATTTCGTCGAACAGGGAACGGATGGTCGATTCGCGAAACACCTTTTGCTGCTTCTGGTCCCGGGCGGTAATGATGAAGTCCTGCAGGGCCGCACCCTCCAGGTAGTTCATCACCATGTACACCGTCTCGTTCTCGCGAAAGAAGTTCATCACGCTCACGACGGACGGATGCGAGATCTGAGCCAGCGCCCGGCCCTCTTCGAAGAAGCTCTTGAGCCCCAGCCGGTATAGCGACAGCTTTTCCGCAGGAACCTGGGGCGCGAGTTCACCGCTGCTGCGCGACGCCAGCGACGCCGGCAGATACTCCTTGACCGCGACCTGTTGTCCCTCGGCATCGAGCGCGAGGTATACGACGCCAAAGCCGCCCGCAGCAACTTTGCGGATAATGCGGTATCCGCCAATCATGGTATCCGGTGGCAAAGCAGCGGGTTTGACCTTCGACATACCTTAGGAATGGGTTGCGGCAAGCACCTGGGTCAGGTACGCGGGGACCACCCAACAAATCTCTGGTGACCGACAGGAACAACAATTTCAATGCCAGTTTACAGTATGACCGGCTACGCGGCGGGGCAGAGCAGCAATGCCGCCGCGCCCTTCGCCCATGAGTCCAAAGGCACAACCGGGAGCTGGCTCGGGCTCGAAATCCGCTCGGTCAACAGCCGCTTCCTGGACCTGACTTTCCGGCTTCCCGAGGAACTGCGCCCGTTCGAACCGATGCTGCGCGACATGCTCGCGGGCCAGCTCAAGCGGGGCAAGGTTGAAGTGCGTGCGACCGTTGAATCGGGCACGTCGAGCGCTGTTGCCGATCCGTCACCGCGCCTGTTGCAACGCCTCAATTCATTGCAGGACAACATCCGGGCCTGGTTGCCCGATGTCCAGCCACTGCGGGTCGCCGATGTGTTGCGGCTGGCATCGACGGAGCAATCCGGGCCGCGCGACTGGATCACGGAGCTGACCCCGCTGGCCGAAAAGACCCTGCGCGAACTGGTATTGGCACGCAAGCGTGAAGGGGCCCGGCTGGCGACGACGCTGCTGGGCAAGATCGGCGAGATTCGGGCGCTGGCGCAACAGGCCGGCCCCCTGGTGCCTCAACTGGTAGCCGCCCAGCGCCAACGTTTCCTGGACCGCTGGAATGAAGCCATGCAAGCCGGTGAGCGGGGCGGTACCGCGCCAGCGCCGGAAGCAGCACAGGACCGGGCTCTGTCAGAGGCGACGGCATTTGCGATCCGGATCGACGTGGCCGAGGAGATAACCCGGCTCCAATCGCACCTGGACGAGTTGGAACGACTGATGAACAAGGGTGGTGAAATCGGCAAACGACTCGACTTCCTGATCCAGGAGTTGCATCGCGAGGCCAATACCCTCGGATCGAAATCCGCCGCGCTGGAGTTGACGCACATCTCGGTAGACATGAAGGTGCTGATCGAGCAGATGCGCGAACAGGTGCAGAACATAGAATAGCGGCCCATGCACAGGGGCGGGTATCGCGCCCGACCTTGTGCAACCCAATCATCGCCATGGACTATCCCGGAAACCTGTTTGTTGTTGCAGCGCCCAGCGGCGCGGGCAAATCCAGCCTGGTCAAGGCATTGCTTGAACTCGACTCCCGCGTCAAGCCGTCCATTTCCCACACCACCCGCGCACCCCGGGGCCAGGAGAAGGACGGACGCGAGTATTTCTTCGTGTCGCCCGCAGAATTTGAAAGCATGATTCAGGCCAATGGCTTCGTCGAATGGGCCGAGGTCCATGGACACCGCTACGGCACATCGCGCCAGGCCATCGCACAACTGATGGACCAGGGCTCGGACGTGGTGCTGGAGATCGACTTTCAGGGCGCCTTGTCGATCAAGCGGGTGTTTGCCAACGCGGTTTCGATCTTCATCCTGCCACCGAGCTGGGATGAACTGCGCGCCCGCCTGGAGCGGCGCGGCGAAGACGCAGCCGAGACCATTGACCTGAGGCTGCGCAATGCCGCAACCGAAATGGCGCAGGTCCATCATTTCGACTTCGTTATAATCAACGACTCTTTTGACCGCGCACTGTTTGACCTCAAGGCGATCGTGCATGCGCAGCGGCTCAAGTTTGCGGTACAGCACCGCGCCCGCGCAGGAACATTCAGCGCGCTGAACATTCCCTAGCAAGTCCACCGCCTTTTCGGAGAATCCATGGCCCGCATCACCGTCGAAGACTGCCTCGCGCAGATTCCCAATCGTTTCCAATTGGTGCTGGCCGCGACCTACCGCGCCCGCATGCTGAGCCAAGGCCACGCCCCCAAGATCGAGAGCAAGAACAAACCCGGCGTCACCGCCTTGCGCGAAATCGCGGCCGGCAAGATCGGCCTGGAAATGCTCAAGAAAGTCCCGATCTGAACATAACGCCCCGGCGTAACCTGATCCCCAAGAAAATGGCACCTCGCGAGGTGCCATTTTTTTCGACCGTATGCCGCTGCGGCATGCGCGCTATATTCAAGGGGTGAGCAATTTCATAGACTCGCCCCCGGCACCTGCCAAGCGCCAACGCAAGGCCCGTGGTGCGGTCGCGCCCAGCCCGGCGGCGGCGAATGCGGCGGCGGCCAGTTTTGCCGCACTTACCTCCAGGCTGGACTACCTGTCCGCGCCGGACATCGAAAGGGTTCGCCAGGCCTATAAGTTCGCAGACGAAGCCCATCTTGGGCAGATTCGCGCTAGCGGAGAACCCTACATCACGCACCCTATCGCCGTAGCGGCCCAGTGCGCGGAGTGGAAACTCGACGTCCAGGCGCTGATGGCGGCCCTGCTGCATGACGCACTGGAAGACTGCGGCGTCACCAAAGCCGAATTGATCGAACGCTTCGGCGCTCCGGTGGCCGAACTGGTGGACGGCCTGACCAAACTCGACCGGCTGCACTTCAATACCCGGGAGGAGAGTCAGGCCGAATCCTTTCGCAAGATGCTGCTCGCGATGGCGCGCGATGTGCGCGTCATCCTGATCAAGCTGGCCGATCGCGCCCACAACATGCGCACACTGGCCAATGTGCCACGCGACAAGTGGAGCCGCATTTCGTCTGAAACGCTGGAGATTTACGCGCCGATCGCGCACCGACTGGGCCTGAACCAGATCTACCGCGAGTTGCAGGACCTGTCGTTCACCTATCTGCACCCCTGGCGCAACGCCACCTTGACCAAGGCGGTCGAGAAGGCCCGCAGCCGCAGGCGGGACCTGATTCACAAAGTGCACGGCGAGGTCGAATCTGCCTTCTCCGATGCCGGCTTGCCCGTGCGCATTGCCGGGCGGGAGAAGTCGGTCTTTTCCATCTACCGCAAGATGAACGCCAAGCACCTCAGCTTTGCGCAGGTGACCGACATCTATGGCTTCAGGCTGATAGTCCCCACGCTGTCGGACTGTTACACCGCGCTGGGGGTATTGCACCAGAAGTACAAGCCGGTGCCAGGGCGCTTCAAGGACCATATCGCGATTGCCAAGCTCAACGGCTACCAGTCATTGCACACCACGCTGGTGGGCCCCTCTGGTGTGAACGTGGAGTTTCAGCTGCGTACCGACGCCATGAACCTGATCGCGGAATCAGGGGTGGCCGCACACTGGCTGTACAAGGCCAAGGCACCCGATGGCGTGGCGCAAGACGGCATGGGCAACCAATGGCTGCAGTCCTTGCTGGACATTCAGCGCGAGACCGGCGATGCCGCCGAATTCTGGGACCATGTCAAGGTGGATCTGTTCCCGGATGCGGTCTATGTCTTTACACCGCGCAGCCAGATCCTGTCACTGCCACGGGGAGCCACCGTGGTCGACTTCGCCTACTCCATCCACAGCGACGTGGGTGACCGCACCGTGGCCGCCCGCATCAACGGCGAGCAGGTTCCGCTGCGCACCGAACTCAAGAACGGCGATGTGGTGGAGGTCGTTACGGCATCCATCTCCCGGCCCAACCCCGCCTGGCTGAGCTTCGTGCGGACCGGCCGGGCCCGCTCCAAGATCCGGCACCACCTCAAGACACTGGCCAGCGCCGAATCCGAAGTGTTCGGCAAAAAACTGCTGGCGCAGGCGCTTCGCGCCGAAGGTATCGAACACTTTCCTGAGGACGAAAATGTCTACCAGACGGTCTGGGACCGCCTGCTGCGTTTTACCGGCAACCGCCACCGCGGCGAATTGCTGACCGACATCGGGCTGGGAAAACGCATTGCCACCATTGTGGCCAAACGCCTGGTGTCGTTGCTGGCCGAGGAAAAAGGCGAAAGACCCGATGCCCTGCTGTTGACCCGCGAACGCTTTACGGCCGATGCGTCGACCAAGCAAGGCGTGGTGACACTGGACGGCAGCGAGAACGCGTCGGTCCACTATTCCACGTGCTGCCGTCCGATACCGGGCGATCCGATCGTCGGTTATCTGGGTCGCGGCGAGGGTCTGGTGGTGCACATCCGAACCTGCCCGGTGGCCGCCAAGCTTCAGAACAAGGACAGCGAACGGTTCATCGACGTGGAATGGTCGGATGAACCGGCGCGGCCGTTCGAGACCGAAATCCTGGTCTCGGTCATCAACGGCAAAGGCGTGTTGGCACGGGTTGCGGCCGCACTGGCCACAGCGGAATCCGATATCACCCATATCCACATGGGTCAGGAGGGCGATCAGGACGCATCCGAGTTGCGCTTCGTGATCGCGGTGCGCGATCGCCCGCACCTTGAATTGGCTCTGCGCAACCTGCGCCGCACCGCGTCCGTGTTAAAGGTGCAGCGGATCTGATTCGGCACCTGGTGCTGGGCTGGGATACTGCACCCGCAAGACTTCAATTTCATCCATGCCTGCGGGCGTGACCAATGGCAGCACATCGCCAACCCGCGCCTTGATCAGCGTACGCGCGACCGGAGCCACCCAGCTGATCTCTCCCCGGGTGGTATCGACTTCGTCAATTCCCAGGATCGTCACCGTGCGCTCGCTGCCTGCCAGGTCGACATAGGTCACGGTGGCACCAAAAAATACCTGGTCATTGCCGCAATGCACCGATGGATCGGTCACTTCGGCAATCTCCAGGCGCTTGGTCAGGAACCGGATGCGCCGATCAATCTCGCGCAGGCGCTTCTTGCCGTAGATATAGTCGCCGTTCTCCGAGCGGTCTCCATTGCTGGCCGCCCAGTGCACGACCTCCACGATCTTGGGGCGCTCGCTGTCGATCAGCTCCATCAACTCGCCGCGCAGGCGGGCATAACCCTTGGCGGTGATGTAGTTCTTGCCGCCGCCCGGCAGATCCGGCAGCCGAACGTCGTCCGCGTCCTCGTCAGGTGCGTCGTCGGACTCTCGGGTAAATGCCTTGCTCATTGTCAGTCGTCTGCCTCGACACGTTTCGGGTGCGTGCCACCCAGGCCTGATGCAAGGAAATTCATTGGCACTTGGCACGGCGAGTCAGTCACGCTGCTCGAACACACCCAGCTTTTTGTGCAATGGAGTCTCGTCCGCCATGAACAGGAATGCAGGCTCCGTTTGCGACAGGTTGTGCAGTCCCACCGGGGTGTAGCCGGGCGCACAGCAAGTGTCGGCCTCGTTGAGGACAAACTCCTGCTCCCGCACCTGTACCCGCGCGCTGCCATCAATGGCGTGCAACACCATCGCCGGAGAACGGGCCGGCATTCGTATGGTCTGACCAGGCCGCAACATCAGGGCGTAGAAACCGAGGATGTTCTGCACATCCGCGCCGGTTTCGGGGTTGCAGTAGGTCATCTGAACCACCTCCAGCGCGGGCCGGTCCTCGGCCAGGGCCAACAAGGCAGCGCGCGCTTGGACCCATGGATATCGCAACATCGGGTAAGCCCTGGCACTGCGCTGGAATACCGGCGTGGGCACCAGGCCGCCACGGGCGTAGACGGTATCTCCGCGCCCGGGCGCCACGACCTGGCGTTCGCCATTGACGTGGTAGCTCGCCTCCAGGTAGTGCACCAGGGGCAGGTCCAGCACGTCGAGCCAGACGACCGGTACGCTGCCATCATGGCCGTGCTCATGCCACAAGCCGGTCGGCGTCAGGATCAGGTCGCCCCGACGCATGGGGCATTTTTCACCGTCGACCGTCGTCCAGGCCCCTTCACCTTCGACAACCATGCGCACCGCATTGGGTGTGTGCCGGTGCGATGGCGCCCATTCGCCGGGCAACAGTAACTGCATTCCCAGGTACATCGCAGCACTGGCCTGCATCTTCTCCAGGCCATGTCCGGGATTGGCCAGCACCAGCACCCTGCGCTCCGCCTTTTCGATCGGCGTCAATTCGCCGGCCTGCAATAGTAAAGGTTTGATGGCTGCATACGACCAGTGGGTGGCCCGGGTCAGCGGACGCGGCATGGTCGGTGGCAGTACCGCCCGCAAGCTGGGCCAGAGCGGGACCAGGTTCTGCGCCGTCAGCGCGTTGCGGTAGTCAAGCGGAAGATCTTCAAGGCGTCCAAGTTCGGTCACGGCGGGCTCCTGCGGATATCGGTGGTGCGGCGGCGCATCAGTCGGCCACGACCAGGTTGTATTGCTCGCCGCCGCGCAAGGGGTAATGCACCAGATGGCAGTTGGGCCCGACCCAGATGCTGGCGGCGTTCCACTGCAGGTCCTGCGGAAACGCCGACCTGTCGACCACCGCGCAATAGACCACATGGCCGGACACCCGCGCCGCGTCCCCGACATACTGGGCCCGCACGGCTGACTTCACGCCGTCGGCGGCTATGAGTTCCGCCCCCCGATGACGGCCACCTTTGGTATCGATCACCGTGACGCCATTGGCGTCCTGTTCGACGCGCTCAACGCGGGTCGAGGTGAGCACCTCGACGTCCCCGGTTTCTTGCGCCCCCTCCAACAGCGACCGATGGATGTCGGCGCGATGGATGACCGCGTAGGGGTTCCCGAATCGTTGCCGAAACATCTTACCGGTGGGTATGCGGCCGACCAGCGTCTCATCCAGTGCATCGTGCATCACCATTTCGTCGATGTAGACGGCACGGTCACGTGCCTTGCCACCGATGCCCAGTGCGTCGAGCGCGGCAAATGCGTTGGGGCCAAACCGAATGCCTGCGCCGATTTCGCCGAGCTCGGGCGACTGCTCGAGCACCTTGACCGCAAAACCGCGCCGCGTCAGCGCCAAAGCGGCTGCCAGGCCACCAATGCCACCCCCTGCGACCACCACCGGAAGTCTTGCCTGTTCAAGTTTCACTTGCGGCCCTCAAATTGCGCACGCCGGTCAAAGCCAATAACCAATGGAGCCGGGCGCCCAGCGAAAACTGACCGGAAGTCCGCGGCCAGAGCGCCAGAAAGAAAAACAGCCTGGAGGCTTGTGACCTCTAGGCTGTTGATCTAGAACCGAAATTCTGGTGCGGCTGGCAGGAATTGAACCCACGACCCCTTGGTTCGTAGCCAAGTACTCTATCCAACTGAGCTACAGCCGCGACGGCCCGAATTCTAACACTAGCCTCGCGTCTGCTCCGCCTCTCGGGCCAGCGTGTTTGCCACCGCGGGTTGCGCTACTGCTGCTTCATCCTGCAGCTTGACCAGGCGCTCCGTCTGGGCCAGTGAAATCAGGTGCGCGTAGATCGCCGGCAGGTAGCGCTTGCTCCTGATCTCCAGAAAAAGCTCATCCGACAGGTTGTTCAGGCGTTCCTCATTGATGACGTAGCAGCCGGCAATATCCTTGACGCCGCTGGCCTCGCGCACCCGCATATTCAGCGGCGTAAACATGTTGTGCTTGGCCAAAAATGTGCAGCATTCGTGCGTCGCCACTTCCATTTGCTGCAGCTCAGACAAGTAGCGCTTGACGTTGTCGATCACCTGCGTCGGCGTCCCGCTGATATCAAACAACGCGGCTCCTTCAGTTTCACTGACCAGGCTGCTCTGCTCGTCGATGCAGACAATGTACTGGCCGTCCACTCCGCCCGGCGCCAGTGTGAAGGGGTATCTGCGGATGACAGCCGGTATGTAGGATGCCTGCCACTTGCCATTCGCATCGACAAACACATTGACCCCAGGCTTGAGGCCAAGCAGCACCACCGGTCGGAACTCGTCCTTCTGCTTGTCTTCCAGGAACACAACCGGATAAATCGCCGCTGCACGGGTGAACTCCTGCAACGTGACGTAGGCAACATGGAACTTCGCGGCAAAATCGAAGCTTACGATCTCTTTGACACGCTTTTGCGCATGCAGGTCTTTGTTGATGGGGGCGATTTTTTCGAACACGGATTGCTCCTTGGTATGTGGGGCGCGAATTTCTAGTGTAGTGTTCATATGCTTTCGGCTCGAACACTACACCGAGGCGCCCAACGCCGTGTAAATGGTCGGTGCCGCATGAGTCGATAAGGATCGCGCGCCAGCGGGTATGCCGTTCTTACTCGAGCGAAGCCGTGATTTCGGGCAACTTTCCCAAGCCTGAACTTCCAATCATCATTCACGGCAACTGGAGGACGCGCGCTCCAAACGCCACGTCGAACGGACGGGCAGACGTGGCTCTGCCACCTGCCGTCGAAATAGTTTACAGTCAACCCGCGAAACGACCAACGCGACCAACCAGAATGCCAATTTTCTCCAAAATATCAACAGCTTAAGCAAGATTTTGGATTGCGGCCCGAAAATTGCTTAACCCTTGATGAATTAGAAGCCTTGCCGAACCGGATCGAGAAAGTTGACGCTGAATTGAAAATTGGCGACCTTGGCCACCCACCCAGCGTCATGTACCATTCGAAGCCAAGAGAGATCTTTTGAAGTGTTGCCGGTACAGATTCCTGCTTTATCGGTCATGGTCGAGGAATGTAAGAGTATGCAAACTTGCGCAATGGGGTCAGATTCTTCGGATTCCCCTTCGTAATCAATTGATCGGGAAATGTTATGCAAGAAAGTCAACCACCCAATTTGGACAGCCCCAACCTGTTGCGCCGCAAACTATTTCGTGGTGCATCAGGAGGCGTCGGTGTGTTGCTGGCTGTGCAGGCCAAGACGGCACTCGGCACCGGCGTCTGTTTGAGTCCTTCTGCAATAATGAGTGGGAATACGAGTCCGCGTCCGGGTACTGGCGGAAACTGCTATGGCGGGCGCTCACCTGGCTACTGGAAGCAACCGCAACACTCCGGTTCATGGGTTGCTCCTGCGATATTTCCCACCTTTAGCAATATTCTCAACATTTGCGCCGTCAGCGGCACTAGCACGCTTTTGCTGAGCAATATCAGTTTCACAGGGACGACGTTTGCGATGGCGGGATTTGGCCCTATAAACGGCGCTCCGTCGCAGTCCATTTGGGCAGTACTGGCAGCGAAAAATAGCTTTCCGGCCAACATCAAGACCCTGCTGTACCACTGCGTCGCAGCTTGGTTGAACGCGGTCCGTTTCAATACTGATGCTGCAAGGTATCCGTTGATACCACAGCAAGTAATAGATATGTGGAACGCCACCCATGCCGGCGGCCTTTATTGCCCGGGCGGGACCGGCTGTTCGGTGGCCGCCTCCTGGAACAAAGATCAGGTAGTCGCCTACATTTCAGGCCTCTATCACCTTGGTATGGAACCCGATCCGGATCTCTGCGTTGTGACTCCTTAGTAGATTCTCTGTATTTTCCGTAACCGGGTTGTCAATACGTTGCCTGCGAGCATTGATCGCGCCGACGAAGCATCAGTTGCGCCAACTGATCGCTCAATGGCAATTGGATCATTTAGCATCGTCGCCGGGCGCGAGTTCAGCTTTGCACCCAAGTGGGATTGCTCAGATGCAACGGTAGTATTCGATCGAAACTCGGGTGACTATTGGGTGATTTCTGCTTTCGCGCAGGCTTTGGTGCGTCTGGTGCAGGCTCGCCCGAATATCGACCTCACGACCCTTGCGCATTTCTTGTCACATCCAGACCTCGAAACTGGATTGACTGAGGATCTGACCGAATCCCTGGGTAGCCTCATCAATAGCGGTCTATTGAAAAGCTCGAAATAGTCGCCCGGCACGAGAGTTTCACGGTTCAAATCAATCGCTTGATCGATACAGTTCTGCATATCGCGCCGTTCAATATCCGGGTTCGGTCTTCGTTCCCGGAAGTTGCCCGCCACGTCCGATTTTTTTATGCTGCTTACCGGGTCTGCGGACCCGAAGAGTTTATTGATTTCGATGTGCAAGTTATGCGGGGCAAGGGTATCCGTCGATGGTGGCGGCCTCAGGCTCGATTCTTGTTGGATGGCTTCGAATCGTTCTTTCCGTTACCGGCCGAGCAAGCGGCCCCGATGCTCGAATGGGGCCTGAACTGGTGTGTTGCCGCGAGGCCCATGGGGTACCTGGTGATGCACGCCGCAGTGCTGGCGAACGCTGGAAAAGCGCTGATGATGCCGGGCTTTCCGGGGGCGGGGAAAAGCACTTTGTGTGCGTCACTCTGCCATCGCGGCAGCTGGCGATTGTTCTCCGACGAATTGGCAATTCTCGACCCCACTGACGGAGCAATGCGGCCGCATCCCAGGCCGATCAGCCTCAAGAACGTGTCGGTGAGCGTGGTGGCGGGGTTTCCCAATGCACAGCTCGGCCCCATTTACCGGGACACGCGAAAAGGCGATATCTCACATGCCGCCTGCCCCGCAGCTTCGGTCGAGAAGTCCGAGGAGACGGCCAAGGTTCATTGGGTTGTGTTCCCGCGCTTTGAAGCAAATGCAACTCGGTCTTGCGAAGAATTGACCCGTGTAGAGGCATTCGCGTTGATTTCCGAGCAATCGTTTAACAAGGAGCGGATGGGCGAAGCCGGATTTCAGGCACTGTGTTCCATGTTGTCCTGCGCGCGTTGCTTCCAGATCGTGTACGGATCGACTGACGACGGATTGGCAATGATCAGTGATATCACGGCAACATGAGTGCACGCTCTGACTTCGAAAAGTTGATCGCCATACTTGGTGACCCGCACCTCGCAGAGGCGCTTGACGAGGCACAGTGGTCGGTCCTGGTTTGTACCGCACGCAATTCCAATCTGCTGGGCGCGCTCGCCGAATGCCTGGAAGATGCCCAGATCACGGCGCCGCCTCCGGCAACACGGCACCTTGAGGGTGCCAGGCAACTCAGCCGTCGACAGCGTCAATCTGTGGTTTGGGAGGCCTACCAGCTACAACGGGCACTTGCCGGCCTGAAAGTGCCTGTATTGCTGCTCAAAGGTGCCGCGTACGTCATGTCGCAGGACCTGGTCGCCAAAGGACGTACATTCGGCGACGTCGACATCCTCGTGCCTCGACCCAGCGTTGGAGACGTCGAGAGCCAACTCATGCTGAGCGGTTGGGTCAGCGCCAAGACTGACCCGTACGACCAACGCTATTACCGGCAATGGATGCACGAGATTCCGCCCATGACCCACATCCGTCGCGATACCACACTGGATGTTCACCACACTATCCTGCCGCTAACGGCGCGCAATGCCCCCGACCCGGCTCAGATAATTGCCCGGTCGCTGCCTATCGCAAAACCAGGGCTGGATACATTGAGAGTACCGTGCCCGGAAGATCTGGTGATCCACAGCATCACTCATCTGGTACACGAAGGCGAACTGCACAATGGCTTGCGCGACCTTCGCGACATCGACAGCATGCTACGCCACTTCCCCAGTTCCGACGATTTTTGGACAAGGTTGGTCCAGTACTCTGCCGGTAACGACTTGGCCCAACCAGTTTTGCTGGGACTTCATCTGGCTCGTCAAGTCTTTGGTACTCCAATACCCGGCACTGTCTTTGACGAACTCACAAGCGCAGGCAATTCGAAGACACCAGATCGGTTCTTGGTCGCTATCTACACGAAGGCACTTCAACCGGTCGCCAATGACGAGCCCGATTTCTTGGCGGTCATCGCGAGATCGCTAATATATGTGCGTTCGCATGCATTGCGAATGCCGTTACCACAGTTGGCACGGCACCTTTCGACAAAGGCATGGATGGGCTGGCGAAACAATTTCCGTCATACGGAGAAGGATTGACAAGCAGCCAGGACCTATTGCCCGATGACCACCTCAATTGCGCGAAACCGGAAACCGAGTCCGAACAATCTTGGTAGGGCGTGTAGGACTTGAACCTACGACCAAAGGATTATGAGTCCTCTGCTCTAACCAACTGAGCTAACGCCCCAACCGAAGCGACGATTGTATAGGTCGCTATTTCTGGTAACTCAGCGCATTGCTGACCAGGCGCGAGGTGATGTCGACGATCTGGATCATGCGGTCGTAGGCCATGCGGGTGGGGCCGATGACGCCCAGCGTGCCGACGATCTGGCCGTCGACTTCATAGGGTGCACTGACGATGGACAGGTCCTCGAAGGGCACGACCTGGCTTTCGCCACCGATGAAGATGCGCACACCATCGGCCTGGCCGGCCACCTCCAGCAGACGCATCAGCTGGGCTTTTTGCTCGAACAGTTCGAACGCCCGGCGCAGCTGGCCCATGTCGCTCGAAAAATCCGACAGCGCCAGCAGGTTGCGTTCGCCGGAGATCACGACTTCGTCGTCGGTCTGGGCGTTTTCTTCGGTGTTGATGGTCACCGCGGCCTGCATCAGCGTCGCGATTTCGGAGCGCAGCGATTCGACTTCCTTGCGCAGCCGCTCGCGCACATGCTCGATGGCCATGCCCACGTAATGCGAATTGAGGAAGTTCGCCGCCTCAATGAGTTCGCGCTGCGAATAATCGAGCTCGGTGAAAATCACCCGGTTCTGCACGTCGCCATTGGGTGACACGATGATGACCAGCAGCCGGCGCTCCGACAGGCGCAGGAACTCGATATGCCGAAACACCGAACTGCGCCGCGGAGCCACCACGATGCCGACGAATTGCGACAGGCTCGACAACAGCCCCGCCGCCTTGGACAGCACCCGCTGCGGCTGGTCCGGCATCAGCACCTGGGTCGGAAGCTCGCCCTTTTGCACCGTGAGCATGGTGTCGACAAACAGCCGATAGCCGCGCGCGGTGGGGATGCGTCCGGCCGAAGTGTGCGGGCTGACGATCAGGCCCATGTCCTCGAGATCGGCCATCACGTTGCGGATGGTGGCCGGCGACAGTTCGAGCCCGCTTTGGCGCGACAGGGTGCGCGAGCCAACCGGCTGCCCGTCAGCGATGTAACGCTCGACCAGGGCTTTCATCAGCATCTTGGCGCGCTCATCCAGCATGTCGTCATTTTAGTGATGTAATTTGCTGATGCAGTCCTTATTCCGCCATGTTGCGCTGATTGGCAAGTACCAGACCGTGGGTTCCGGTGCGGCCGGCGCGTCATCGCGTCGGGCCATGGAGGACATCGCCCATTTCCTGCATGCGCAGGGCTGCGAGGTGGCGTTCGAGGCCGAGACCGCGCGCAACCTGGGCATTGGCGGCCATGCCACGCTCGATGTGCCCGGTATCGGCGCCCATTGCGACCTGGGCCTGGTGGTCGGTGGCGACGGCACCATGCTGGGCATCGGACGCCAGCTGGCCAGCCACAACGTGCCGCTGATCGGCATCAACCAGGGTAGGCTGGGTTTCATCACCGATATTCCGCTCGATGGATTCGCGTCTGTCTTGTTGCCCATGCTGCATGGCGCCTTCGAGGAAGACCGACGCAGCCTGATGCAGGCGCGCGTCATGCGCGATGGCCGCAGCGTATTCGATGCGCTGGCCATGAACGACGTGGTCGTCAACCGGGGAGCGACCTCCGGCATGGTTGAATTACGGGTGGAGGTGGACGGACATTTCGTTGCCAACCAGCGCGCCGATGGCCTGATCATCGCCAGTCCGACCGGCTCGACCGCCTACGCCCTGTCCGCCGGCGGTCCGCTGTTGCATCCTTCCCTGCCCGGCTGGGTGTTGGTGCCTATCGCGCCGCACACTTTGTCAAACCGCCCCATCGTGCTCGCCGATGCGTCAGAAATTGCCATCGAGATCGTGGCCGGGCGCGATGCCAGTGCCAATTTCGACATGCAGTCGCTGGCGACGCTGCTGCACGGCGATCGCATCGTCGTGTCGCGATCCCAGCACCGGATGCGCTTCCTGCATCCCAAGGGTTGGTCGTACTTCGACACGCTGCGCCAGAAACTGCACTGGAACGAAGGAGTGGCCTGAGCGTGGCTCTCAGACGCATCGTCCTGCGCGACTTCGTCATCGTTGGCGAGCTCGAGCTCGACCTGTCGCCCGGTTTCACCGTGTTGACCGGTGAGACCGGCGCCGGCAAGTCGATCCTGATTGACGCGCTGCAGCTGGTCACCGGTGCGCGGGCTGATGCCGGCACGGTGCGCCAGGGTGCCAGTCGCACCGAAGTCAGCGCCGAGTTCGATCCGCCCGCGGCGCTGGCGTCGTGGCTGGAATCGGCCGGGTTCGATGGCGGCGACACCTTGCTGATGCGGCGCACCGTCGATCTGCAGGGCAAAAGCCGGGGCTGGATCAACGGCAGCCCGGCCACCGCCGCGCAGATGCGCGAGATCGGCGAACAGCTGATCGACATCCACGGCCAGCACGCCTGGCAAAGCCTGACCCGGCCCGACGCCGTGCGTGACCTGCTCGACGCATACGCACGGGTGGATGCCGCGCCACTGGCTGCGCTGTGGCACGACTGGCGCGCTAGAAGCAAGAACCTGGCCGCAGCCCAGACAGCCCAGAGCGACCTGCAACGCGAGCGCGAGCGCATCAGCTGGCAGATCGGCGAACTCGACAAGCTGGCACCCGGCGCCAACGAGTGGGACGAACTGAGCACCGAGCACAACCGCCTGTCACATGCACAGGCGTTGCTGGAGGCGGCCCAGGGCGCGGTCGACAGCCTGCAGGATGCCGAGCCCAACGCGGCCAACGCTATCTTGGCCGCGTTGAACCTGTTGCACCAGCAAGAGTCGCACGAACCCGCCTTTGCGGCGATGGCCGAAACCCTGGCATCGAGCCTGGCCCAACTGGAAGACGTGGCCCGTTCACTCAAGACCTACCTGCGCAAGACCGAACCCGATCCGCAGCGCCTGTCCCAGCTCGATGAACGCATCGGCGCGTGGATTTCGCTGGCCCGGCGCTACAAGCGCCCAGCGCAGGAATTGCCGCAGTTGCTCGGCGGCTGGCGCGAGGAACTGGCGCGCCTGGACGCCGCCACCGACCTGGCCGGCCTGCAGGCGGCCGAGCAGGCGGCGCACGGCGCCTACCAGCGCGAGGCCACATCGGTATCGCGGGCACGGGCGAAGGCAGCGCCCCGGTTGGCCAAGGCCATCACATTGGCGATGCAGGGCCTGGGCATGTCCGGCGGCAGCTTCGAGGTGCGGCTGCAAAGCGCGGCACAGCCCATGCAGTCCGGACTCGACGAGATTGCCTTTCTGGTGGCCGGTCATGCAGGCACGACGCCGCGCCCGGTGGCCAAGGTTGCGTCCGGCGGCGAACTGTCCCGCCTGGCGCTGGCCATCGCCGTCACCACCAGCCGGCTTGGCGCGGCCCAGACGCTGATCTTCGATGAGGTCGACGCGGGCGTCGGCGGCGCGGTGGCCGAGACAGTCGGCCGGCTGATGCGCCAGCTGGGTGTGGACCGCCAGGTCATGGCTGTGACCCACTTGCCGCAGGTGGCGGCCTGCGCCGACCACCATCTGGTGGTGTCCAAGTCGCTGCACGGCAAGTCGACGCTGAGCTCGGTGCTGCTGGTGCAGGGCGAATCGCGCGTCGCCGAGATCGCCCGCATGCTGGGCGGCGAGCGGCTGCTGGAAAGCACGGTTGCACATGCCAAGGAGATGCTGCAAGCTTCAGGGTAGGAGAACATCAAGGCCCGCAATGAGGCCTGAAACACCAACGCGCAATGGATCTGGAACTAGTACTTATCACCGGCATGTCGGGCTCGGGCAAGTCCGTGGCGCTGCACGCCGTTGAAGACGCGGGTTACTACTGCGTTGACAACCTGCCACCCGAACTGCTGATGTCGTTTGTCCAGCTGCAGGAGAACCGGCACAACAAGCGGGTTGCCATCGCGATGGACGTGCGCAGTGCCGAGGCGCTGCCACAGGTGCCCGAACGCCTGCGCGCGCTGGCCGGCATGGGCGTGGTCATCAAGTCACTGTTCCTCGACTCCACCACCGACACCCTGGTGCGGCGTTACTCGGAGTCCAGGCGCAAGCACCCGTTGTCCCAAACCGAGGCGCCCGATGTTGACAAGGACCATCGACGCGCCCTGGTCGATGCGATCGAGCTCGAGCGCGAATTGCTGGCAGACCTGCGCGAACACGCGCATGTGATCGACACCAGTTTGATCCGGCCCTCGCAGCTGCAGCGCTATGTCAAGTCGCTGATCGTCGTGCGCGGCGGCCACCTGACGCTGGTATTCGAGTCGTTCGCGTACAAGCGTGGCATACCGGGCGACGCCGATTTCGTGTTCGACGTACGCATGCTGCCCAATCCGCATTACGAGCCCGACCTCAAGGCGCTGACCGGCAAGGACGAGCCGGTGATCGCGTTTTTCCGGCAGCATGAACAGGTGCACCAGATGCTGTTGCAAATTGCACAGTTCCTGGACCAGTGGCTCGACCCCCTGTCCAATGACAACCGCAGCTATGTCACCGTGGCCATCGGCTGCACTGGTGGCCAGCACCGCTCGGTCTACCTGGTCGAAGAGCTGACCCGCCTGTTTGCCGACCGCTGGACCACCCTGAGCCGGCACCGGGAGCTCGATGCGACGCCGGGCAAATTTCCGTCCACCTCGTTCGGTTGGCCTCAGGCCTGAAGCAGCATGCGCCGCACCGGCGCGGGCAATCCCAACCGCGGCCAGGCATCGGCATCGAACCACTGTGCATTGGCAAATGGGCTGGTTTTTTTCGGCAGCTCCACCCGTACCGCATGCAGGTGCAGGTCCTTGTGTGTCAGCACATGTTTGAACACCGTCAGGTCGACCGCCGCGGCGCGGTGAGCCGCAGGCATCTGCTCGAGCAGGGTCTCCCGGCTGTCGAACCATGGCAGGCAGTACAAACCGGCCCAGACGCCGGACGACGGCCGGCGCTGCAGCAACACCGCGCTGTTGCTGTTTGACGCCCACAAAAGCCAAACCGATTGCGCGCTGCGCTTGCGCGAGCGCGTGCGCACCGGAAAAGCCCGCGGTTGACCCCGCGCATGGGCCTCACACAGAGACTGGACCGGGCACTCGCCACACAACGGATCACGCGCCAGGCACACGGTGGCGCCAAGGTCCATCATGCCCTGGGTGTAGCTTGGCATCGCATGCGCCAGATCGCGCCGCGGCAGCAACTCGGATGCAGCCTCCCACAGCCGCTGCAGGTTGGCCAGTTGCGCCAGATCGGCGTCAAAGGCCAACACCCGGGTCAGAACGCGTCGGACATTGGCGTCCAGAATCGCCACGCGCTCGCCAAAACACAGGGACGAGATGGCGGCCGCTGTTGATCGACCGATTCCGGGCAGGGTGGCCAGCGTCGCGGCGTCTTGGGGGAAATCGCCGGCCCACCGCTGCACCACTTGCATGGCGCAGCGATGCAGGTTGCGCGCCCGGCTGTAATAACCGAGCCCGCTCCACAGCCCCATGACATCGTCCAGGCTGGCCTGGGCCAGAGCATGCACGTCGGGGAAACGGGTCACGAACCGTTTGAAATAGGCCATGACGGTCGCGACCTGGGTCTGTTGCAGCATTACCTCCGACAACCAGACGCGGTAGGCATCCTGGGTGTTCTGCCAGGGCAGGTCGTGGCGGCCATGCCGGCGCTGCCAGGCCACGACGCGGCTGGCAAACCGCTGCCGCGACAAGCTCAAGTGCGCGCGGTCGCCGGTTCGATTGCCTGCGCCGCCACCTTGGATGCAGCCCGATGCGATTCGCGCACCCGGATGAGGTAGTTGGTCAACTCGCCCAGTTTGGTTTCGAGCTCCTTGATGGCTGCCTCCTGGGATTCGATCTCGTGGATGCGGTCAGCCAGTCCGCCGGTGGCCTGCTGGATACGGTCGATGGCCTCGATGCGACGCGCAAAATTGCGCCGCCGCTCACGCAACTGAGCGTCCAGCTGCGCTGCGGCTGTCTTGCTCCACAACTCTACCTCGGCCAGTGCGGCTTCGTGAATGGTGCGCAAGCGCGTGGCCAACGCCCGCACCAGGCGGTCGGAGAACTCGGCCTGGGCGAGGCGAAAGGTATTTGCAACCCCGATGTACTGCAAATGGCCGCGCTCAACCATGTTGAGGTCCTGCACGAAGGTCGCCAATTGCGGCACCGGCGGCGCCTGCAGCGAGAAACCATGTTCGCCGTTGAGCTGGCGGAACGTGGCCGCGAGCATGGACTGGATGTCGGTGCACAGCGACTGCACCCGATGAAACACCGTACGCAGCCGATCGAAGGTCTCGGTGTAGGCCTTCTTGACACCGAATTTCAGGCCCTTTTGGTGCAGCGCCGCGTTGAGCTGGGCCATTTCACCCTTGAGCGCACTGCCACTGAGGCTGTCGAACACGTCTCGCAGCAGCTTCAGGTGGACCGATCGCACGGCATGGATCTTGGCACCGCTCAGGTCAAACTCCGACTGCTCCTGCGATATGCGCATCCGCATGTGCTTGATGACGGATGCATTCTTGCCCTGCAAGCCCTTGAGTTCCATCATCTGCTCGGCCAGGTCGCGGCGGCGGATGTTGATGACCCGGCCTGTCTCCAGGCGCAAGCTGGAGATGCCGACCGCCACGGCCGAGCCGAGGATCGCCTGACGCTGCCCCATGATGCCGTGCGCCAGCGCTTCCTCGAGTTTGGGCAGGCAACTGGCAGCCAGCAGTTCGGCGTCGTTGGTGACCTTGGCTACCAACCCCTTGTGGGCCGAAATCGGTATCACCTGGCTTTGCGCGATGCCCAGGATTTCGGCGGTGGACGCCCGTTGCCGGTCGATCTGCGCCTGAATCTGTTTGGGCGAACTGAGCGCGTCCCACAGCGTGTCGATCTTGTTGAGCACCACCAGGCGCAGATCCGAACCCTCGGGCGTAACCGCCAGATGCTCGCGCCAGATGGTCATGTCGGACTTGGTCACGCCGGTGTCGGCGCCCAGGATGAACACCACGGCCTGGGCCTGGGGCAGCAGGCTGACCGTCAATTCGGGCTCGGCGCCAATCGCGTTCAAGCCGGGCGTGTCCAGGATCACTAGTCCCTGTTTGAGAAGGGGGTGCGCAATGTTGATCAACGCATGGCGCCACTTGGGCACCTCCACCATGCCTTGCGCATCGACAACCGGGTTGTCCTCGGGATCCTGGCTGTGCCAGAACCCGAGTGCCTGCGCCTCCTCGCGCGAAACCAGCCGGGTTTCCGCCACTTTTTCCAGCGCTGCGGCCAGTTGTTGCGGGTCGTTCACATCCAGGTCGATCCGGGTCCACTTCTCGGGGACCATGCGCCATTCCATCAGCGCCTGAGGTTGCAGCCGCGACTCGACCGGCAGCAGCCGCAGGCAAGGCGGCACATCGGGGTCATACCCCATTTCGGTCGGGCACATGGTGGTGCGCCCGGCACTGGCAGGCATGATGCGCCGGCCGTAACCGGCAAAGAACACCGCGTTGATCAACTCCGACTTGCCGCGCGAGAACTCGCCGACGAATGCAACCATGACCTTGTCGGCCCGAACCTGCAGCTCCAGGCGGCGCAGGCGCTCCTCGACCCCTGCGTCAAGCAGATCGTGGTCTTTCATCCACTCGGCCAAAAGCTTCAGGCGCAGGCCAAATTCGCGGCGCCACGCCCCATGCTGGTCAAACTGCTCGTTGAATGATGTTGCCAAGGTTTCCCCCCGTGCCTTTCAATATAGCATCGCCCGGTCGATCTGCAGGCACTAATGCTGGCACATTCGGCAGAAAAATGTCGAGCGCTGCCCCTGCAGCATGCGAGAAATGGGCGTGGCGCATACCGTGCACGGCTCGCCGAAGCGGCCATAAACGGCCGCCTCCCTTTGAAAATGGCCGGCATCCCCGTTCGCGCTCGAAAAATCGCGCAGCGTACTGCCGCCCCGCTGGACCGCGCGCGCAAGCACATCGCGGATTGTCTGGTGCAGGCGGGCGATGCGCACGCGGCCAAGCCGGTTGGCCCGCACCGTTGGCCGTATGCCGGCCTGAAACAGGGCTTCGCACGCATAGATATTGCCAACCCCCACCACCAGGTCGCCGGCCAGCAATACCTGCTTGACGGCGCTGCGGCGCTGCTTGAGGCCTTGCACGAACAGCGAAAGGTCGAACTGCTCGGACAACGGCTCCATCCCGAGGCGTCCGAGCAATTTGCGCGCCATCGGGGCATCTTCGCCCGGCGCGAACACCACCGCGCCAAAGCGCCTGGGGTCATTCAATTGCAAACTGCCGCGGCTGGTGACGAGTTCGAAATGGTGATGCGGCCCGCGCAATGGCAATTGCGCGCCAAAGCTGAGGCTACCCGACATGCCCAGGTGGATCAACAGCAGGCCGCGATCGAGGTCCAGCAGCAGATATTTGCCACGCCGGCGCACCTGCAGCACCGTTTGCCCGTGCAAATCGGCGCCAGCGCAGCCCAATGGCCAGCGCAAGGGTTTCCCCAGCCAGACATCCTGGATGACCGCCCCTCGTATGCGGCCGGCAAAACTCAGGCGCGTAACCTCGACTTCGGGCAGTTCAGGCATGGGTATATCAATCCAGCGCACAACGGCGCGCACCGCGTTGGACTATTATGGATCGATGATCTCATTCAAACGCAGCGCCCTCGTCATAGTGCTGTTCGCAATCCTGTGTGTGCCTGCAGCCTTTGGCCAACAAGCCGCCGAGCCAACGCAATCCGAACCCAGCTCGGCGCTGTCCGCGGAGTTGTTCTATCAGTTGCTGCTGGGTGAACTCAACGCCATCGGCGGCGAGCCCGGCGTGGGCTTCTCCATCATCCTGGACGCCGCCCGCAAGACCGGCGATGCACGGCTGTTCAAGCGGGCCACGGACATCGCATTGCGGGGCCGCTCCGGCGAGTCGGCCTTGCAGGCGGCACGGGCCTGGAGAACCGCCCTGCCGCAGTCGCGCGAAGCCAACCGGTACCTGTTGCAAATCCTGATAGGACTCAACCGGCTCAGCGACAGCCTGGCCCCCCTTCAGCGCGACCTGGCCTTTGCCAATGGTCCGGATCGGGTCATCACGATCAACAGCATACCGAGCTATTTTGCGCGATCCACCGACAAGAAAATGGCCGCCAGCGTTGTCGAGCAAGCCCTGTCCGAACACCTGGCCGACCCGGTCCTGGGCGCTGCGGCCTGGATAACGATTGCGCGCATGCGGGCCGAGGCCAAGGACAGCCCCGGCGCGCTGGACGCCGTGTTGCGCGGCCAGGCCCTGGATGTGCGGGCCGAAGGCCCGGCGATAGTGGCCTTGTCCCTGTTTTCGGCCGGCAACAATGATGCGGAAGCCGCCGTGTTGCGATACCTGGAGGCGAACCCCCGCTTCGAGGTGCGCATGGATTACGCCACCGCGCTGTTGGGCCGCCAGCGCTATGCCGAATCGGCAGTCCAGCTGGACCATGTAACGCGCGAGAAGCCGGACTATGCCCGTGCCTGGCTGATCAAGGGAACGCTCGAGCAACAGAACCGCCAACTGGATCAGGCGCAGGCGTCGCTGTTGCGATTCGTC
>JAYUQC010000112.1:0-11996 GCA_043759735.1 Rhodoferax sp.
AGCCGTGCCCAGCTGATGCGTGCGGGCCGGACTTGGGCGGTCTCGGCCTCGCACTGGACGCCGGATGCGGCAACGCCTGGCGCTTCCTCATCCTTGGGCAGCCCCTGCGGCACCACCAGCGAGCGCAGCTTCGCGTTCGGGGCCAGCACACCATGGAAGCGGATCAGGTGCAGCCTGGGCCGTGGCACCAGCGCCGCCAGCCGCTGCATGAACTCCAGCGGGCTCATCACCAGGTGCGTGGTGCCGTCGCGCCAGGGTGTCTTGAGCTTGAGCTCCACCTGCCCTGCATCGTTGAGCTGCACCCGCTCGTCTGGACGTCTCTGACAATCCTGACGCGCTCGGTGATCCACGCGCTGACCTCCGATTCCAGCCAACCGACTGCGCGGCGACCAAGCGTCACGGGCTTGGGGAAGGAGCCTTGCTGGACGTACAGATAGATGGTGCTGCGCGCAAGGCCGGTGCGGATTTGGACATCCTTGCGGCGCAGAATTGCTGGCTCGCGTTGGCTGGGTTGAGACATGGTGGTCACCTCGTGGCTGTCAATGGAAGTACCGATGTTTCCATCAAAGGCCGTCCCTCTCCGGTGCCATTGGAGCTTGGACGAGGCACTGATTCGGCGTGATGGGCCAAATGTCTATGCATGCGGGTAGGCCGGACGGTGCCTTCCAACGGCCGTCGAAACACGTCGCTTCACCAGCCAGATCACCAGGGATCTGCCCTCTGCAGCATGGACCCATCAGGCGGCGCATGGACTAGTCGGGTCTGCTGGGGATTCGTCGTCCGTACTCGAAGTCGCTACACGAGTCGGCTCGATCGTGCAACCCCGAATCGGGTCTTCGTCGAGGACCTGATTCCTATGGCCGGGCGCCGATCATTGGCTCACAGCAACGTCGGCGCCCTTCGCAAACGCGGATGGCGTCTGGCCCCGAGTCGATACGCTGTTGAACTGCGAGGATCGCTGCGGCCGGAAACTGTGGCGGGTCTCAACTGGCAGTTTTCTGGTGACCACGTCGGGAAACCGGGCACCCGAATTTGACCAGGGGCAGTCATAGAAGGCGATTGCCCGGTACCTGCCATGGGGCCAACCAAACTCTCAACACCGCGCATTTCGTTTGCACAGCACTTTGTGCTGCAGCCAACGACCATGACCGTCCAACCTGGTCACATGACCGTCGCTTCGAGGCGGAAAATGCCTGCGGCCGCTCGAATCTCTTTCATGTGACCATGACCTGGAAGAGGCTTGGTCTCAATCGTCACAAGGCCAACTTGTGCCAACTGGTCTACATCGCGTTTGACAGCGCTGCGATCGCGCTGCAATCGCCCAGCGATGACTGTGATCGAACCCGGTTCACCCTTGACGCTGCGGAACACTTCTAGTCGGCTGGCAGTCAGCAAGCGCAGCAGATCGGCAGGATCTTCAAAGCTGACAGTACGCTCCTCTGGCATCGGTTGACCAGCGTCAGCCAATCGTGCCAACACCTTCCCTCTGCTAAAGAAATCTTGTTCGTTACCTGCCTTGAGAGTGACATTTTTCATGCTGTTCTCCTGAGTGCGGCCCAATCGGCCTGGAACTGATCTTCTATGTCGTCGAAACTCGTAAACTCAACCGCAGCCACAACACCGAAATAGTGCCGGTGGTGATACCCATGCTGGTTGTCATAACCCACCACGCGCCCGTTGTCGCCAGCGTGCAGTGCATGGTTGATGTACGCAAGGTTGTACCGAGTCACCTGACCTTGCGCATCAACCCAAATTTCACGTCGAAGCTGACCATTTCCACGCTTTTGCGTGATGTGGTGCGTATCGTCGATGACTTTTCGATCAGCCATGATGCACTCTATCATGGCTGCCTCCCTGGTGGCTTGCATTGACTCGTTCCGGGGCTGGAAAAGGCTTATTCCATGCGGGTTAGCGGGCAAGATGTGAACGACACCGGACCGATCTGGTAGGTAGAAAATTCAACCGCCTGAGCCCCAATACCGCACTCGCGGCCTTCACCAAAACCCGAGCGGCCGGCCGGCGCGACAATCACGCATGTCCGATGCTTCACCGCCCCACCGCAGACGCGTCCGCTACGCCGGCACCCATCCGCGCAGCTTCGAGGATAAGTACAAGGAACTCGACCCGGCAACCCATGCCGATGCCATCGAGAAGGTGATGGCGCGCGGGCAGACACCTGCCGGCATGCACCGCCCGATCTGCGTGCGCGAAATCCTGCAGATCCTTGATCCGCAACCGGGTGAGGTGGGGCTCGACGCGACACTTGGTTACGGTGGCCACGCGCGCGAAATACTGGCGCTGCTGGCGCCCGGTGGCCGCCTGTTCGGCACGGACGTCGACCCGGTAGAGTTCGCCCGCACCGAAAAGCGCCTGCGCGGCCTGGGCTTTGACGCGTCCGTGCTGGTTCTGCGCCGCATCAACTTCGCGGGCATCACCAGTTTGTTGCCCGAGGCCGGCGGCGGCTTCGACTTGATCTTGGCCGACCTTGGTGTCTCGTCGATGCAGATCGACAACCCGGCGCGCGGCTTCAGCTTCAAGACCGACGGCCCGCTGGACTTGCGGCTGGACCCGAGCAGCGAACAACCGGCCTCCATGTTGCTGCTGTCGGTGACCCGCGCGGCCTTGCGCGACCTGCTGACCGACAACGCCGACGAACCTTTTGCCGTGCCCCTGGCGGCCGCGCTGCAGGGCCAGTACATCGAGACCACCACCCAGTTAGCCGAACTGGTGCGCCAGACAGTGCAGGCGGCCTTGCCCAAACGAATGCCGGACGCGGAACGCCTGGTCGAGACCACCAAATCGCTGCAGCGCACCTTCCAGGCCCTGCGGATTTCAGTGAACAATGAATTCGGTGTGCTGGACCACTTGCTCGACATGTTGCCGACCTGCCTGCGCCCCGGCGGCAGGGTGGCGATCCTGAGCTTTCATTCCGGCGAGGACCGGCGCGTCAAGAAGGCCTTCCAGGCGGGTGCGCGCAGCGGCATCTATGCGCAGGTGGCGCCGGATGCCATCCGCGCATCTTTCGACGAACGCCGCGCCAATCCGCGCTCGACCTCGGCCAAGCTGCGCTGGGCGGTGGCGGCCGGCCGCGAATGGCCGTAGATACGGACATCCTGGTATATGTACGTCGGGCCGCTACACCGCACCATCATCGCGCGTGTTCTGCCCTCAAGCCGGTGTTCAAACCTTCCGAATGGGCCCGGGATACTTCGCCACCAGAACGTCGGAGGTCAGCAAGGTAATTCCTTCCGCAGTCGCCTGCGTAACCAGAATACGGTCGAATGGGTCTTTGTGGATGGGTGGCAAACTCTCAACGGCGACAGTATGTGCACCGGTAATCGGTAGTTCCTGATAGCCGTTGTCCAACAAGGCACGGCGCAACACTCTGGCGTCCACCTGAAAATCCGCACGCCCCAGGCCATTTTTGATGGAAATCTCCCACAAGCTGGCGGCGCTGAAATACAACTCATTGATTGGGTCTTCGATCAACTTCCTGGCTTTGGCGGACAGTCGATCGGACCCGATGGCAGCCCAGATCAGAAGATGGGTATCCAGCAGCAGTTTCATTTACTGCCGCTGAAGAGTTTCTCGATGTTGGCCTTTCCCATTTGGTCAAATGCATCCGGTACGCGCATTTGGCCAGCCAGAAATCCAAGCCGCCGGGCTGGTGCCCGGGGGGCGGCATCCAGACCCGTCACCTTGACCAGCGGCTTCCCCGCCTTGGCGATGATGAATGAGTCTCCCTGAACTGCAGCCGCAATCAAACGCGAAAGTTGGCTCTTGGCTTCGTGGATATTGACAATTTCCATAACCGGCAAATTTAAACTAAGTTCAATTAGTTTAGCTCACGCGGCACAGTCCGTCTCTGCAAATTTCCACTACCCAAGCAAACGCCCGCAGGCAAACCTGCGGGCGTTTTGCCCCTTAGGGGGCATCGCCACGTAGGTCTGATAGACTGCACAGAATTCTGTAATCCTCGTACCAAGGAGCCGTTCATGGGCTTTACCACCAGCGATATAGTCCCATTCACCCAAGCACGCGCGAACCTCTCAGAGCTGGCCGACCAAGCCAAGGCCGGCGCTGAGAAAATCATTACCAAAAACGGCGAGAGCTATGTAGCCTTGATCGACGCCGACCGGCTTGACTACTACCACCGCCTGGAACGTGAGCGCATCCACCTGCTGCTGATTACGGATGCAGAGCGGGGCTTGGCAGATATCGCCGCCGGACGAACAGTTGCGGCCGACGCGGCCATCGCCCAGCTTCAGCAGCGACGCTCCGCCGGAACAACAGCCGGCGCACGTCGCAGCGCCGCGGCGACAAACCGCAAGAAGGCCGTAAAGAAGAGTGGTTGAGGACCTCTACCGCGTCGAGGCGACCGCGAGCTTCCTCGAACGCCTGGATGCGATCGCGGCGTTCCTGACCGATGCAGACGCAGCCTTCGCGTTCGACGATCTGCTGGCTGGGTTACGCACCACGCTCATCCCCAACCTTGCCCGATTCCCTCGCATCGGCAGGCGCTATCTGGACAAGCCACCCCAGTCTGCCGAGGCCCTGGCCCAGCTCGCAAGGCTGCCTGCCGGCGCTGCCAATGCGCTTCGCGAGTACCTGCACGGCGACTACCTGATACTGCACGCAGCAATGGACGACAGTGCGACGGTCTATCTGCTTTCCATCCGGCACCACCGCCAACTTTCGTTTGACTTCGCGCGGCTGTGGCCGGCATCGCTATGATCGGGAAGAAGTAGCTCGGCGAGGCCCGAGAGCTGCCCCGGCGGCATGCCCACGTGCCCAAGCGGGTTGCCCGAAACGATCTCGGCCAAGCATTTGACCTCGGCCACGGAGCGGTGGGAGAAGGCCACACCCAGCCCAAGGCCCTGCCGGGTTCCGACTCAAGGGCGTATTCATGTGTGAAGAGGCGCTGGCCAAAAAATGGGCAAGGAGTTTCCACACAAGCTCGAATCATTCCAGCGCCGCGTTCTGGCCATGCTCGGCAACGAAAGTACAGCAGCCAAAAAGTTAGCGGTGGTACCCGATGTCCAACCAGTCCAAAGCACCCGTTCCAACGTGAGGCAACAACAGGTCTTGCGCAGAAGCGACCCGGATGTCCTCAAAATCGGATTGAACATGCTGGCTGCCAAAGTCGCCAACCAGGCATCCGTATTGAAGTACTTTGCGCGATATCACAAGCGCAAGAACGACGCCACCTACAGCGAGATCACGCGCTGTGCGGATGACGTCCGGTCCACCGCAGACACGCTTGTCGAATTTGATCCCATGGCCGTGGCCGCACGCGCCTCGGCCATGGGGCATGAAGGCCGCGCGGCGGCAAAGTATTGGGCAGCGTTTGCCAGCCTGGTGCCAGCGGAATTGGCGTTTCCGGGGCGGCATACACGGCACGCGACTGACCCGGTGAACAGCGCCGTCAATTACGTTTACGGCATGTTGTACGGTGAGGTCTGGCGCGCGGTCATACGCGCTGGCCTGGACCCCTATTTTGGAATCATCCATGGAACAGAACGTGACCAGGGTAGCCTGGTATTTGACCTGATCGAAGAATACCGGGCTCCATTCGGCGACCGGGTGGTGCTTGGCATGCTCGGGCGGGGCTTTGCCCTTGATCTGGACAAGGACGGGCGTTTGCGCGCCGCCTGCCGCCACAAGCTCGTGTCTGCATTCTACAAACAGTGGCATCGCAAAGTGCGATGGCGCGGCGAAATGCGTGCGCCGTCAGACATCCTCGAAATGCAAGTGACGAGTCTGAAGAACGCGTACCTGGGGAATGGCGAATACCGCGCTTTCAGATTCCGGTGGTAGGCAAGTAACTTTCCTGACGACCCGAGCACTCGATTCAGATGATCGCCATCAGCGCATATATTCCTTTTTACAACAACAGGTTACCTAAAAATGTCTTCATAGGTAAAAATGTCGAAGACCGTCTCAAACATGCCGTGAAAATCATGGACCGCATCAAGCGCTCCGTCGCTAACTGCGAAGATGGTGTGTTCCTGCGGGCTGAGTTCGAGCGCTTTGGCAGCTCGGCACGGGTGAGTCGTGGGTCGACTCAGCTCACCCGCGAAGGTGCCTTGGGTCGTCTCGGTGTGGGTGTCTACGCCAGGGCTAAACCCAGCGTGCTGACAGGGGCCGGCCGTGTGAGGTCCGCCACATTGTTCGGCAGGTTCCCTTGCACTGCCATCGCTCGGCAATGAGCGACTGGGCTGGGGCGGCCCGGGATGCTATAGGTGATCACCTTGTCCGAGTTGCGGTTGCGGTTGCGGTTGCGGTTGCGGTTGCGGTTGCGGTTGCGGTTGAGTGGACGCCAGGAACTGTTTATAGTTCGACCATGTTCATAAAATGTGAACAGTGACTATTTTTGAACAAGTGAGCTACCCTCACCCTCTCGTCGACCGCGTCAGAGCCCAGTTGAAACAACTGGGTGTGGACGCGGTCGTCGTGCCACCCCCCTCAACAAAGCCGCGGTTTCCAGGTGACGGATGGCTGCGCATCACCGGAGGCGCGGCCCCGATGGACTACGTCGTCGAAGCCAAAGCCCGGCTTGCACCCGCCAGCCTGGGAGCTGCGGCGATGCAACTGCAGCACGCTGCGGCGGTCACCGGCCACCCGGCATTGTTGATCACGGAGTACATCACGCCGCCAATGGCGGAGAAGCTGCGCGGCCAGAAGCAGCAGTTTGTCGACGCGGCCGGCAACGCCTACCTGGAGGCGCCGGGCCTGCACGTCATGGTCATGGGCCGCAAGCCACCAGCAGAGCACACCAACACCAGTGCCGGCAAGGCCTACACGACGGGTGGCTTGAAGGTCATGTTTGCGCTACTGTGCGAACCCGCACTCGCCAACGCAACACAACGCGTCATCGCAACCAGGGCCGGAGTAGCCCTGGGCGCAATTCCAGCCGTGCTCGCGGACCTGCGCCAAGCCGGACACCTGGCGGAACGCAAGCAAGGTCGGCAACTGGCCACCACCAAACGCCTGCTGGACGAATGGGCGCTCACCTATGCCCGCCGATTGCGCGCCAAGGCCTTGCAGACGACGTACTCGGTGAAGGATTTTGACAGCTGGCCGCAATGGACATTGGAGGCACCCGCGGTGTTGTGGGGTGGTGAGCCAGCAGCCAAGCTGCTGGTGCAATATCTGCGCCCCGGCATCCTCACGCTCTACGCAGAAAAGCTCCCGCCGCGCTTGCTCGTCGCGCAGCAGTTGACCAAAGTGCACCATGTGACCGATGGTCAGCGCGTTCTGGAATGGCGCAAGCCGTTCTGGGGGCACATGCCACCGGCACCACACCCCGACACCGTGCATCCGGTGCTGGTATACGCCGACTTGCTGGCAACCGGCGACGCCCGTTGCATCGAGACCGCTCAGATCGTGTATGACACCCATCTTGCTCGACTTCTCCCAACGGCCTGAACTAATTCTGCATGCCCGCGTCATTGCGGACATCGAGGAAGCAGCGACACAGATGGACGTTTCCCCACTGCTGGTGGGCGCTTTCGCACGCGACCTGCACCTGCAATACCAATTTGGCATTGCGATGCAACGCCAGACGGAAGACATCGACGTTGCGATGGCAGTGCCAGATTGGGCCGCATTTGACGCCTTGCGCCAGCAGTTGATATCCAGTGGCAAATTCACAGTCGGTTCGCCGGGTGCGCACCGCATTCGGCATCACACGGGCTGGCCGGTAGACCTGGTTCCTTTTGGTGGAGTCGAAATGGCCGATCGCACCATCGCCTGGCCGCCGACAGGCGAGTCGGTCATGGATGCATTTGGCTTTCGCGAAGCACGGGCGACCTCGCAACCCGCGCTCTTTTCTGGTGGTGTCCGTTCGCGTGTCGCTTCGCTGCCGGCATTGACGTTGCTGAAAATCGTCTGCTGGCAAGATCGACACTACAGAGCACCGCGCAAGGACGCACATGACCTGCAAATGATTCTGCGACATTACCTGGCAGCGGGCAACGAGTCGCGCTTGTGGCAGGAATTTGTCGACTGGACGCAGGAAGACGACTTCGATTACGAGCTTGCAGGCCCTCGTATGCTGGGTCGGGACATCGGCCATTTGTTGAATCCCAATGGTCTGGATCTGATAGCGAAGGTACTTTCACGTCAAACCCATCCCGATTCTCTGGGGCGACTTCCCACGGAAATGAACCCAGCTGAACCTGATCGCGCCCTTGCCTGGCTCAATGCAATGCTCCGTGCCATGAAAGAAAAACAATCCAACCCTTGAACTCCGCCACCATCGTCCAGCAGCTCTGGAACTACTGCAATGTGCCGCGCGACGACGGCATGGGCTACGGCGACTATGTCGAACAGCTCTCCTACCTGCTTTTCGGCTGCGTCGCCAGCACCCGGAACTCGCGTCGAGGTGATCCACCCAATGATCGGCGGCCGCTGTACGGTCATCGGCGATGTAGTCCCAGATTTCCAGGATATCGGTCTGTGCACGAGGCCGCCTCGTTACATGCGGCATACAAGCAACCTCTGGCTTTGAGTTTCGTCGGGCGCGCGCTTTGCACTTGACCGCCTCTGCATCCCAGGTTTCATTCGGCCCGCTGGCCAACCCTGAGCGCCGCGCACGCGATGGCCGACGGAGCCCGCGCGGCATTTGCATTGAGCCGCCCGCCCGGCCACCACGGCGGAGCCAATTTTTATGGCGGTTATTGCTTTCTGAACAATGCGGCCCTGGCGCTGCGCGACCGGGGCCACCCGAGTTCGACAGGGGTGGCCAGATGCAGCCCTACAGACCCATCTCCTTGGCGATGATGCTGTGCTGGATCTCGTTGGTACCACCACCTACCATTGCATGTTTCGCTTCTCTGAAGTAACGTTCCATGTCGTACTCCGGAAGTTGGGCGTAGCCGCCAAGCGCCTGCATGCCATTGAACGCCGTCTTGAACAGGGTATTGGCGGCAAACACCTTTGCCATCGAGACCTCCTTGACGGCCCGTTCGCCCCTGGCCATTTTTGTGGCGGCCGAATACGTCAGCAAACGTGCCGCCTCGATTTCCGACTCGTTCTCGGCCATGCGGTGCTTGAGCACCTGGAACGAGGACAGGGCGCGGCCAAACTGCTTGCGCTCCTTGGTGTAGCGCCGAGTGTCGTCGAGCGCCGTGCGGGCATTGCCGACATACGAGGCGGCCAGGCTCAGACGCTCATGTTCCAGGTGCGTGCCGATGTAGGCCCAACCCTTGCCGACTTCGCCGATCAGATTCTCTTTGGGCAGGCGGACGTCGTCGAGATAGAGCTGCGTGGTCCCCAGACTGCGCCGAACGATGGTGTTGAGCTTGGTGATCGTCAGGCCCTTGGTCGTGTTAGGCAGCAGGAACAGGCTCAGCCCCGCATAGCGTTCCTCGCCGGTGCGCGCCATGATGACGATGGTCGTGTTGGGCAGGTGGGCGCCGGAGCAAAATGTCTTGCTGCCATTGAGGACCCACGTGTCGCCGTCGAGAACCGCCTTGGTACGCGCCGCTGCCGCATCCGAGCCGGAACCCGGCTCGCTGATGGAGATCGAGAATGTCGCTTCGCCACGCAGAAAGGGTGGCAGGTAGAGCGCCTTTTGCGCCGGCGACCCGTGGCTGGACAGGTTTGTGGCCGTGAACATCGACGTCATGATGCACGCGGCGGTGTCCAGGCTGTATTTGGCAATCGCCTCGCAGAAGATTGCGAACATCACCGGATCGGCGGCGACACCGCCATCCTCCTCTGGCAGCAACAGGCCAAGCCAACCCTGCTTGGCCATTCTTCGATAGACCTCGTAGGGGAATTCCCGGCTTGCGTCGTGGTCCCGGGTGTACGCCCGGCCCACTTCCTTCTCCATGAAGGTGTGCAAGGTATCGTGCCACATCTGCTGCTCGTCCGTGAATCGGAAATCCATGTCGATTTCTCCCTCAATCAAACTACGCCTGGCCCCCAGGACACATACCGATCACGCCGTCACTCCGGTTCGATTCCCGCCTCCCGCACCAACCGCGTCCACTTCGCAACCTCCTGGCGCGACCAATTCGCGAAATCGGCAACCGGCATCGGGGCCGGGTCCGCCCCAAGGCCGGTCAGACGCGCGCGCACGTCGGGCAACTGCAGCGCCTTGGCGACTTCCGCATTGAGCTTGTCAACGATCGCCTTGGGTGTTCCGGCCGGGGCAAACAAAGCAATCCAGCCCGAAAGGTCATAGTCGGGGAACCCGCCTTCAGCCACGGTCGGAACATCTGGCAGCAAGGAACTGCGCTGCGCAGTGGTCATTGCAATCGGTCGCACACTGCCGGACGTGAGCAGGCCTTTGGCCGACGCAATGTCGGTAAACATCATGTTGACACGCCCCGCAACCACCTCGGTCATCGCCTGCGGATTGCTCTTGAATGGAACCCGCAACACCTTTATGCCAACCAGCTTCGCCCAGTTCTCACCCATCACGACGCCGCTCGCGTTGCCAGTTGCCAGCGTGAGTTCCTGCTTCTTGCCATAAGTGACCAACTCGGCCAGGTTCTTCGCCGGAATATTCGGATTGACCACGATGACGCTCGAGAAGATCGCCACCCGGTTGACCGGTTCGAAGCCCTTGACCGGGTCATAACGCAGGCCCTTTACCAATGCCGGATTGGCACCGTGCGTCGAATTGGTGCCCATGACCAGGGTGTAACCATCCGGCTTCGCATTGGCGACAAGTTCAGCCGCGATGACGCCGTTGGCACCGGGCTTGTTGTCGACCGTCACCGGTTGGCCGAGTGCTTCGCTGAGCTTCTGCCCGATCAAGCGTGCCCCGATGTCGGTACCACTGCCCGGCCCGAATGGCACAACGATGGTGATCGGCCGGTTCGGATAGGTGTCTTGCGCCCAGGCCGGCGCAGTCAATGCCATGGCTGTTCCGCACAATAGTGCTGACAGGAACTTGTTCATATTGCCTCCAGTAATTGAAAAATGCTGCGCATGCAGTTGTCGGATGTTCGCCAGTGGTTCTTGGTCATCCGCGTTCCCCGGCACCCTTGGAGAATCGTGCCGGGCGTTTCTCGTGAAACGCCCTGGCCGCCTCCTTGGAATCTGGATCGGTCGAGATGATGGCCGTCGCATAGGTCTCGACGTGGTAGCCGTTGTCGAGGTCCATCGACTCGGTCAAGTTGATCACCTCCTTCATCAACCGCACGGCCGTCGGGCTGTTGGCGCAAATGTCGTCGGCGACCTCGAACGCCGCTTCGAGCAGTCGTTCCTGCGGCACCACCTTCAGCACGGCGCCCAGGCGCTCTAGGAAGGCTGCGTCGACGCGCTTGCCAGTCAGCGCCATCCAGCGCATCAGTTTCTCGGGAACCATGCGCGCCAAGTGTTTGGTGCCGCCCATCACGCCGACGTTGATCTCGGGCAAGCCGAAGGTGGCGGTGTCGGCCGCGACGAGGACGTCGCACTGCGACGCCATGGCCAGCCCGCCACCGAGCGCGGCGCCGTTGATGGCGCCGACGACAGGCACGGCATTGCGCCGGATCGCGTCGAACACGTCTCGGATCACACGCGTGCGCACCAGCGCCGAGGCCGGATCGAGCGCGCCGAGTTCACCGACGTCGCCGCCGGCAACGAAGGCCTTGTGCCCAGCGCCGGTCAGCACCACGCAGCGGATCGTCGGATCGGCGGCGGTGCAGCGCAACGCGTCGAGCAGCTCGCGGTGCGCATCGAGCGACATCGCATTGACCGGCGGACGATCGATCGTGATCAAGAGCAGATGCGGGCGGCCATCGGGCCGGCTGCATCGGATCCATTGCGCTTCCAAAGGTGGGTCTCCTACAAGGGCACCGCGAGGCTCAATGGAACCATTGTCCGCGCCGATCGTACGCAGCACCCTCGCGGCTGTAAAGTGCCGCATGACCACACGCTACGAAGTGATCGATGCGGTCGCGGTCGTCACCCTAGACCGCCCCGAAAAGCACAACGCGCTGACCGTCGAAATGCGCGAGGCTCTGGCCACTGCGTTCGAAACCGCAGCCCGAGACGCG
>JAYUQC010000113.1:0-77603 GCA_043759735.1 Rhodoferax sp.
TGGCCTTCGACTTCAACGACTTCGGCGGCGCCAGCGCGATGTCGTGGCTGCTGTTCGTCGTCGTCGCGCTGCTGACATGGCTCACCAACCGCGCGTTCCGTTCGCGCAGGGGGGCAGCGTGAAGACGGCGCACCTCGCCCCCTGGGCCGCGCACGCGGTCCTCGCCGTCGGCGCGTTGATCATGCTCGCGCCGTTCTACTTCATGTTCGTGTTCGCGACGAACTCGCGCACGGAGATCTTCAACCTGCCGCCGCCGCTGTGGTTCGGCGACGACCTGGCGGCCAACCTGAAGATCCTCACCGAGCGCCTGCCGTTCTGGCGCAACCTGGGCTGGAGCCTGTACGTCGCGCTCGCCTCGACCGCACTGACGCTGCTGTTCTGCTCGATGGGCGGCTACGCCTTCGCGCTCTTCGAGTTCCGCTTCAAGAATGCCCTGTTCACGCTCGTGATGGCGACGATGCTGCTGCCGTCCTTCATGAGCATGATCCCGACCTTCCTCATCATGGACGCGCTGGGTTGGATCGACCAGCACCGGGCGCTCTACATCCCCGGCGCGGCGAGCGCCTTCGGCATCTTCCTGATGCGCCAGTTCGCGTCGGCCGCGGTGCCGCGCGAGCTGGTCGAAGCCGCGCGCATGGACGGCTGCGGCGAGCTCGGCATCTACTGGCACATCGTGCTGCCGCTGTTGAAGCCTGCGTTGGGCACGCTGGGCCTGGTTACCTTCATCGCCTCGTGGAACAACTTCATCGGGCCGCTGATTGTGATGCGCAGCCTCGACAACTACACCCTGCCGCTGGCGCTGCGTACGCTGCAAAGCACCGTCAACACCGAGTGGGGTGCACTGATGACCGGCTCGGCCATCGCCACCACCCCGCTGCTGATCCTGTTCGCGATCTCGTCGCGGCAACTGATTGCCGGCCTGACCGCCGGTGCCGTGAAGTAACGCCTTGCCAATGAGCACAACATGACTGCCGCCACCGACCTCCATCGCGCCTTCCCCCCCGACTTTGTCTGGGGTGTGGCCACCAGTGCGTTCCAGATCGAAGGCGCCGCCCAGGAAGACGGCAAGGGCGAGTCGATCTGGGACCGCTTCTGCCGCGTCCCCGGCGCAATCGCCGACGCCAGCAATGGCGACGTGGCATGCGACCATGTTCACCGCCTGGACAGCGATCTGGACATGATCGCCTCGCTGGGCGTGGACGCCTACCGCTTCTCGGTGTCGTGGCCGCGCGTGCAGCCGCTGGGTGCTGGCGCGTGGAACGACAAGGGTCTGGCCTTCTACGACCGCATGGTCGATGGCCTGTTGGCGCGCGGCGTGCAGCCTTACCTGACGCTCAACCACTGGGACCTGCCGCAGGCCCTGCAAGACCAGGGCGGCTGGGCCTCGCGCGACACGGTGCACCGCTTCGTCGACTACGCGCGTGGCGTGAACCAGCGCCTGGGCGACCGGCTGGTGGCCATCACGACCCACAACGAGCCCTGGGTCGCGGCCGTGCTCGGGCATGAGAAGGGCGAGTTTGCGCCCGGCCTGAAGAACCGAAAGGTCTCCAATCAGGTGGCGCATCACTTGCTGCTCAGCCACGGCCTGGCGCTGCAGGCGCTGCGCGCCGATGGTTGCCGCGCCAAGCTGGGCATCGTGCTCAACCTGGGGCACGGCATGCCGGCCACCGACTCGGCCGCCGACCGGGAGGCGGCCCGCATGGATGACCTGCGCGGCCGCTGCTGGTACACCGACCCGCTGTTCAAAGGCAGCTACCCGAAAGAAGTGTTCGAAGAGCTCGGCGCCGATGCGCCCGAGGTGCAGGCCGGCGACATGGCTCACATCGCCACACCGATGGACTACATCGGGGTCAACTACTACTCGCGCAATGTCTCCAGCGCCGGCAAGCCTTTCGACAAGACGACGAGCGGCCTGGCGCTCACCGACATGGGCTGGGAGATCTACCCGCGCGGACTGACCGAGCTGCTGCTGACGCTGCACCGCGAGTACCCGCTGCCGCCGGTGTACATCACCGAGAACGGCGGCGCGTTCAAGGATCTGGTCACTGACGGGCAGGTGCACGACGCCGACCGCACCGAGTATTTGCAGACCCACATCGCCGCCGTCGCCCAGGCGCTGCAGCAGGGCGTGCCGATGGCCGGCTACATGGTCTGGAGCCTGATGGACAACTTCGAGTGGTCCAGTGGCTACGCCAAGCGCTTCGGCATCGTGCACGTCGACTACGCCACGCAGCAACGCACGCTCAAGGACAGCGCACATTGGTATCGGCACTTTCTGCAGCAATGCCACGCCGGCCGATCCGGCGCGAAGGGGGGCTGAGGTGGGCCACGTCAGCCTGCGCGGCATCCGCAAGAGCTTCGGCGCAGTCGAGGTGATCCAGGGCATCGATCTGGACGTCAATGACGGCGAGTTCCTTGTCTTCGTCGGGCCCTCTGGCTGCGGCAAGTCGACGATGCTGCGCATGATCGCCGGCCTGGAGACCATCACCGCGGGCGACTTGCTGATCGACGGCGAGCGGGCGAACGACGTGCACCCGGCCGAGCGCGGCGCGGCGATGGTGTTCCAGAGCTACGCGCTGTACCCCCACATGACCGTGGCCGAGAACATGGGCTTCGCCCTGCGCATGGCCGGCGTGGCGCGCAGCGCGCGCGACGAGCAGGTGCGCCGCGCAGCCGAGGTGCTGCGCATCACCGAGCTGCTCGGCCGCTATCCGAAGGAGCTGTCGGGCGGTCAGCGCCAGCGCGTCGCGATCGGGCGCGCCATCGTGCGCAAGCCCAAGGTGTTCCTGTTCGACGAGCCGCTGTCCAATCTGGATGCCGAGTTGCGTGTATCGATGCGCGCCGAGATCCGCGATCTGCATGCGCGGCTCAAGGCGACCATGGTGTATGTGACGCACGACCAGGTGGAGGCGATGACGATGGCCGACAAGATCGTCGTGCTGCGCGCCGGCAAGGTCGAGCAGGTGGGTGCGCCGCTGGAGCTCTACAACCATCCGGTCAACACCTTTGTCGCCGGCTTCATCGGCAGCCCGCGCATGAATTTTTTACCCGCCGAACTGATTGCGCGCGCCAACCATCCGGACGGGGCGCCGGAGCCGCCCGCAGGTGCGCACACGATCGGGTTGCGCCCCGAACATGCCGTGATTGCCAACGACGGCCCGATTCGCATCCATGTTGACCAGGTCGAACAACTCGGTTCTACCAGTTTGCTGCATGGCCATGTGGGCACCGACACGCCGTTCGAGATGGTGTGCAATGGGCAGACCATGATCCGCGGCGGTGAAAGCGTGGGAATCGGCATGCCGGCAAAACATCTGCATTGGTTCGACGCGCAGGGTTTGCGCCTGCGGCCCGCCGGGACGGAGCGCGCATGAAGTCGCTGCGCGCCGCCGGTGCCGCGCGTGCCGATGGCCACGGCATCACGCTGGCGCTCGGCGGCGGCGCCCAACTGGCGCTCGAGATACTGGAGAGTGACATCGCGCGGGTTCGCATCAAGCCCGTCGCGGGTTACCGCGAGCCCCGCACCTGGGCCATCGCGCCGCTGGCGGGTATGGATGTCGCATGGACCGGCCGCGCGCGCGACGACCGCAGCGGCTTTGCGTGCCCTGCGGCACGGGTGTCACAGGTCGATTGCGCCATCACGCTGCACACCGATGACTTGTCACTGACGTTGCGCACGGAACCACTGGCACTGCGCTGGACCGACAGCCAGGGCCGCCTGCTGCTGGAAGACCGCGCCAGTGCCGCCTACATGGCCAGCCGCCGCACTGGCGCGATCCGCCACTACCTGCAACGCGAACCCGGCGACCGCTACTACGGCCTGGGCGACAAGACCGGCGCGCTGAATCTGCACGGCCGGCGCCTGCGCACACTGGCGATGGACGCGCTGGGCTACGACCCGCGCAGCGGCGACCCGCTGTACAAACACTGGCCGTTCGTGCTGAGCCGCAGCAGCGACGGCGCCTGGTGCGGCATCTATTACGACACGCTGGCGCCCTGCACCTTCGACCTGGGCTGCGAACACGACAACTACCACGGCCTGTACAGGCATGTCGAAATCGACGATGGCGACCTGGACTATTACGTCATCACCGGCGCCACGCCCGCCGCGGTGATTGCGCGATTCGTGCGCCTGATCGGCGGCACCCATCTGCCGCCACGCTGGTCGCTCGGCTATGCGCAGACCGCGATGGGCCTGGCCGACGCGCCCGATGCGCAGCAGCAACTCGACAGCTTCATCAGCCGCATCGAACAGGAGGGAATTCCCTGCTCGGCTTTCCACTACGGTTCGGGTTATTCATCGCGCGGCAAGCGGCGTTATGTCTTCACCTGGAACAACGACAAGTTTCCGGACCCGAAAACTCTCAACGCGCGTTTCCATGCATCGGGCATGCAGGTGGTGGCCAATATCAAACCCTGCCTGCTCGACGACCACCCGGCCTACGCGCAAGTGGCAGCGCAGGGCGGCTTCATCCACGACGCGCAAGGGCAACAGCCGGTGCTGGAACCTTTTTGGGACGGGATGGGCGCGCACCTCGATTTCACCAACGCCGCCACGGTTGCGTGGTGGCAGCAAAACCTGCAGCGACAGGTGCTGGACTACGGCATCGACGTGGGCTGGAACGACAACAACGAATACGCCATCCTGGATGACGACGCACAGTGCGATGGCTTCGGCACGCCGGTACCGATGCACCGTGCGCGCCCGCTTCAAGGCCTGCTGATGACCCGCGCCAGCTTCGAAGCCCAGGCCCGGCACAGGCCGGGCGAGCCGGTGTTCAGCGTCAGCCGTGCCGGCCCGCCCGGCATCCAGCGTTATGCGCAGACCTGGAGCGGCGACAACACCACCAGCTGGGAAAGCCTGCGCTGGAATATCCGCACCGGACTGCAGATGTCGCTGTCGGGCCTGTTCAACGTCGGCCATGATGTCGGGGGCTTTGCCGGGCCGATACCGGATCCCGAACTGTTTCTGCGCTGGGTCCAGGCCTGTTGCTTGAACCCGCGCATGGTGATGAACTCGTGGAAGTCGGATGGCACAAACAATGTGCCCTGGCTGCACCCCGAGGTGACCGAACAGGTGGCGGCGGCGATCCGGCTGCGCTACACGCTGATGCCCTACCTGTGGTCGCTGTTCGAACGTGCCAGCAGTCAGCATGAACCGATCATCCGGCCGACGTTCTATGACTTTCCGGACGACGAATGCTGCTTCGAGGATGGCGATGCTTTCATGCTGGGCCCGGATTTGCTGGTGGCGCCGGTGGTGGAGCAAGGCGCCACCAGCCGCCGTGTTTATTTGCCGGTCGGGCCCGGCCAATGGATCGACTTCCACACCGAGCGATCGTTTGCGGCCGGGCAGGTCCATACGATCCAGACTCCCTGGTCGGCGTTGCCGCTGTTTGCCCGAGCGGGTGCCTCGATACCGGTTTCCTGCAGCGCGACAGGGCGCGCTCGGCATGACGACCCGGCCGTTGAAGCGCGGGTGTTCCCACCAGGCACTGGCCGGGTGCCTGGTTAGGGCGCCGCTGTACCCGCGACCGGCTGCGCGCCTTGCATGTGCCCAATCCCCACAAAGCGGGGACCTCAGGACTTTCCGGCCGCGTGCCGGATCGAGCCGGAAACGCCATAATGAAACGGCTTGAATGCAGCAAGCGCAATAACGAAACCCTTTCGGTCGTGGCAGCCAGGGCGACCTGCCGTTCGGGACACCATCACTGCGTCACAAGGGGAGTTGCGTGCCGACCTCGACTGAGATTGCGACGATCCTGATCGTTGACGACACGCCTAGCAACCTGGCGCTGATGGTTGAAATCCTGCGACCGGAGTACCGCACCAAGGTTGCCATCAACGGCGAAAAGGCGCTGGAACTGGCCACCGGTGCAGATCCGCCAGACCTTATCCTGCTTGACATCATGATGCCCGGCCTGAACGGATATGAGGTCTGCAGGCGCATCAAGGCGAGGCCGCAAACCCGCAACATTCCCATCATCTTCATCTCGGCCATGGGCGAGATCGAGGACGAGACCAAGGGCCTGGGCCTGGGCGGTGTGGACTATGTGACCAAGCCCATCAGCCCTGCCATCGTCAAAGCGCGGATCCGGACCCACCTGGCGGTGGCCCACCAGGCGCGCGAACTCGAGCGCCTGGTGACGCGGCTGGAGCACCAGGCGGCCGAGCTCTCGGAGCTCAACCGCACGCTCGAGCAGCGCATAGCCGATGGTGTGGCCCAACTTGACCGCCTCGGCAAGCTCAAACGTTTTTTTTCGCCATCTGTTGTGGAACTGATGCTGTCCGGCGCCACCGACGACCCGCTCAAGAGCCACCGACGCGAAGTGGCCGCGGTGTTTGTCGACCTGCGCGGATTCACCGCTTTCACCGAGACATCCGATCCGGAAGACGTGATGCATGTGATCCACCAGTACCACGATGCCATGGGGGCGTTGGTGATGTCGCACGGCGGCACGCTCGAGCATTTCGCCGGCGACGGCATGATGATCTACTTCAATGATCCGGTCGAGATTGAGAACCCGGCCCTGGTCGCGGTGGACATGGCGATCGGCATGCAGCGCCGGTTTGCATCACTGGCCCAGGGATGGCAACGACGCGGATATGCGTTGTCGATGGGCATCGGGGTGGCCCAGGGTTTTGCAACGATCGGCGCAATCGGGTTCGAGGGCCGGCGCGATTACGGGGTGATCGGCAATGTGACCAATCTCGCGGCGCGGCTGTGCGCCGAAGCGCGTGGCGGGCAGATCCTGGTATCGCAGCGCGTGCATGGCTTCGTCACGGACTTTGCCATCACCGAACACATAGGCGAACTGGAGCTCAAGGGTTTTCACCGGCCGGTGCCGGCTTTCTCTGTACAGGGGCGGGTGGGATCGGCCATCAACGACGCCACGTGAAGGGGGTCGGATGAAGCTGCGCAGGGTGTCCGTGTGGTTTTTTGGGATCGTGCTGTTTGCACTGGCCGCCAACGCCATGTTTCTGGTGCTTATCAAGCGTACCTACGATACGGTTGCGATCGCGCAGGAGCATCGCCAGAGTTCACTACGATTGGCCAGCGAACTGCAGCAGGAAACCGAACAACTGGCGCGACTGGTACGTGCCTACACCAGCACGGGTGAAGCGCGCTACCTTCTGTACTACTACGACATTCTCGCTGTGCGCGAAGGCGACAAGGCGCCGCCGGCGCTAGCCAATCCCACGTCTTACTGGGATGCTGTCATTGCCGGCCGTGTCAAGCACGCGATACCAGCCGATGGCGTCAAGCGCTCGGTCGTCGAGCTGATGAAGTCCCAGGGCTTTGGCGAGTTGGAACTGACGGCGCTCGATCAGGTTTTCGCGGCGACAGCGGCGATGAACAAGGTCGAGCAGACCGCTTTCGCCGCTACGCAAGGTTTGTACAACCCGCAAACCCGGGAGTTTGTGTCGGACGGTCAGCCGCGCCTGGATTTCGCCAGCCAATTGGCGCATAGTGCCGAGTACAACGCCCTCAAGGCGAACCTGTCGCAAGCCGTCAGCGGCCTGGTAGTGCTGACCGACCGACGGACCAGCGCCGAGGTGGCCCGAACCGGCGAGGCGCTCGAGCGCTGGATCCTGTTGTCCTTGGTCAGCATGGCGGCCACCATCATCATGGCCGTGCTGGCCTTGCGCGTGATCCGGCGCAATGTGCTGGTGCCGATCCATCGTCTGGGCAAGAACGCCGATCGGCTTGCAGAAGGTGACTATGCGACGCGCACCGGCACATTGCACGGATTTGACGAACTGACTGCGCTGGGGCGCACCGTCGATGCCATGGCACAGGCGATCGAAGACGACATCGGGCACCGTCGCATCGTTCAGCAGGAGCTGGAGATAGCGCGCAAACAGGCGGAAGACGCGACTCGCGCCAAGTCGATGTTCCTGGCCAACATGAGCCATGAGATTCGCACCCCGATGAACGCCATCCTGGGAATGGCCTACCTGGCCTTGAAAACCAAGCTCAGTCCGCGCCAGCACGACTACGTGAGCAAGATCCACGATGCTGCCCGGTCGTTGCTGGGCATCATCAATGACATTCTTGACTTCTCGAAGGTTGAGGCGGGAAAACTTGAACTGGAGGAAGGGCGATTCAGGATCGAGGATGTCGCGGGGCAATCCTTGTCGCTGCTGCGCCAGCGTGCGCACGAAAAGGACATCGAGTTGCTTTTCGATGTGTCCGAGTCCCGATTGCTCGGCGAAAGCGGCGCCCTGATGGGTGACGCGCTGCGCCTGGGTCAGGTTCTGACGAACCTGCTGTCGAATGCGGTGAAGTTCACGCATCAGGGGCACGTGAAGCTGATGATCCAGATCAACGAAGCCGATGCACAAGGCGTCACGCTGCAGTTCACCGTGCGCGATACTGGTATCGGCATGACACAGGAACAGATTGAACGCTTGTTCCAGGAGTTCACCCAGGCTGACGGTTCGACCACCCGCAGGTATGGCGGCACAGGGTTGGGCTTGACCATATCCAAGCGCATCGTCGAGTTGATGGGCGGGACAATATGGGTCGACAGCGTGCCGTCGCGCGGGTCCAGCTTCAACTTCACCGCGCGATTTTCGCTGACCAGGCCACCGGCCCCGCCAGCAATACCGATGCCGCGTGCCGATGCGATGCGCGTACTGGTGGCGGATGACCAACCTGACGCGCGCGGGGCGTTGGTGGACCTGTTGGGCGCCCTGGGCGTTGGCGCGGGGCCTGCCGGCGGCATCGACCAGGCTGATGACGGCGATACTGCGTTGGCGATGGTCGAGCAGGCAGAAGCGGAGCAACGGCCTTACGACCTGTTGCTGATCGACTGGGTCATGCCACGGCTCGATGGCGCGGCTGTATTGACGGCATTGCAGGCACGCCATGGCCATTCGAAGACACCACTGCCGGTCGTTGTTTCCGCCTACGATTCAGATCTGTTGTACAACACCGCCAGCGCGCTGGGCGTTCAGCATTTTCTGCCCAAACCGGTGTTGCCGGAGTCGTTGCGCGATCTGATTAAGTGGCTGGTCGGAAGCGAAGGCAATGTGCCGCCTGTGCTTGTGACCTCTGCGGACGCCGTCGACCTTTCAGGGTTGCGGGTGCTGCTGGTCGAGGACAACTCGATCAACCAGCAACTGGCCGTGGAACTGCTGCAGGCGCGGGGTGTGGAAGTCGAAGTCGCCGAAAATGGCCAGGTTGGCATAGATCGGATAAACGCCCACCAACCGGGGCACTACCAAGTGGTGCTGATGGATTTGCAGATGCCTGTGATGGACGGCTATGAAGCCACGCGACTGCTGCGCCTGGACGAGCGTCACGTCAACCTGCCCATCATCGCCATGACGGCGCATGCAATGGCGGAGGAGCGCGAGCGGTGCCAGGTGTTGGGTATGAACACCCATATCAGCAAGCCAATTGATCCTGATGCCCTGTACGCGACGTTAGCCGAATTCATGACCCTGCCCGCCGTCGACCGACCGGGTCCTGTAACTACTGTGATCAACCGCCCGACGCTGACAACAACGGACGCCCCAGCTGAACTGTCACCGATCGCGGGGCTCGACATGGCCGCCGGCCTGCACCACGCCAACGGGAATATGAGCCTCTATACCAAGCTGCTGAGAAGCTTTGCCAATGATTTTTCAGGATTCATCGTCGACGTTGAGTCCATGATTGAGTCCGGTAGTTGGGATGATGCACTGCGCCGTGTGCATACTCTCAAGGGGCTTTGCGCCACGTTGGGAGCAAATGAAGTCCGCAAAATGGCTGCCGCACTCGAGACGGCAGTGCAAGACAGAGAACGCGATTTGGCGCGACAGCATTTGGAACGGGTTGGGGCGTCGCTCCCATTATTGCTTAATGCGATCAATGAGGTGTTGGGCAATACCAACCTGGCTTTGCCCGAATACTTTCAGACGGAGCCATCGACCAATTCGGTGCATCAACCCAACGGCCCTCCGATCAAAAATGCAGAATGGCTGACCAAACTCAAGGAATTATTGGAGCAAGGGGACACCGACTCTAATGTGTTCTGGGAGGCGCGCAAAACCGGAATCTGTAACCCACTGCCACTCTACATTGCAGAGCGGCTTTCGATTGCGATTGAAGCGTTTGATTACGATGAGGCGTTGCGATTGTTGGCGACGGGAGTTGATCCAACGTCGACGGAAGATGTCTCTGGACGAGACCGATAGGAAAACAACACTCTGCCCGACAAAGCCGATGCGCTCTTTTACTTCATTGGCTATCATCGGTGTACGTAACCAAGATCGGGTCTCTAGTTCAATGAAAGTGGACGTCAATCTCGGTACATGGTGGTCGATTTCCCCCTATCGATTTTTGCCTTGCAGACCTATCCCTGATCGAAGGACAACGCGAATATAGATAGGCAGCCGTTTAATCTCGAACAGATGCGAAGTACTTTTCCGCCAACGGTAAGTGTATCCGTGACGGCCCTTCGGCGGCCTTCAATCACATGTGAAATGGCGTTGGTTCCCGGGCAATCAATCATCACTGGTAAGACTACATTGTGCGAATACTTCGTCTGTCCAAATTTCTGAGCTTGGCTTGGCTCTGGCTACGGGGCGAGTCGTGCGATGGAATTGGTCGGACCAGTGATCGAGTGGTGATTTGTCTTTTCCATGCTCGCGCGGCTGGTTTTGCAGTCTCGATCATAGGGGGTCTGGCGGCGTATCCGGCGTCTTCAACCGAGATTTCGCTGTCTGGCTTCGGCACCGTAGGGTATGCGGGTTCGGATCGAGAATTTGTTTACGATAGATTTATTGACGATCGAGGTACGTTACGGCGTGACTCGGTCATTGGTTTGCAGGCTGATGCTCAGTTTGGAAGTGGTGTCGGTGCAACCGTCCAGCTAAGGGCCTCGCCATCTAGCACGGACGACAAGCGGTATCGAGCGTCCGTCGCATGGGCGTTTGTTTCATACAGGCCCACCAACGACTGGCTGATTCGGGCCGGTCGTCAGCGAATGCCACTTTACTTATACTCTGCGAACTTCGACGTTGGAGCCACATATGATTTTGCTCGTCTGCCAACGGAGATGTACTCAATATCGCCGAACAACGAAATTGATGGATTATCCGTCACAAAAAGCTGGACACATGAAGTTGGCGAGACGACGCTAGATGCGTTTTGGGGAAAAACAAACGCGGATGTTCGCCTCTGGGCGCGTGACAACATCCCGCCGCTGCAAAACCAAGGAGCATTTTTTCGAAGACTATCGGTTGAGGGCGGCGGCCTAGTGCTTTCGCATAGACGTTATGACGACATTTACCGGTTAGCCTATGGCTCCGTAATGGTAAGACGACGAGGCGGCGAACCGATTCCGACTACCTTCCCGTTCGTTGGCACTCCGTTTCCGGGGGTTGGTTATTTCCAGGTTGACAACGCATTGCCGGGCCCCGGAATTCCGAACGTCAACCTCATTAGAGTTACTTCCGTTATCGTTGGTGCAGATGTTGATATATCGTCTGGCTATCGAGTTGTCGGGGAGTTTGCGCATACGCTAGTGCCGCAAACCGACCTTTCGACTCAGTCTGTCCGAGGTTACGCGTCATTGCTTAAGCGCGTGGACCGCTGGACGCCGTACATTACCTATGCTTTCTTGCGGTCGCATTCCCGCCCGCTGGACCTATTCGAGAAAGTCAACAATAGTTCTGTGCCAGCGGTTGTGCCTGGAGCAAGTCTGATAAATGCCTCCCAGCGCATTGGGGCGGATCAGATCCTGGCGTTTGATCAGCGTTCCCTTTCGATCGGGACCTCGTATGCCTTGTCGGCAAAAAGCAAAATCAAAGCTGAGTTGATGCGCGTTCGGATTGGCAAGGTGTCAAGTCTGGTCGATGCACCATCTGGTGGCAATATTCGCAATCAAAGCGTTAATGTGATCTCACTCTCCTACAGCGTTGTATTCTGACGGTTTCGCGAATGGTCAATCTGCGCAAACGAGCCACACTTCTGATGCTAGCGTTGGCCGCAGCATCAGTGGATGTTCGTGCAGGAGAAGGCGTCGTGGTCATTGGCCACGCCAATGTCAAGCGACTTGACGCGCTGACAGTGGCCAGAATCTATACGGGCAAGGTGATTGAAGTCGACGGAGTTCCGGTCACTGCGATTAACGCCAACATAGGTAGCGACGTTCGAGCTCGCTTCCTTCAAGCCTATCTGAATCAAGACGAAGACAAATACACTGCCTACTGGACCGTCCGGCGCTACATCGGCAAGGGGGCTTCGCCGCGAGAACTCGCCAAGGGTAGTGACGTCATCCGTTTCGTGACATCAACGCCGGGTGCCATTGGCTATATCGAAGAAGCGGACCTTCGTCCGGGTCTGAATGTGCTTTTGCGATAGAAACGGCACGTAGACGCGGCGCTGACACTGTGGGCCTGGCTTGGCCGTAAGTGAGCGGCCCGAGGCTTTTCGCGTGGGCAGGTTTTCGCAATCCGATGTCTGTCGACGCAGCGCGAGTAGCGACACGCTTGAAAGTCCCGGGCGAAATCGAGGAATGAACCGGTCATCTTTCACATAAAATCAACATGGTCGTCTGTTTCTGGTTGCGGCCACCAAGGCTTGGCCCGATCTTTTCGCAGACACACCATTGCTTGTTGAACGGGCCGCGACCAATGCCGTTGCGTTTTTGCACGCACTTGAATTGGCGTGGGAGCTTTGGCCCCGTTTCGGTTACCGTTGTCTAATGTATGCTGCACGTCAGGCAGGCGCGAGCGGCAGCTTTACCGGCGCTCGCGCCGCTCAAGACAGGTGTTTCCCGATCAACCCCGCCATCTCGAACATCGTGATCTGCGCCTTGCCAAAAACCGGTAGCAGCTTGGCGTCCGCATTGATCGCACGTTTGTTGGTTGCGTCCTGCAGCCCTTTTGCCTTGATGTAGTCCCACAGCTTCTTGACCACCTCGGTGCGGGCTACCAGTGCGTCGCCAATCACGGCCGCCAGCGCTGTGCTGGGGCGCAGGGTTCCGATCCTGGGTGCCTTGGCGGCGGCGCCCGCTGCGCTCTTTTTGACAGGGGTTTTCTTGGCCGCAGCCCTTTTTGCGGGTGTTTTTTTTGCAGCAAGCTTCTTCGCCGGTGCCTTGGCCGACCTGGCGGCAAGTGCCGGCCGGCTGGCTGCGACTGTGCCTGCCGCGGTCTTGCGGGGCGGAAACTTCGATGGCGCAAATTCAAACCCGACCTTGCCCGCTTCCTTGTCCCAGGCCAGCATGGCCTTGAACGGCCTGCGGGTGCGCATCGAGACGAACTTGTCCAGCAGGTCGGTCTTGCCATCCTGCAGCAGCTTGGCCATCTGCTCGCGCGCCACGGGTTGCTGCAAAATGATCTGGCCGCTCTTGAAGTCGCAGCTCGGTGTGGGTTGAGCTTCGGTGGGGACCGACTTCACGCAGACGTAACTCTTGCCATGGTCGACTACCGCGGCACCGCACTTGGGGCAGGCGCCGAGCGATTGCTTGCCGGCAAAGTCGATGATCTCGCCACTTTCCTCGCCCTTGCGGTCGTCGCCGAAGTCGAATTCGAGCTTGTAGTTTTTCGTCTCCTCGTCGAATTTGATGACCATCTCGGCGGTGAAGGGCCAGCCGGCCTTGGAGCGGAAACCCTCGAGAGGGCCGATCTTCTTGTCGCGTAAAAAGGCTTCCACCTCGGCCACCTCGAAGGTGCGCCCGGCCGGTGTCTTGCCGAACGAGAAGCCGCAACCCTCGGTTGCACCCGGTTTGCCGGTGCAACTGTAGCGCCGGTAGTTCTCTTTCACGACGCCGCCGCAGTTCGGGCAGGGTGCAATCAAGGTGGCGTAGTCGCCTGGGATGGTGTCGCGGTCGTATTCCTTGGCCTTCTTGACCATGCGTTCGGTCATGGCCGCAATCTCGGCCATGAAGCTGGAGCGGCTGAGCTTGCCGTGTTCCATCTGGGCCAGCTTGTATTCCCACTCGCCGGTAAGGTCGGCGCGCGAGAGTTCCTCCACGCCCAGGCCGCGTAGCAGCGTCATCAGCTGGAAAGCCTTGGCCGTGGGTATCAGCTCGCGGCCTTCGCGCAGCATGTACTTCTCGCCGATCAGGCCCTCGATGATGCTGGAGCGCGTGGCTGGCGTGCCCAGGCCTTTCTCGTGCATGGCGGCGCGCAGTTCATCGTCCTCGATGGTCTTACCGGCACCTTCCATGGCGCCCAGCAGCGTCGCTTCCGAATACCGCGCCGGCGGGCGGGTCTGCAGGCCCTTGGCGTCGGCGCGTTCGGTCAGCACCTTCTCGCCCGGCTGCACCGGCACCAGGTTGGCGGGGTTCTTTTCGTCGCCCGGTAGTGCTTCGTCCTGCGCGTCCTTGCCGTAGATGGCCAGCCAGCCCGGCTTGACCAGCACCTTGCCCTCGGTCTTGAAGCTGTAGCCCTCGACCAGGGAGATACGGGTCGTGACCTGGTATTCGGCGCTGGGAAAGAACACCGCCATGAAGCGGCGCACCACCAGGTCGTAGATCTTTTGCTCGGCTTCGCTCAGGCCGTGGGCTGGCTGCAGTGTTGGGATGATCGCAAAGTGGTCGCTCACCTTGGCGTTGTCGAAAATGCGCTTGCTGGGCTTGATGTAGTTGCCTTTGAGCGCGGTTGCCGCATGCGGCGCCAGGTGCTTCATCGGGCTTTTGGCCAGCATCTCGAAAGTTTCGCGCACCACCGGCAGGTAGTCCTCGGGCAGCGCGCGCGAGTCGGTCCGGGGGTAAGTCAGCGCCTTGTGGCGCTCGTACAGGCTTTGCGCGATCGACAGCGTGGTTTTGGCGCTGTAGCCGAACTTGCCGTTGGCCTCGCGTTGCAGCGACGTCAGGTCAAACAGCAGCGGGCTCATCTGCGTGGTCGGCTTGCTTTCCTCGGTGACGGTGGCGCGCTTGCCACGCACAGCGTCGGCGATGGCCTGGGCCTCGGCTTGCGTCCACAGACGGTCGGCCCTGAGCTCCGGGTCGCCCTCGTCCCCATTTCCGGCAGCCAGATTGGCCGCCGCCTTCTTCCATGTCGGGTCGAACCATTTGGCGTCGTACAGGCCGGCCTGCGCCTGAAAGCCGGCATGGATCTCCCAGTAGTTTCGGCTGACGAACTTGCGAATTTTTTCTTCCCGCTCGACCACCACCGATAGTGTCGGCGTCTGCACCCGCCCGACCGTGGTCAGGAAAAACCCGCCATCGCGCGAATTGAACGCGGTCATGGCCCGGGTGCCGTTGATGCCCACCAGCCAGTCGGCCTCGGAGCGGCAACGCGCCGCGTCGGCCAGCGGCAGCATCTGAGCGTCGCTGCGCAATTCGGCAAATCCGTCGCGGATGGCCTGGGGTGTCATCGACTGCAGCCACAGTCGGCGCACCGGGTGTTTGACCTTGCTGTACTGCTGGATGAGCCGGAAGATCAGCTCGCCCTCGCGCCCGGCGTCGCAGGCGTTGATGAAGGCGTCCACATCCTTGCGCTTGGCCATCTTGACAATGGCGTTGAGCCGGCTCTTGGTCTTGTCCATCGGCTTGATGTCGAAATGCGGCGGGATCACCGGCAGGTTGGCAAAGCTCCACTTGCCGCGTTTGACGTCGAACTCTTCGGGCGCATGAATTTCCACCAGGTGGCCGACGGCGCTGGTCACGACATACTTTTCGCTCTCGAAATGGTCTTCGCGTTTTTCGAATCTGCCGGCCACCGGCGTGAGTGCACGCACGATGTCCTGGGCGACGGATGGCTTTTCGGCAATAACTAGGGTTTTCATCTGACTACAATCCACAGTCCTCGCGTGCGCACATGCGCACACCCATGCGGGCGCACACCTGCGCGCGCCCATACGAGTTCACATTACCAAATTTTTTCGACGTGTCCAAAATCAAGCCTATTGGCGGCGCGCGCCGCATTCAGACCCGCCGATCCGGTGTGCATGGTAAGGGCGTTTTTGCCGTGCAGCACCTGGCCCAGGGCGAGACCGTCATTGAATACGTGGGGGCCATCATCAGTTGGCCGGAGGCACAGCGGCGTCATCCACACGATCCGAACGATCCCAACCACACCTTCTATTTCCACATCGACGAGGCTCGGGTCATCGATGCGCTGTACGGGGGCAACTCTTCGCGCTGGATCAACCACTCCTGCGATCCCAACTGCGAGGCCGACGAAGAGGAGGGCCGGGTGTTCATCAAGGCCTTGCGCAACATCAAGGCCGGCGAAGAACTCAGCTACGACTACGGCCTGATCATCGATGAGCGCTACACGCCCAAGCTCAAGGCCGAGTATCCCTGCTGGTGCGGCACACAACGGTGCCGCGGTACCCTGCTGGCGCCCAAGCGGCGCGGGCGCTGAATTCAACCGGCGACGCGGTCGTCAACGTAGCGTGAGCACAGCCCGTTCTCGCGGCAACCCGACCGCTGTGGCCTGGCCGGTCGAGGCGCTGACCCAGGCCCTGGACGCCGTTTCGCCAGGTTGCCTCGTCGAGGTAGCGCCCCGCATGGCGTCGACCAATTCCGAACTGATGCGCCGCGCCCGTACCGGCCAGATCGCGCCCTTGCTGTTGGTGGCCGAGCAGCAGACTGCGGGTCGGGGTCGGCTCGGAAGGGTCTGGATCAGCGCCACCGCTGCGGGCCCTGGCGCGGCTGGCGACGCGGCCCAAGGCCTGGCTGCGTTGACGTTCTCCATCGGCCTGCCGTTGGCGCCGCAGGACTGGTCGGGCCTGTCGCTGGCAGTGGGCGTCAGCGTGGCGCGTGCCTTGCATCGGGATCTGGCCTTGAAATGGCCCAATGACATCTGGCTGCGGGAACGCAAGCTGGCCGGTATTCTGATCGAGACGGCCAGCGTGGGTGAACAGCGGTATGCCGTGATCGGTGTGGGTATCAACATTGCGCCGCTGGAAGCTGCCGGCCTGTCGAGGGCTCCCGCATGGTTGCAGGAGGTGCTGCCCGACTGCGATGCCCCTGGCGCGTTGATGCGGGTTGCACCCGCGCTGCTGCAGGCCTTGCGGGTATTCGAGACGCACGGATTTGCCGCGTTTCACGCCGCGTATGCGCAACTCGACCTGCTGCGCGATCGCCCCGTCCTGCTGAGTGACGGTGTCACCGGCAGCGCGGCCGGCGTGAACGAACGTGGTGCCCTGCTGGTGCATACTTGTAGCGGTATGAAAATCGTAACCAGTGCTGAAGTCAGCGTGCGGCCGGTGGGCGGGCGCGCCGGCCAGCACTGAATCCGAATCCCGCCGGTGTTGCGCCTGCTGGTTTTTCTGCTGGTGCTGCTCAACGCGGCTTATTTTGCCTGGTCACATGACATGCTGCGTGCCTATGGATTCGGCCCGTTGCGCCAGGCCGAACCCGAACGCCTGACGCAGCAGATGCGGCCGGAGTTGCTGGTCATCCTGTCTGCCGACGAGGCGCGCCAGATGGAGGCGCAGACCCAGAGGCAGGCCATCGATGCGGCCGTGACCTGCCTGCAAGCCGGGCTGTTCAACGAAGCCCAGGCGTCGGTGTTGCGCCAAAGTGCGGAGGCGATATTGCCCGCCGCGGCCTGGTCGCTGAACGAGGTGGTGGTGCCGTCGCGTTGGATCGTCTATATGGGCAAGTACGTCGACGCCCAAACGCTGGCCAGGAAGCGTGCCGAGTTGGTGGCCTTGCAAGTGCGCGTCGAGTCGCCGGCGAACCCGGCCCTTGTGCCCGGCCTCTCGTTGGGGGGATTCGAATCCCAGGAGCGCGCTGTCGCCGAACTGGCGGCGCTGGTAAAGCGCGGTGTGCGCACCGCCCAGGTGGTGCAGGAAAAGCCGGAGTCGCGCGCAAACATGTTGCGGATCACGTCCGTGGACGAAGCCCTGCGCGCCCGGCTCGGCGAGCTCAAGCCCGCGCTGGCAGGCAAGACTCTGCGACCCTGTTTCTGATCGCCCCCAGCCCTGGCTGCGCCAGGCCCCCCAAGGGGGTGCAGAAAACTTGGGAGCGGCCCGGCGTTTTCTCAGGATCGCCCCCAGCCCTGGCTTCGCCAGGCCCCCCAAGGGGGTGCAGAAAACTTGGGAGCGGCCCGGCGTTTTCTCAGGAGCCGGCCACAGACGGCAGGCTCAGTATTGCACCCGCGCAAAGCGGCTCTTTTGCGCCGCAGCGCGTGCCTGCCCCAGCGTGTGAATGCCCTTGTCCGCCAGCAGCGGCAACAATTTGAGAAACACCTCGGCCGTCACGATGGCGTCGCCCAACGCGGTGTGACGGCCCACCACCGGCACACCCAGGCGCTGCGCCAGCGCTTCGAGTCCATGCGACTCCTGCTGCGGATGCGCCAGATCGGACAGCAGCAAGGTGTCTAGCACCGGCTGGTCGAACACCACGCCGCTGCGGGCCTCCTTGAGCTGCAGGAAGCGCATGTCGAACGCGGCGTTGTGCGCCACCAGCACGCTGTCGTGCGCAAAGGCATGAAAAGCGGCCAGCACCGCCACGATATCCGGTTGCCCCTGCAGCATCTGCGGCGTGATGCCGTGGATCCGGGTCGAGGCCGCGGGCAAGGTGCGCTTGGGGTCGACCAGCTGCTCGAATCCTTCGTGGTGCAGCAACTTGCCGTTGATGATGCGGGTCGCCCCGATCTGGATGATCTCATCACCCCCCGATGGGTCCAGGCCGGTGGTTTCGGTGTCGAAAACGGTGTAGGACAGGCTGTCGAGCCGGCGCTCCTGCAGGTCGCGCGCCCGGTCGGAGATCTTGAACAGGTCGAAGTCGTAGAACATCGGCCGACTCTCGTGCGATGCACCTGGCAGCGCGGCATGCGCCTCGGGGGCGCTGGCGCCGGCCAGCGGCAGCAGGAACCGGAACCATGCTTCGTGGCGTGCGCGTTCACGCTCGAACCAGAACGCGCCTCCATGGCGCTCCACCACGTCGCGCACCGTCAACGGCATGGATTCGCCCCCGATGCGGATCGGATCGAGTTCCCAGGCCATCACGGTTTCGGTGCTCATGACGGTCCCGTGCCAGACCAGATCCAGATGCGCGTGCCCTGCGGCGCCCGACAGGCGCAGCGCGACCTGGCGCACGGAGAACTCCTGGGCCAGGCGGGCCGCCAGGTAGGCCAGGGCCTGCATCAGCGAGAAGCTGTCCACCCGCAACCAAATGCCCGGGTCGACCTCGTCGGCAGACATGTGCATGCCGTCCTGGTGCTGGACCCGGCGCACGACGGCGGCGACCAGATCGGAACCCAGCATGTCCTCCATTGGCCAACGGGTCTTCAGGCTACTGGAGGCGGTTTGCGCCAGCGCCTGGACCCGCTTGCTCATCGCGCTCGACTCCTCCCGCACCACCGCCAGGAAACGCTCACGCATGGCGGCATCGAGGTCTGGGTACTCCAGCATCTCAAGGGCGGCCTGCAGGTTAGCCAGTGCGCTGCGGCTGCCCTCGGTCATGGCGTGCAGCAGTTGGTCGCGCAGCGACTGTTGCTCGAAATCGTCGGTGAGGTTCTCCAGCAGCAGCACGAATCCGTTCAGGGGCGTCACGCGGTCCGATCGCGTGTCTGCGCCATTTCCATAGCCCAGGTTTGTGCCATCGCCGGCATCGTCCAGGACCGCGGCCACTTGCACCCGCAGCAGCTGTCCGGAGCGGGTCGTGGTGATGAACTGGGCCGACGCATTGGTGGCGCCACGCTCCAACTTGCGTGTGATCGAGTCCAGCGCATGGGCCACCAGCTTGGGGTCGAATACGGTGTAGATGGATCGCCCCAGGCCGATCGCGCCGGCACCGTCGGCCAGCGCCGGTCGCGCGGCCAGCGCCTGGTATTGCAGCCGGGCGCGGTTGTTGTACAGCAGGATGCGTCCGTCCAGGTTGCACACCACCACGCTTTGTTGCAACTCGGCCATCAGTGCGGCCAGCCGGCGGCGTTCCCGGTCGACATCGCGACTGGCTTCGCGCACGAGGCGGTCGATGTCGTCGCGTAACTGGTTGCGCTGTGCGGCCAGGTCGTTGATGGCCGCGGCCAGCGACCGCGCTTCGGCGCTGCCTGCGCCAACCAGGGCCTCGCGCGTCTGGCCGGCGATGCGGATGCGGGTGTGCTCTTCCATGCGCGCCAGCAGTTCGACATGGTCATGGAACAGACGTGCCGTCCAACGCGCCAGCAGCACGCTGCCGATCAGCCAGGTCAACACCAGCAGCGCCAGCAACGATTGCTGCGATGGCGCCAGCATGGCGCGTTGCTCCTGCGACAAGGCAGTCCATACCGTGCTGGCCAGCAATGCCGTCCAGATCCCCAGCACCAGGCCTGGTACGAGCGTGGCCAGCATGCGCCGCGACTTCAGCGCCATGGGTCTGCGTTCGCCCTTTACCCTTGCGATCATGGCGCCGATCGGGTCAGCAGGGCGCGGACCTGGGCCACCAGGTCGCGGGTGGAAAATGGTTTGGTGATGTAGGCGTTGGCGCCAAGCGCCAGACCCTTGGCGACATCGGTTTCGCGTCCCTTGGCGGTGAGCATGACAATGCGCATCGTGCGGAACTGGTCCCTGGCGCGGACATGCTGGCAGACCTCGAGCCCGGTCTTGCCGGGCATCATCACATCCAGCAGCACGATGTCAGGAGGGTTGCGTTCGATCGCCTCGATCGCCTGCAGGCCATCGCGCGCCACGCTGACATCAAAGCCCTCGCGCTGCATCAGGTACTCCAGCGAAACCAGGATGTTGGGTTCGTCATCGACGATCAGGATCTTGTGTGCCATGGCGATTTCCCTCAATGCGGTTCGGGGTCCGGCCGGTTGTGCGGTGTTTGTGTCGTCGTCGCGGCAGCCGGGTCGGTCGATGCCATCGTATGCCAGGGCAGTTCAAATACAAAGCAGGCGCCGGAGCCGGTGTTGTTGTCGACCCAGATGCGGCCACCGAAATGTTCGACGATCTGTTGGCTGATCGGCAGGCCCAGGCCGGTGCCCTGCGGTCGATTGCCACCGTTCTGGCCTTGATGAAAGCGCTCGAAGATCAGGATGCGTTGGGACGCCGGTACCCCTGGGCCGTTGTCCTGGATCGATACCCGTACTGCCCGCGCGAGTGGCGTCACCCGCACCTGTACCCGGCCGCCCTTGGCCGGCATGAACTTGGCTGCATTGGACAGCAGGTTCAGCACTACCTGGGTCAGCCGGTCCGGGTCGACCCGCAGCACCACTGGCTGTGCGGGCAAGGACAGCTGCACCAGGGCGTCGCGTTCGTGGAACATCTCTGCCGTGGTCTGCACTGCCTGTTCCAGCAACTGCGCCAGGTCGACGTCGCTGCTGTGCCATTGGGCGTGGCCCGATTCGATCTTGGCGAGGTCCAGCACCTGGTTGACCAGGCGGCTCAAGCGCTCGGTCTCGGTCACGATGATGCGGGTGAATTGTTGGCGCTGGAGCGTCGGCATGTCCGGGTCGTCCGCCATCAGTTCGGCCAAGGCCCGGATCGAGGTCAGCGGGGTGCGCAGCTCGTGCGTCACCGACGACATGAAGTCGTCCTTGAGCCGGTCCAGGCTCTGCAACTGGGCATTGGCCGCGCGCAGCTCGGACGTGGCGCGTTCCAGAGATGCCGATTTTTGCTCCTGTTCGATCGAATGGGCGCGCAGCTGGCTGGCTTCATCCAGGATCTGCAGCACGTCGTCCAGCACCAGTGCATCCTCGTCGGCAACCGACGCCACCATCACGCGGGCCGACGCACTGCCGATGGTGCCGGCCAACGCGATCTCGACATGGCGCACGAGTTGCGCATCGGGCGCTATTTGCTCGATGCGCTCTGCACCGACCCGGCGTGCATAGTCCTCGAACAAATGCTGCGCCCGGGTCGTTCCCATGAAGCGCGCCGCCAGCGCGACCAGGTCCTGCACCCGGGCCCGCCCACGCCAAAATACCAGCTCAGTGCTGCGGTGGTGCTCGAACACCTCGACAAACAGCAGGGCCTGGCTGGTCTCCGCGGGTGACGGCCCGCGCCACAATGACAGTCCGACATACGCCGCCAGATTGGCAGTCAGGCTCCAGAACAGGGAATGGGTCAGATTGTCCAGGCCAGTCAGGCCGAGCAGTTGTTCGGGCTTGAGCCAGGTGATGCCCCACGGGCCGTACTGCAGGAAATCGGTCGACCACCAGCCCGATTTGGCGATCGAGGGCAGCATCAGGGTGTAGGCCCACAACCCGAACCCCAGCAGCAGCCCCGCCATCGCGCCGAGCCGGGTGCCGCCGCGCCAGTACATGCCACCGAACAGGGCTGGCGCGAACTGGGCCACCGCGGCAAAGCTGATCAGGCCGATGCTGACCAGCGCGTAGGCTTCCCCGGCGAGATGGAAATAGGTGTATCCCAGCAGCATCACGACAAAGATCGCGGCGCGTCGGATACGCAGCAGCATTCCGGTCAGCTCGCCGCCGGCCCGCGCGCCGAAGCGCCGGGTGCGCAGCAGCAGCGGCATCACCAGATCGTTGCAGACCATGCTCGATACCGCGATCGTCTCCACGATCACCATGCCGGTGGCCGCCGACAGGCCGCCCAGGAAAGCGAGCAGCGCCAGTGCCGATTGGCCATGCGCCAACGGCAGCGACAAGATGAAGGCCTCCGGGTCCATCGTGCCGGGGCCAAACAGCAGCTGGCCGCCCAGCGCCACCGGCAGCACGAACAAGTTGATCAGCAGCAGGTAGGCCGGAAATACCCAGGCTGCACGGCGCAGGTGGCGCTCGCTGACGTTCTCCACCACCATGATCTGGAACTGGCGCGGCAGCAGCACCACCGACAACATGGCCAGCAAGGTGAGCGAAAACCATTGGCCATAGCCAAACGGAGGATCGATGACCAGCAGTCGCGCGAGTTCGGGCACGGCGCTGGCACGTTCAAAGATGTCGGCAACACCGTCGAACAGGCCATAGGTGACAAACCCGCCCACCGCGAGGAACGCCACCAGCTTGACCAGCGACTCGAACGCAATCGCCGCTACCATGCCTTCATGGCGCTCGGAGCTGTCCAGCCGACGCGTTCCGAACACCACCGTGAAACCGGCCAGCGCGAGCGCGAAATACAGCGTGTTGTCGCTCCACCAGGCGCCTTGTCCGGCGTTCTGCGCGCCCGGTGCGGTCGTCATGACCGCGTAGCCGACCGATACGGCCTTGAGCTGCAGTGCGATGTAGGGAACGATGCCCACCACCGTGATCAGCGTGACCAGACCGGCCAGCATCGGACTCTTGCCGTATCGGCTGCCAATGAAGTCGGCGATCGAGGTGATGCGGTAACTCTTGGCGATGCGCAGCATCTTGCGCACGACCATCCAGGCCAGCACCATGGCCAACGTCGGCCCCAGGTAGATCGGCAGGAACCAGATGCCGGCGGTGGCCGCGCGCCCGACGCTGCCAAAGTAGGTCCAGGCGGTGCAGTACACCGCCATCGACAGAGCGTAGACCCAGGCATTGCCGATCACGGAACGCCCTTGTGCGGCGCGTCGGTCGCCGATGCTGGCCACGGCAAACAGCAACAGCAGGTAGGCGAACGAAGCGCCGACAACGAGGGTGGCAGACAACATGCTGTGGCTCGCCCGCGTGTCCGAGTCAGTCTCCTGCGCTTTCCAGCACGGCGGCCAGGACCGCGATCAGGATCGCCCACAGACCAAATAGCGCGGTCGGAAACAGCGGCAGACCAAAGACCGTCATCTGAGGACTCCACAACGACAGCAGCGGATAGTTCAGTGCCATCAGCGCGGCAAAGAACAGTGCTAGAAGCCGTTGGTTGCCTGGTGTCTTGTGCATGTGCCGCCTCCTGGTCGATCGTGTAGCAGCGCGCTGCCGGTGTCAACGCCAATCCCCGTTGTGGCGCCTTCGCCTGGCGTGCAATACCTTACGACCACCGACTTACCGAAGTCTTACCCGGCGCCGCTGGAGTCTGCCGGACCCGCAGAGGTGTCAAACCGAACGACAAAGCGGCAACCCGGCGGATCCTTGCGAGAGTCACCATCTTCGATGCTCACGCTGGCGTGGTGCAATTGGGCGATTTCCTGCACGATCCGCAGTCCCAGGCCGGAACCATCGACGCCGCTGCCCAATACGCGGTAGAACGGTTTGAACACCATTTCGCGCTCTGCCTGCGCAATGCCCGGGCCGGAGTCTTCGACCTGCAGCAACACGACCTTGCCAAACGGGTCGGCCAGCACCCGCGCCGTGACCATGCCAGGGTGTTCCGGGCTGGACGGGGTGTAGTTGATTGCGTTGACCAACAGGTTGCGGATCAACTCGGCCAGCAGCGTTGGATTGCCATCGAATGTCACGCCCTTGGCGCCAGGGGCCTCGCCTTCATAACCCAGGTCGATGGCCTTTTCAATGGCGCGCGGCAGGCAGTCCTGCACCACGGCCACGGTCAGCGCAGCCAGGTCGCAGTCCTGGAGATCCATGGCCGAGCTGCTGCCTTCCGCGCGGGCCAGCGCGAGCAACTGGTTCACGGTATGCGTCGCGCGCACGCTGGCATTGCCGATCTGGCGCAGCGAGAGCTTGAACTCTTCGGCGCTCACGCCCTCGCGCTGGGCCAGATCGGCCTGCATGCGCAGGCCGGCCAGCGGTGTCTTGAGCTGGTGCGCGGCGTCAGCCAGGAAGCGCTTCTGGTACTCGATCGACTTGGTGAGGCGTTGCAGCAGATCGTTGACCGACGACACCAGCGGGGCGACCTCCTGCGGCACCGAACGGTCGTCCAGGGGGCTGAGGTCGTCCGGCTTGCGGGCGCGGATGCGCTCCTCGAGCTGGTTCAGTGGTTTGATCGCATAGGCCAGCCCGAGCCATACCAGCAACACCGCCAATGGCAGGATGACGAACTGCTGCAGCATCACACCCTTGACGATCTCGGTGGCCAGCAGCGCGCGCTTGTCCAGCGTTTCGGCCACCTGCACCAGGACCGGGCGGGCCATTGGCAGTTCGACCTCCAGCCATTTGTAGGCCACCCGAATGTCGTCGCCCAAATAGAAGTCGTCGCGCAAACGCACCTGGCCATAGAACGGTTGCTCGTCCAACGGTGGCAATGGCAGATTGCGCTCACCGTTGATGAACTCGCCACGCGCGCCCAGCACCTGGTAGTAGACGGTTACCGGTGCAGTGGCACGCAACAGCGTGCGCGCGGGCATCGTCAGCGCAAATTCGACATGACCCTTTTTTACATGGACCAGTGCGGCGAGCTCGCCGACATTGATCTCCAGCGCCTCGTCAAACGGCTTGCCGGCGGCGCTCTGGGCCACGAACCAGGTAAGGACCAGGCTGATCGGCCACAGCAGCAGCAGTGGCGTCAGCATCCAGTCCAGGATTTCGCCAAACAGCGAACGCTGCTCGCGCTGGAATAGCTTCACGGCGTCGTCGTCGGGCTCGCCTGGGCCTGTGCCGACTCGTCGGGCAGCAGCTTGAGGCAATAGCCCAGGCCACGCACCGTGGCGATCCGGATCGGGCCCTTTTCGATCTTCTTGCGCAACCGATGTACATAGACCTCGATCGCGTTGTTGCTGACCTCGTCGCCCCATTCGCACAGGCGCTCCACCAGCTGGTCCTTGCTGACCATGCGACCGGCGCGCTGCAGCAGCACCTCAAGCAAGCCCAGTTCGCGCGCCGACAGGTCGATCATCTGACCGTCGATCATCGCCACCCTTCCGGCCTGGTCAAAGACCAGCGGGCCATGGCGAATTTGGTCGCTAGCGCCGCCCATGCGCCGGCGCAGCAGGGCGCGCACCCGGGCTTCCAGCTCCTGCAGGCTGAACGGCTTGGCCATGTAGTCGTCTGCGCCGTAGTCCAGTCCCTTGACGCGCTCCTCGACGCTGTCGGCCGCAGTGAGGATCAGTACCGGCAGGTTCGAGCCGCGGGCGCGCAGCTTGCGCAGCACGTCCAGGCCGTGCAGTTTGGGCAGCCCCAGATCCAGGATCAGCAGGTCGAATTCCTTGTTGGTCCTCAACGCGGCGTCCGCTTCGCTGCCGGTGGCAACATGGTCCACCGCGGCGCCGGTGCCGCGTAGTGCGCGCAACAGGCCGTCGGCCAGCACGCTATCGTCTTCGGCGATCAAGATGCGCATGGATGTCCTCCTGCGGGTCGTGCCGCGATCTGTTCCCGATCCGCTTCTTACTGCCGATGATTCTAGGCGCCACCCCGGCTGACGCGTAACCGGAGCTGGGCGGACCGCATGGCGGTGGCCGGCACCGCCGTCATGTGATGTAGGCCTCCAGTCCCAGGTGCACGATCGTCGCCACCTCGTTGCCGACGGCTTGCCGGAACTCCGATTCGGCGTACTCGACCGCTTGCCGGTAGGCCGCCAGCCACTGCAGGCCCACCTTTGTGAAGGCGATCTGGATCGCCCGCGCATCGCGCGGATCGGACCGCCGTTCGACCAGACCCCAGGCGGCGCACTGGTCGACCAGTTTGCCCATCGCCTGCTTGGTGATGCCTGCCAGGAGTGCAAGTTCGGTCAGCCGGCAGCCGGCGGGTGCGAGGTGACGCGTGATCTGAATGTGGGATGCGCCGAGCTTGCCCCGGGCGGCAAGATGCGACAGTGACAGCGTCAGTTCGTCGTTGTGGGCCATCAGTGCGAGCACCCGGGTGTCGAATCGCTGGCGGGCCAGCTCGGCCAGGCGGCCCAGGTGGGTGTGGCGCCAGGCGGCATCGGCATGGAATGTGGTCATTGGATAAATCGTAAATCAAATTGACTAAAAAATGACTTACCAAAATATGACTAACCCGTTTAAACTACTGTTCAAGCATCCAGCCTGTTGTTAAAACCAGATGCAAATTCAACCCAAGCCATTGTTTTAAAAGGATATTGTCATGGACGCCGCAGTCAAGAACCTCTCCCCCGCCAACAGCGAAAAAGCCAAAGCCCTGCAAGTGGCCTTGGCCCAGATCGAAAAGCAGTTCGGCAAGGGCACCATCATGCGCCTGGGCGAAGGCGAGGTGATCGAAGATATCCAGGTCGTCTCGACCGGCTCGCTGGGGCTCGATATTGCGCTGGGCGTCGGCGGCCTGCCACGCGGCCGGGTGATCGAGATCTACGGCCCGGAGTCATCGGGCAAGACCACCTTGACACTGCAGGCGATCGCCGAGATGCAGAAGACCGGTGGCCAGTGCGCCTTTGTTGACGCCGAACATGCGCTGGACATCCAGTACGCGCAGAAGTTGGGGGTCAATCTGCAGGACCTGCTGATCAGCCAGCCCGACACCGGCGAACAGGCGCTGGAGATTGTCGACTCGCTGGTGCGCTCCGGCGCGGTCGACCTGATCGTCATCGACTCGGTCGCCGCGCTCACGCCCAAGGCCGAGCTCGAAGGCGAAATGGGCGACTCCTTGCCCGGCCTGCAGGCCCGGCTGATGAGCCAGGCGCTGCGCAAGCTCACCGCCCATATCAAGAAGACCAATTGCATGGTGATCTTCATCAACCAGATCCGCATGAAGATCGGCGTCATGTTCGGCAGCCCCGAAACCACCACCGGCGGCAATGCACTGAAGTTCTACGCCTCGGTGCGGCTCGACATCCGCCGCACCGGCACGATCAAGAAGGGCGACGAGGCCATCGGTAACGAAACCAAGGTCAAGGTGGTCAAGAACAAGGTGGCGTCACCGTTCAAGACCGCCGAGTTCGACATCCTGTTCGGCGAGGGCATCAGCCGCCATGGCGAGATCATCGACATGGGCGTGAACGCGCAGATTCTCGACAAGTCGGGCGCCTGGTACGCCTACAACGGTGAAAAAATCGGCCAGGGGCGCGACAACGCGCGCGAGTTCCTGCGCGAGAACCCGGAACTTTCGCGCGAAATCGAAAACAAGGTGCGTGAGTCGCTGGGTATTCCGCTGCTGCCCGATAGAGCCGACAGCGCGGCTGCCAAGGCCAAGGGCGGCGGCAAGAAAGCCGACTGACGATCGACGTCCCGCGCGCCGGACAGGCCTACGCCATCCCGATGCGGGCCTGGCAAGTCGGCTATGCCCGCATTCGTACCCGGACCCAACATGCCGTTTCCACCTCCGTCCCTCACAAGAAACCGCCGGGCCGCTCCCAAGTTTTCTGGCACCCCCTCGGGGGGCCTGGCCAAGCCAGGGCTGGGGGCGCTCAAAGGCCGCGTGTTACGCCAGTTGGCAACACGCGAGCACTCGCGGCAGGAACTCGAACGCAAACTGCAACGCTACGAAGCCGAACCCGGGCAACTGTGCAGGGTGCTCGACGAATTGCAGGCAAAAGGATTCATCGACGAGCAGCGCGTCATCGATTCTGTCGTGCACCAGCGGTCGGGCAAGCTGGGCGTGGCCCGGATCCGGCAAGAACTCCAGCACAAGGGCATCACCGGGGAAGTCGCCCGTGATGCGCTGGCCGCCTTGAAAGTGTCCGAAGTCGAACGCGCACGCCAGGTCTGGCGCAAGAAATTTGGCAATCGCCCCGCGGCCGGCGTGCCGGGCCCTGCTATGCCGCCAGACGCCACCGAGCGGGCGCGCCAGATGCGATTTCTGGCCTCCAGGGGATTTGCCGGCGACACCATACACCGCGTGGTCGCCGGTGCCGACGAAATTCGGGACGAGCCGGCGCCCGATTGAGCCGTTACCGCAGCGCTGGCTTGGCTGGGGTCCGATAGCGGATGCCAGCGGCTGCGATCTGCCGCCTACAGCCCCAGCATCAACTTGAGGTTTTGCACCGCCGCGCCGCTGGCGCCCTTGCCCAGGTTGTCCAGACGCGCGATCAGCACCGCGTGGCTGAAACCGTCCTTGCCGGCATCGTTGCCAAATACCCGCAGTTCCATCTTGTCGGTGTCCACCAGAGCCAGCGCATCCAGCTTGCCGTCATCGGTGGCAGGCTCGACCGTCACCCATTCGCTGCCGGCATAGTGTTTGGCCAGCGCATCGTGCAAGTCGGCGGCGCCCGGTTTGCCCGGCAGGGTGTCCAGGTGCAGTGGCAGCTGGACCAGCATCCCCTGCCGGAAACTGCCGACCGCCGGAATGAACAAGGGACGGCGCTGCAAGCCGGAGTGGCGCATGATTTCGGGCACATGCTTGTGCTTCAAGCCCAGGCCATAAACCTCGAACGCGGGCGCCGCTCCGCTTTCGTACGCTTCGATCATCGTGCGACCGCCGCCTGAATATCCGGTGACCGAGGGCAGGCACAGCGGATAGTCGACCGGTATCAGGCCAGCGTCGATCAGGGGCCGGATCAGCGCGATGGCGCCGGTGGCATAACAACCCGGGTTGCTGACCCGGCGCGCGGCGGCAACCGCAGCCCGCTGGCCGGCAGCCAGCTCTGGAAAACCGAATACCCAGTGCGGGGCGGTACGGTGCGCGGTGGAGGCATCGATGATGCGTGGGCCCGGCGTGCCGGTTTCCTGCACCATGGCGTCGATCATCGCCACCGAGTCGCGCGCGGCGTCGTCATGCAGGCACAGGATCACCATGTCGACCTGCGCCATCAGCTCGCGTTTGGCGGCGGCGTCCTTGCGCAGTTCCGGCGCAATGCGGACCATCTCCACGCCATCGTGCAACTGCAGCCGGTCGCGAATCTGCAACCCGGTGGTGCCGGCTTCGCCATCAATGAACACTTTCGCCATCACGGGCCCCTTTCTCGATTTCCTGCGGACGGTGCAAGCCTGCTGCCTGCCGATACGCGGCAGCCAAAGGATTTGCCGCATTGCAGCATGATACATTTGGCGGCTTCGGTGTCCCCGTTGGGCTGGCTGCCGTCCATGTCTGCCAGCGCCGTGGGTTTGTTCCTATCCCGAGAGAAACCTCATGAAGATTCACGAGTACCAAGGCAAGGAAATCTTGCGCAAGTTCGGAGTGCCGGTACCGCGTGGCATCGCGGCTTTCACGGTCCAGGAGGCGGTCGAGGCAGCGCAAAAGCTCGGTGGCCCGGTATGGGTGGTCAAGGCCCAGATTCACGCGGGCGGGCGCGGCAAGGGCGGCGGTGTCAAGCTGGCGCGTTCCATCGACGAAGTCAAGGCGCTGGCCGCAGAGATTCTGGGCATGCAGCTGGTCACCCACCAGACCGGTCCCCTGGGCCAGAAGGTGCGGCGCCTGCTGATCGAAGATGGCGCCGACATCTTGAAGGAATATTATGTTTCGGTGGTGACCGACCGCGGCTCCCAGAGGGTGGCGCTGATGGCGTCATCCGAGGGCGGCATGGACATCGAGCAGGTGGCCCATGACACGCCCGAGAAAATCCTCAAGGTGTTTGTCGATCCGGCCGTCGGCCTCACCGAGGCACAGGCCAAGGAACTGGCCGCCGGCATGGGCGTGCCGCCAGGTTCTGTCGCCCAGTGCGTCGACGTATTGCAAAAACTCTATCAGTGCTACATGGACACCGACGCGTCGCTCGTCGAGATCAACCCGTTGATCCTGGAAGGCGGCGGTGGCATCAAGGCGCTCGATGCCAAGTTCAACTTCGACTCCAACGCGCTGTTTCGGCAACAGGAGATCGTCGCCTACCGCGACCTGGACGAGGAGGACCCGGCCGAGGTCGAGGCCAGCAAATTCGACCTGGCCTACATCAGCCTGGACGGCACGATCGGCTGTCTGGTCAACGGCGCCGGGCTTGCGATGGCCACCATGGACACCATCAAGCTGTATGGCGCCGAGCCGGCCAACTTCCTGGACGTGGGTGGTGGAGCGACGCCGGAGAAGGTCACCGAAGCCTTCAAGATCATGCTCAAGAACGACAAGGTGAAGGCGATCCTGGTCAACATCTTCGGCGGCATCATGAAATGCGACACGATTGCCACCGGCATCATCACCGCTTGCCGAGCCACCAACCTCAGCGTACCCCTGGTGGTGCGCATGAAGGGCACCAACGAACAATTGGGCAAGAAGATGCTGGCCGAGTCGGGGCTGCCGATCATCAGTGCCGACACGATGGCTGAGGCGGCTGAAAAAGTCGTCGCGGCAGTCAAGTAGTTCCCTAACCGGTCAACCATCGAGAATCCCGGGCGCGCGACACCAGGCTGGCAGTTGGCGGCCGCGCAACCCAAGGTCAAGGAGTTCCAGTGAGCATTCTGATCAACAAAGACACCAAGGTCATCACGCAGGGCATCACCGGCAAGACCGGGCAGTTCCATACCGAGAAATGCCAGGAATACGCGAACGGCAAGAACTGCTTCGTGGCCGGTGTGCACCCCAAGAAGGCCGGTGAGTCGATTTTCGGTATCCCTATTTTTGGCTCCGTCAAGGACGCCGCGGCCAAGACCGGCGCCACCGTCTCCGTGATCTACGTGCCGCCCGCCGGCGCCGCCGCGGCAATATGGGAAGCGGTTGAAGCCGAACTGGACCTGGCGATCTGCATCACCGAGGGCATCCCGGTGCGTGACATGCTCGAAGTGCGCAACAAGATGCGCGCCCGGGTCGCGGCCGGCGGCAAGAACACCCTGTTGCTGGGGCCGAACTGCCCTGGCTTGATCACGCCGGAAGAAATCAAGATCGGCATCATGCCCGGGCATATCCACCGCAAGGGGCGCATCGGCGTGGTGTCGCGCTCCGGCACCTTGACCTATGAAGCCGTTGCGCAGTTGACCAACATCGGGTTGGGCCAGTCCAGCGCGGTCGGTATCGGCGGCGACCCGATCAATGGTCTGAAGCACATCGACGTGATGCAGGCATTCAACGACGACCCGGACACCGACGCGGTGATCATGATCGGCGAGATCGGCGGCCCCGACGAAGCCGAGGCCGCGCGCTGGTGCAAAGCCAACATGAAAAAGCCGGTGGTCGGGTTCATCGCAGGCGTGACTGCGCCGGCCGGCAAGCGCATGGGCCATGCCGGCGCGCTGATCTCCGGCGGCGACGATACCGCCAATGCCAAGTTGGCCATCATGGAGGAATCCGGTTTCAAGATCACCCGCAATCCCTCCGAAATGGGCAAACTGCTCAAGTCTGTCTTGTAATTCGGTTTTTGTTCTGGCGCGTTGCGTCAACAGTCCGGCCGCCAAAGCCGCCTTCCACATGGGCGCGTTGATAGGCTGACTAGCGGGGAATAGAAGGTCTATCGTGGAAGAATTTCTCACCGCCCATTTCTGGATTGCCGTCGGTCAGATCATCATGATCGACATACTGCTTGGTGGCGACAATGCAGTCGTCATTGCGCTGGCCTGCCGCAAGTTGCCGCCCGAGCAGCGCACCAAGGGGATATTGTGGGGCACTGCCGGCGCCATCATCTTGCGCGTGGTCCTGATCGCCTTTGCGTTGACGCTGTTGGCGGTGCCGTACCTGAAACTGGTCGGCGCCGTACTGCTGGTCTGGATCGGCGTCAAGCTGCTGGCGCCGCAGGACGAGGATGAACACGCGAGCATTCAGGGCAGTGACCGCCTGTGGTCGGCAGTCAAGACGGTAATCGTCGCCGACCTGGTGATGAGCGTTGACAACGTGATTGCCATCGCGGGCGCCGCTACCGGCGCCGGCGAAAAGCACCAGTTGCCGCTGGTGATATTTGGTCTGCTGGTCAGCGTTCCCATCATCATCTGGGGCAGCCAGATGGTGCTCAAATTGATGGACCGGTTTCCGATCATCATTACCGTGGGCGGAATGTTGCTCGGATGGATTGCCGGGACCATGGCCCACACCGACCCGGCCGTGCGTGACTGGTTGCCGCAGGCAACTGTCTGGAACTATGGCATGGGTATTGCCGGTGCGCTATTGGTGTATGTTGCGGGGCTGGTGTTGCGTGCCCGATCCAGGCCGGCGGGCTGACAGCGTTTGCGAAGGTCGCACAGAACGTTCCACGGGGTCGCGTATTGCGGCCGGTGGCAGTGCAAAAAAACGACAAGCGGGCGTTAACATGTCTCTTGTCTGCAACGACGTGGTCTGCTAACGTAGTCTCCTCGCATCGGGGATGTGGGCGACGGGGGCCATTTCCGGCTCCTGTGCGCCGTGCAAAGTCGAACCAATTAATCGGGTGGGTTGGAACGTGGCAACAAAATCATCTTCGAAAAATGCTCAGTTCTGGCGCGCCGATTGGTTTGCAGGGGTCGCAATTGTCATTGCGGTATTGCTGCTGAACCAGATCACCGACCTGATCGGCACCCTGGAGCGCAGGTTCTATGACTTTGGCAGTACCAGCACCTCCCGCTTGCCATCCGACCGCATCGCCATCATCGCCATTGACGACCAGAGCATTGCCAATATCGGGCGCTGGCCATGGTCGCGTGATATCCATGCCAAGCTGATCGACCAGCTCGCGGCGGCGAAGGCCAAGACCATTGTCGAGACGGTATTTTTCATCGAACCCCAGGTGGACCGCGGCCTGAGTTACATCCGCAAGATGAAGTCCCTGCTGGGCTCGGGTCCGGACGCGAGCAAGGGTGAACTGGGCAAGGTGATCGCCGAGGCCGAAAAGGCGCTGGACACGGACGCGGTGCTGGCGGCCAGCATGAAAAGCGCCGGCAATGTATTGGTGCCATCGGTGTTCCTGTTGGGCGAGCCGCAGGGCAATCCGGACAAGCCGCTGCCTGGTTTTGTGCTCAAGAGCGCGATCAAGGCGCAGGAAGGTTTTGGTATTGCGGCGATCAGCGGCCAGGTGCCCATTGAGGAGATCGGCGCGGCCGCGGCCGGCGTCGCCCACCTGAACCAGATCCAGGATGTGGACGGCTCGGTGCGTCAGGAGCCGCTGCTGGTGAACTATTACGGCAACGCGGTGCCCTCGATGGCATTGCTGGCGGCCGTCAAGAGCCTGAACCTCGGACCCGGGGACATCAAGCTCAATATGGGCGAATCGGTGCAGATCGGCAAATTGCGCGTCAAGACCGACGAAGGCGCCCTGATGCTGCCGCAGTTCTACAAGGCGCGCGATGGTCGTCCGGCGTTCGCGGTCGACTCGTTTTACGATGTGCTGACCGGAAAAATCCCGGCGACCAAGTATGCCGACAAGATCGTCATCGTCGGCGCCACGGCGGCTGGCGTGGGCGTGCAGTTTCCGGTGCCAGGCAGTGCGGGACTGTCGCCTGCCGAAACCATTGCGCACATCACATCCAGCATTCTGGGTGAGCACTTCATCGTCCAGCCCAGTTGGGGTGTCTGGGCGACGCTGGCGGTCTTCCTGCTGGTGGCGGCCTATATCGTCGCGGTGTTGCCCAAATTGTCGGCGGGCACCGCGGCCATCGTGACGCTGGTCCTGTTTGTGGCATTGCTGGGTACCGAGTTCGGGTTGTTGTCGGGTAGCGCCATGTGGATCAAGCTGGTCCTGCCGGCCATGCTTCTTGCGATCGGGCATCTGGCACTCACGACCAAACGCTTCCTCGTCACGGAGGCCGGCAAGCTCAAATCCGACGAGGAGTCCGCTGAAACCAACCGCATGATGGGTCTGGCGTTACAGGGCCAAGGCCAGCTTGATGCGGCGTTCGACCGCTTTCGCCGGGTTCCGTTCGGCGATGCGGTGATGGGCAACCTGTACAGTCTGGCACTCGATTTCGAACGCAAGCGCCAGTTCAACAAGGCGGAAGCGGTCTATCAGCATATGGCGACGTTCGACAAGGACTACAAGGATCTGCAAGCCAAGCTCAACCGGGCCAAGAATCTGTCCGAGACCGTGATGCTGGGTGGTGGCGGTTCCCACCCTGGCGGCACCATGCTGCTCGACGGTGGCTCGGTCGAGAAGCCGATGCTGGGTCGCTACCAGGTCGACAAGGAGCTGGGCAAGGGCGCCATGGGTGTGGTGTACCTGGGCAAGGACCCGAAGATCGGCCGCGTCGTGGCCATCAAGACCATGGCACTGAGCCAGGAGTTCTCGGGCGACGACCTGGTCGATGCGCGCGAACGCTTCTTCCGCGAAGCCGAAACGGCCGGGCGACTGCAGCACCAAAATATCGTCACCATCTTCGATGCTGGCGAGGAACACGACCTGGCCTATATCGCCATGGAGTTCCTCAAGGGCAAGGACCTGCTGGACTACTGCAAGGCCGGCAACCTGTTGCCGGTCCCGCGGGTGCTGTCGATTGTCGCGCGTGTCGCAGAGGCGCTTGCCTATGCGCACAAGCAAAACGTGGTGCACCGCGACATCAAGCCCGCCAACATCATGTATGAGCATGACACCGACACGGTGAAGGTCACCGACTTCGGCATAGCGCGCATCACTGACTCGAGCAAGACCAAGACGGGCCTGGTGCTCGGTACGCCCAGCTTCATGTCCCCCGAACAACTGGCCGGCAAAAAGGTGGACGGTCGATCAGACCTCTATTCATTGGGTGTCATGCTGTTCCAGATGTTGTCCGGCGTCTTGCCGTTCCGCGGCGACTCCATGGCTGAGCTCATGTACAAGATCGCCAACGAAGAGGCGCCTGATGTTCGTACCAATCGCGGTGAACTACCCGAAAGCCTGTCCAACCTGGTCGCTTTGTCGATGAGCAAGCGACCAGAAACGCGGTACCAGGATGGTGAGCAGTTCGCCAACGACCTGCGCGGGGTACTGGCCGAACTGGGTGGCGGCACCCAGGCCCTTTCCGTTTCCAGCGGACGGACCCAGGGCACGGTGGCCGCGGCTGCGCCAAGGCATGAAAAAACGGCGGTCATCGCCACAGCCGCTGTGGCGGCATCGGCGCAGTTCGAGAAAACCGTGGTGCACAACACGCGCGCCGCGCCGCAACAGGACGACGCGTTCCAAAAGACCGCCGTCTACCATGCCCCCTCAGGCGGCCGGCAGGACGACGCGTTCCAGAAGACGGCGGTCCACCATGCGAATCCGGCCGGTGGTCGGAATGACGCCTTCGAGAAAACGGCTGTGCACCACGCAAAGGCCGATGAAAAACCGGGACCTCCCAGTCCCACGGTGCCGGATGTCGAAATCTGACTCGACACCATGATGCATTACACGTTTCACTCTCGAACCGATCCAGGCCGGGCCAGGGACAACAACGAAGACGCGGTGGTGGTCGACGAGGTGTCCCAGTTTGGTGTGCTGGCCGATGGCATGGGGGGCTATAACGCGGGTGAAATCGCCAGCGGCATGGCGACGGCATTCATCAAGTCGGAGATGGCGCGCTGGCTGGCCGAAACGGGAAAAAATGCCAAAGTCAAGGAGATCCGGCGTGCGCTCGAGATCTGCGTGGACAACGCCAATCGCTCTATTTTCAATGCGTCCGGCTCCAATCCCCAGTATTCCGGTATGGGCACGACACTGGTTGTCGGCGTATTTCATGCCTCGACGCTGGTTCTTGGGCATATCGGCGATTCGCGCTGCTATCGGCTGCGCGCTGGCGCGTTGAGCCAGATCACGAAGGACCATTCCCTGTTGCAGGAGCAAATCGACGCCGGCCTGATCACCCCGGAGCAGGCGGCCGGTTCGTCGATCAAGAACCTCGTGACGCGGGCGTTGGGCGTGGAAGATGCGGTCATGCTCGAGATCAACGAACATCAGGTGGAAGCGGGAGACTGCTATCTTTTGTGTTCAGACGGCCTGTCCGACATGGTTGACGATGCCGAAATTGCCAGTATCCTCGGGGGGCCGGTGCCGATGGACCAGAAAGCAGACATCCTGGTTGCGGTCGCCAACGAGCATGGCGGGCGCGACAATATTTCGGTATTGCTGGTCCAGGCGGAGCCTGTGACGGAGAAGCGTGGCCTGATCTCCAGGCTGTTGGGAAAATAGGTATCTCATGTGTAATATGAAAATCTGTCACGGAAATAGGAGTCGGTCATGCCGAAAATGATCGTATCGATCGATGGCGTTGTCATCAAGGAAGTCCAGTTGACGAAGGACCGGACTACCTTGGGCAGGCGGCCGTACAACGATGTAGTGATCGACAATCTTGCAATCAGTGGCGAACATGCGGTGTTCCAGATGGCGGGCAGCGACGTCTTCATCGAAGACCTCAACAGCACCAATGGAACCTATGTCAACGGCAAGGCGGCCAAGAAGCAGCAGTTGCAAAATGGCGACACTGTAGAAGTTGGCAAATACAAGATAAAGTTCGTCGGCGAACCAGCGAGTGACGGTTTCGAGAAGACGATGATGGTCAAGTCGGGGGCGGGCGGCATGGCGGCTCCGGGTGTATCCGGTGGACCCGCATCGGTTTCCGGCGGCATGGGCGTGCGGCCTGCGGCTGCCGCTCCCAGCCTTGCGGCCAGCGGGGTGGCGGTACAAGCCTCCATCAAGGTATTGTCCGGTGCGGCATCAGGCCGAGAGGTTCCATTGACCAAGGTTGTGACCACGATCGGCAAGCCGGGCGTGGCCGTGGCAGCCATCACCAAGCGACAGCATGGTTTTGTCGTGCATCATGTCGAAGGGGCTGGCAATCCGTCGCTCAATGGCGCACCGATCGGTACCGATCCCGTGTCGCTGAAGAATGGCGACCTTATCGAACTGGCCGGGACGCAGATGCAATTCGTTCAAAGCTGATTTGCCAGGCCGGTTGCTGATTTCCGTGGCAGCTTTCAAGCCAGTTTGGTAAGGCTGCGATGCGAGCGCTCGTCAAGCACTGGCCTCGCATCCTTGTCACGCTGCTGCCGCTGGTATTTGCGCTGCTGCATGCCTCGGGCGGTGTCCGGCTCGGTGTGCTGGAGCGGCTGGACAACATCATCTATGACTCCCGTTTGCGCGCCACCATGCCGCGCACGCTGGACGAGCGTGTTGTCATCATCGATATCGACGAAAAGAGCCTGGCCCAGATTGGGCGCTGGCCTTGGGGACGCAATCGACTCGCTGACCTGACGAACGAGCTTTTTGAGCGTCAGAAGGTCGCGCTGCTGGGGTTCGACATTGTGTTCGCGGAGCCGGACGAGAGCTCCGGCCTGAAGCGCTTGACCGAGTTGGCGCAGCGCGAACTGCGCGACCAGGCAGGGTTTGCCGAAAAGGTCCGTCAATTGCAGCCGTCCCTGGACTACGACGCAATGTTTGCCAGATCACTGCAAGGACGGCCGGTTGTCCTTGGCTATTACCTGACGGGTGACCGCGATGGCTTTACGTCGGGAGTATTGCCCGCGCCGGTGATGGACAAGGCTGCGCTACAGGGTCGGCCGATCAAGTTCACGACCTGGAACGGGTTTGGCTCCAATATTGCTGCGATCGCCAAGGCTGCACCCATCGCGGGCCATTTCAACCCGATACCCGAAGGCGATGGCGTTGTCCGTTCGCTGCCGCTGATCGCGGACTACAAGGGCGCTTACTACGAGTCGCTCTCCTTGGCGATGTTCCGTTTGCTGGCCGGCTTGCCGACGGTCTCGCCTGGTTTTCCCAAGGAACGCATGCTGGCGCGCAGTTACCAGGGCTTGGAGAGCATCCAACTCAAGCTCGGCGGCAAGGTGCTGGCCATTCCGGTCGATGAGCAGGTCTCCGCGCTGATTCCGTTTCGCGGATTTGGCGGTCCCAAAGGCGGATCGTTCACGTACGTATCGGCAGCGGATGTGTTGTCCAAGGCCATCCCGCCCGAGACGCTCAAGGACAAGATCGTGCTGGTCGGTACGACAGCGCCGGGCCTGCAGGATTTGCGGGTGACCCCGGTCAGCGAGGTCTATCCGGGGGTCGAAGCCCATGCCAATGTCATTTCAGGCCTGCTCGATGGCAAGACGCTGGTCAAGCCGGACTACGCGGTAGGTTACGAAGTGGTGGTGCTGCTTTTCTCGGGCTTGATTCTGGCGTTCGCCTTGCCGCTGGTTACCGCGACCCGGGCCGTGATCCTGAGCGTGCTGGTAATAGCGGCGGTCGCAGCGCTCAACATCTGGCTGTATCTGGGTGCGGGCCTGGTGTTGCCGCTGGCGGGGGCGATGGTGATGGCCGTCACGGCATTTGCGCTCAACATGAGTTATGGCTATTTTGTCGAAAGCCGCTCCAAGCGCGAACTGGCGCATCTGTTTGGAACCTATGTTCCGCCTGAGCTGGTGGACGAAATGGTCAAGGATCCGGACAGCTACAGCATGACGGCAACCAACCGGGAAATGACGGTGATGTTCTGCGACATGCGGGGTTTCACCAAGATGTCCGAGCAAATGGAGCCGATCCAGTTGCAGGCTCTGCTCAACGGTGTGTTCACCCGGCTGACCGGCATCATCCGCGCCAACCGCGGCACCATCGACAAGTACATGGGCGACTGCGTGATGGCCTTTTGGGGGGCCCCGGTTGAAACCGCGGAGCATGCGCACCTGGCAGTGAAATCGGCGATGGAAATGGCCAGTGCGGTGCGGGGCATCAATGAGGAGCACCGAGCCAAGGGCATACCGGAAATCGGCATTGGCATTGGAGTCAACACCGGTAATATGTGCGTGGGCGACATGGGCTCCAATATCCGCAGGAGCTACACCGTCATTGGTGACGCGGTGAACCTGGGTTCGCGGCTCGAAGGCTTGTCCAAGGTCTATGGCGTGGACACCGTGGTCAGCGAGTCCGCGCGCAAGCTGGCGCCGGCGTTTGGCTGGCAGGAGTTGGACCGGGTCCGGGTCAAGGGCAAGGATCAGGCAGTGGCGATCTTCTGGCCGGTGGCGCCGGCCAATCGCATCGGTGCCGAGACCGAGTCGGAACTCAAGACATGGGCTTCGTTCTTGAAAGCGTACCGGTCGCAGGACTGGGAGCAATGCGATGTGCTGATGATGAATTTGCTGCGCATGAATGCCAAAAAATACCTTTACCACCTGTACTCTGACCGTGTAGCCTCCATGCGGCTGCTTCCATTTGATCTTGAATGGGACGGTGCGACAAATTTCGAAACGAAATAAGGGCCGCCATGAAAGTGCGTGTGTTGGGCTGTTCCGGCGCCATCGCCAAGGACTGCCGGACCACGTCTTTTCTGATCGACAGTGACATCCTGATCGATGCGGGTACGGGGGTTGGCGACCTTACGCTTGAGGAAATGCGTCGCATCGACCATGTGTTCCTGACCCATTCCCATCTGGACCACGTGGCGGCGCTGCCTTTGATGGTGGATGCCGTTGCCGCACGGCGCCAGCAGCCCCTCAAGATCCATGCCCTGGCTGGAACCATCAAGGCGCTCAAGACGCACATCTTCAATGATGTGATATGGCCCGATTTCAGCCGGATCCCGACCCCGGATGCCCCCTTCATCACCTTCCACGAGATCGAGACCGGCCAGACACTGCAGATCAACCGCAAGCTGATCGAAGTGCTGCCAGCGGTTCACACGGTGCCCGCGGTGGGGTATGCTGTGACGGATGGCAGCGGTTGCTGGGTTTTCTCGGGCGACACCGAGCGCAATCCTGCGTTCTGGGAGCGCATCAACCAACTCAATGTAGCGATGCTGGTGATCGAAACCGCGTTCAGCAACCGAGAGAAGGACCTGGCCAGGATCAGCCTGCATCTGTCGCCATGCGTGCTGGCCGATGAGCTGGACAACATTCGCAACGACCACCGCTACCCGATCTACATCACCCACACCAAGCCGGCGGAAACCGACCTCATCATGGCAGAAATCCAGAAATTCGACGAAACGTCCATTTCGGGACCTAACGTGACCCATGACATCCGTTGGCTGCGGGCCGGCCAGGAGTTCGACTTGTGATCCAGCGGTCGGTTATGTCAGTAGACAGCGCCGCCGGGCGTTTTTGCGGAGCGGGTCGATGAGTGCCGTCCTGAAGCCCGCGCAGGGAGAGCGTTCGTCGGAGCAGGCTTTTTTTGAAAGCCAGAAACTGCCACCGGAAAAACGCGGCATCACTTTCGAGGCCTTGTTCTACAAGCAGCTGCACCATGTGACAGCGCGGATCCACGATACCGAAAACCTGGACCAGATCATGCTGGACACCAGCCAGGACATCTGCAAGCTGCTCAACGCGGATCGCCTGACCCTGTATGCCGTCAATGAAGACCAAACAGCGATCGTGTCCAAGGTCAAGACCGGACTCAACAGCAGCCGCGACCTCAAGTTGCCGATTTCACCCCAGAGCCTGGCCGGGTATGTGGCTTTCAGCCAGCAGCAACTCAACCTGGCGGATGTCTACGATGACGATGCCCTCAAGCAGATCCATCCCGCGCTGACCTTCCTCAAGGAGGTCGACAAGCGCTCGGGCTACCGGACCCGCCAGATGCTGGTCGCGCCCATCCTGGATGGCGAGGTGCTGCATGGCGTCTTGCAAATCATCAACAACAAGAGCGACCAGACTTTTGGTGCGCTCGAGGTCGAAGGCGTGGCACAGTTGTGCAAGACACTGGCCACCGCGATTCGCCAGCGCATGCAAAAGGCCAGTGATGCGGCCCGCCACAGGGCGACCAAGTTCGATGGCGTGGTCGCCGATGGCGTCATCTCGTCGGCGGAGTTGGAGCAATGCCTGGCGGATGCCCGCAGCGACGGCAAGGCGGTTGAGCATGTACTCATGGCCAAGTTCAAGGTCAAGCCAGCGCAAATCGGGTCGTCGCTTTCTCGTTTTTTCGGCGTTCCCTACGAGCCGTTCAACGCGGGGCGGATTCGCTCCGAGGCGCTGCATGGCCCGCTCAAGCGCGAGTTCATCGGGGAGCAGGGCTGGATTCCCCTTGAGGAGTCGCCCGACGGACTGGTCATCATGTGCGTGGATCCGGAAGCGGTGCGGGGCGCGCGCGTCGTGCCGCAGGTTTTCCCCCGCATCAGCAAGTTTGCCTACCGCGTGACCACGCTGACCGAATTCCAGGAAACGCTGGCGCAACTGTATGGCGCGGGCAATGAAGGCGGCTCGATCGACCAGTTGCTGGCCGATATGGATGGTGGCCCGATCGACGACGGCAGCAACGAAGACTCGCTGGAGTCGGCTGCTGCCGACAACGAACTGGTCAAGTTTGTCAACAAGGTGATCATCGACGCGTACCATCAAAAAGTGTCGGACATCCATATCGAGCCGATGCCGGGCAAGCTCAAGACCGGCATCCGGTTTCGCATCGATGGCACGCTCCAGCCCTATATCGAGGTGCCGGCGCATTTCCGCCAAGCCATGGTCACCCGGCTCAAGATCATGTGCGACCTGGACATATCCGAGCGGCGCAAGCCGCAGGACGGCAAGATCAAGTTCAAGAAGTACGGACCGCTGGACATCGAATTGCGGGTTGCCACCATTCCGTCCACCGGCGGCGTCGAAGACGTGGTGATGCGGATCCTGGCCGCCGGCGAGCCCATTCCACTGGAGAAACTCGGCCTGACGCCCCACAACAAGGCGCGTCTGGAGAAGACCGTCACCAAACCCTACGGGTTGTTCTATGTCTGCGGCCCGACCGGTTCCGGCAAAACCTCCACGCTGCACTCGATCCTGAAGTTCCTGAACACGCCTGACACCAAGATCTGGACCGCGGAGGACCCTGTCGAGATCACGCAAAAGGGCCTGCGCCAGGTACAGATCAACAAGAAGGCAGGCATCGACTTTGCGCTGATCATGCGGGCGTTCCTGCGCGCCGACCCGGACATCATCATGGTGGGCGAGTCGCGCGACAAGGAAACCGTGTCGATGGGCGTCGAAGCGTCGCTGACCGGCCACCTGGTTTTCTCGACCCTGCACACCAACTCGGCGCCGGAATCCATCACCCGGTTGATGGACATGGGCATGGACCCGTTCAACTTTGCCGACGCGCTGTTGGGGATATTGGCGCAACGACTGGCCAAAAAGCTGTGCGACTGCAAGGATGCCTATGTGCCCGACGCCGACGAACTGCGGCTATTCGCGATCGAATACGCAGAGGAGTTGCGCCACTCCAAGGCCTGGCAGACCGATCATGCGGGCGAGATGCAAAAGCTGGTCAACGGCTGGGTGCAGACGTATGGCCAGGGCGGACAGCTCAAGTTTTACCGCGCGGTCGGGTGCGACAAGTGTGGTGGCACCGGCTACAAGGGCCGGATCGGCCTGCATGAATTGCTGGTGGCCGACGACGGCGTGAAAAAGCTCATTCAGGAGCGCGCCCGGGTGGCCGAGCTGTTTGCCCAGGCGGTCGAAGGCGGCATGCGCACGCTCAAGATGGATGGCATGGAAAAAATCATGATGGGCCTCACCGATATCAAAATGGTCAGGTCGGTTTGCATCAAGTGACAAAAATGTCCTGCCTTTAATGTCATGTCGGATGAGTCAATGTCGTCGCAATAATAGTTTGGCGACATCTGATCCGAAAAACGCTGTGAAAAATGGATAAAACGTCGACGCAATACCTGGCACAGATCATGCTCATGAAGATATGCCGAGTTAGCGTCGCGCCAGTTTTTACAACCCAAGGAGTTTTCCAGATGAAGCGTTCCATGCAAAAGGGCTTTACCCTGATCGAGTTGATGATCGTTGTTGCGATCATCGGTATTCTGGCCGCTGTGGCCCTGCCGGCGTATCAGGACTACACGGTCCGTGCCAAAGTGTCCGAGGTCATCCTGGCCGGCTCTTCGGCAAAAACCTCGGTTGCCGAGGCCGCTCAGGTCAATTCGGCGATGCCCAGCACGGCCAGTGTCACCGTTGATAGCCAGGTCTCCAGGTACGTTACCGGTGTTGCCTATGCGAACCTGACCACCCAAACGGGTGTGGTGGTTGCCGTCGCTAACGGTTCGGCTCAAGGCGAACCCAAACTGTTGGGTGCCGGTGTTGCGTTCGCGGGTACGTTCACCCCCAATGGCCAGGTGACGTGGGTCTGCCGTGCTGCCGTCGCTGCCGACAGTGCGAGCATCACCGCGACCATGCAATCGAAATATCTGCCGGCCAGCTGCAAGTAAGCGATTGTTGGCAGTCATCTGCCAACCTGCCAAGGCCCCCATCTTCGGGGGCCTTTTTTCTGGTGCCGATGCCAACTGCCGCCAAAGCTGTCCGGGCGCCGGTTCAATCTAGGGATTTATGAGCGCCCCCAGCCCTGGCTTTGCCAGGCCCCCCGAGGGGGTGCCAGAAAACTTGGGAGCGGCCCGGCGTTTTCTCAGGAGCGCCCCCAGCCCTGGCTTTGCCAGACCCCCCGAGGGGGTGCCAGAAAACTTGGGAGCGGCCCGGCGTTTTCTCAGGAGATGATCGGTTGACATCTACGCGTCTGGTGGGTCGGTTCTGGCTCGTTGTCTGGTCAGCGGCGTTGTCCTGGAGCTGGCTGCTGCCCAACCACTATCTGCCCTGGCCGACCTTCCACATGGAAACCTGGGCGGCGGTGGTCATGTTGACGATGGCGGCGTTCGTGCTGTGGGCCACGCGGCAGGACCGGCAGGTTTCATGGAGCGTGATCGTGGTGCTGGTCCTGGCGGCGATGCCCTGGCTGCAGTTCCAGTTCGGGCTGGTGCGCCAGGTCGGCACGGCCTGGACCACATCGGCCTTTCTGCTGGGATTGGCCTTGGCCCTGCTGATCGGACATCGTTGGGAGGCATCGAGCCCAGGTCAGGCGGGCGACGGCGTGTTTCTGGCGGTCGGAACAGCGGCCGTTCTGTCGGTCGGGCTGCAACTGCACCAATGGCTGCAGCTCGGCTGGTTCGATCTCTGGTTGATGGGCGATGGCTTTGGCCGCCCGTTCGCCAACTTTGGCCAACCCAACCAGCTCGGCAGCTTCCTGCTGTGGGGCTGCCTGGCGTTGGGTTGGGGCTATGTGCGCGGCCAGCTCAGACCTTGGGTTGCGGCAGTGGCGGCCACCTTCCTGTTGTTCGGTGTTGCATTGACCGCGTCGAGAACGGCCTGGATTGGATTGGCGCTTATCACGGCCGGTGCCTGGTACTGGCGGCGCTTGTGGCCGCATCGGTCTGCGCCCTGGGTCATCAGCGGCCTTGCGCTGTGCTTTGCGCTGTGGGTCGTGGCCATTCCGCATTTGGCGTCGGCCTTGATGCTGACTTCCGCGGACGGATTCCCGGACTTGCAGACGCGCATGAGCGGTGACATGCGGCTGCGGGCCTGGCCGTTGTTCGTCGACGCAGCGATGCAGCGCCCTTGGTTCGGTTACGGCTGGAATCAGCTGCCGTCGGCCCATTTGCAGGTCGCCACAGAGCATCCGGCGCTGTTCGTGTTGTTCTCGCATTCGCACAACCTGTTGCTCGATCTGTTGCTGTGGTGCGGCATCGTGCTGGGTCTGTGCGTTGTCGGGCTCTTGCTGGTCTGGTGTTGGCGCCGCGCGCACGCGGTCGACGACGCGCCGGCAGTGGTGGGCGCCCTGCTGCTGCTGATGATGGGCAACCATGCGATGCTGGAGCTTCCACTACACCACGCCTATTTCCTGTTGCCCGTCGGTTTGCTGGCCGGTGCACTGGAGGCGCGCCAGGGCGCTGTGGTTGCGCGCCGGGCGCCACGGTGGCTGGGCGTGACCCTGTGGCTCGTGGCGACGCTGATGCTGGCGGCCGTGGTACGGGACTATCTGCGCATCGAGGCCGCCTATCAGTTGCTGCGATTCGAATGGTCGAATATCCGAACCAACGAACCGCGTGAGGTGCCGCCGGTGCTGGTGCTGGACCAACTGGCCGATCTGATCTGGATCTCCCGCTTCGAACCGTCGAAAAACATGTCCCACGCCGACATGAACCGGATGCGCAATACCGTGCTGTTGTACCCGAGCGTGGCGTCGATCCACAAGTATGCGATAGCGCTGGCCTGGAATGGCGAACCCGCCGCGGCGGCGACCTGGCTGCGCAAGTTGTGTGCAGTGAGCCCGAAGCCATACTGCGACGCGATCCGTCGATCCTGGACCGACCAGGCAAAGCGCGATCCGCTGGTCGCCGCCGTTGCGTGGTGAAGCGCGACCTGCGCAGGCTGGCAGCGCAAGCGCGTTGCCCACGTCGCTCGGTCGCTCTGATCGCGGGCTGGGCGTCGTCGGTACGCGGGCGCCGCGGATCGGGCCGGCGCGCCTGATCGGCAACAATCGCCACGCCATGCCCCCACAGCGATACTTCTATCTGTCCGTGTTGTTGGTTGCCATGCCTTGGCTGATGCCCTTTGCGCCCGGGCCGAGCCCCGCAACGGTGCCATTGTTGTTTTCCTGGGCCTGCGGCGTGCTCCTGCTCTGGCTTAACTGGCCTGGCGATGGCCGATCCGAACCGTCGGACCGCCTGTCACAGGCCACGACCAGCGCCTGGCTGTTGGCGGCGCTGGTCAGCACAGGGATTGCCCTGATCCAGTATTTCGGGTTTTCAGCAGAATTGCGGCCGTGGATCAGCCAGACCCCGACGGGCGAAGCGTTTGCGAATCTTCGGCAACGCAACCAGTTCGCCACATTGACCAACATCGGCCTGGTCTGCGTGTTGTGGGCTGACCGTTCGGCCGATGCGCGGACACAGGTCGTGGATCAGGCAAGCGACTTGCTACAGGCGTTGCGCCGTGCCTGGCCGATCGTGCTGGCGGCGCTGTTGGCTGGCGGCAACGCCGCTTCGTCGTCACGCACCGGGATGCTGCAGCTTGCCGCAATCGTATGCCTGGCGGCACTGTACGGCAGGCTGCGCGATCGGCGGATCCGAACCTTGCTGCTGGTCTCGATCGCTGTCTATGGTGGGGCTGCGCTGGCGTTGCCCGTGCTGGCAGGGCTGGATCCTTCGGCCCAGGGCATGTTTGCGCGCCTGACCGGGGCTGCGGAAGGCTGCCAAAGCCGACTGCTGCTATGGAGCAACGTGCAGTACCTGATCGCCCTGAAACCCTGGGCTGGCTGGGGTTGGGGCGAACTGGACTATGCGCACTTCACCACCCTGCACCCTGGTGCGCGATTTTGCGACATCCTGGACAACGCACACAACCTGCCACTGCAATTGGCGGTGGAGTTGGGCCTGCCCGTCGCCGTGCTGGTGTTGGCCGTGGTGTCGTGGTTGCTGTGGCGAGCCAGGCCGTGGCGCGAAACCGCTGCGCTGCGACAACTGGCCTGGGTGGTACTGGCCCTGATAGGGCTGCACAGCATGCTGGAGTACCCGCTATGGTACGGGCCGTTCCAACTGGCGGCGCTGCTGGCACTATGGATGTTGTGGCAGACCGGCACAATCGATGACCGCGACGGCGCGCGCCCCGCGTGTGCGCACCGCGCGACGCAGCGAAGGCGTACTGCCGCGCCATGGATATCCGTTGCGGCAGCATCGATACTCGCGGCATTGGCTTATGCCGGCTGGGATTACTGGCGTGTCAGCCAGATCTACCGCGCGCCAGACCAGCGCGCCGCGTCGTATCGCGACAACACGCTGGAACAGATCCAGCAATCCTGGCTGTTTCGCAACCAGGTCCGGTTCGCAGAACTGACGCTGTCCAATGTCACTGCCGACAACGCGTCGAACCTGAACCCGATGGCGCACGCACTGCTGCATTTTTCACCGGAGGCCCGGGTGGTTCAGAAGCTGATCGAGAGCGCGCTGGCGCTGGGGCGCAGGGACGAAGCCGCGTACTACATGCTGCGGTACCGCCATGCGTATCCGCTCGAATACGCGCGCTGGAGCGCAACCCAAGCCTCCCTGCCGGCGATCGACCGCTGAAGCATGGGCGCTGGCGCCCGTGGCCGCATCAGCCCGCGATGAAACTGCCCGATTGCCCGCCATGCTTTTGCAGCAGCTTGATGTCCGACATCGTCATGCCGCGGTCCACCGACTTGCACATGTCGTAGATGGTGAGCAACGCGACCTGAACCGCCGCGAGGGCTTCCATCTCGACGCCGGTCGGTCCCACCGTTTCCACGGTGGCACGGCAGATGATGTTGGCCGGATGGGTTGCATCGGCCAAGACGGTCTCGAATTCGATCGCCACCCGGGTCAGGGACAGCGGGTGGCACAGCGGGATCAGGTCGCTGGTTTTCTTGGCCGCCTGGATGCCGGCGATGCGGGCGATGCCCAGCACATCGCCCTTTTTGGCAGTTCCGGACTCGATGATGGCCAGTGTCGCGGCGTGCATGTCGATGCGTCCGCCGGCAACCGCGATGCGGTGTGTGCTGGCCTTGGTGGCGACGTCGACCATATGGGCTTGGCCATGTGCGTCAAAATGGGTCAGGGTGGTCATGCTGGTTTTGATATGCGCGGGGAAGGTTGCGCAGCTGCAGGTGGACCGGCGGAAGCAATTGGATACCCCTCGTTGACGAACCATTGACCTGCGTACTGCATCATACGTCCATGCCAACAACGTCGATTCGTGTCACGCACGCCGGCCGTGTTTTTGTCGCGCTGCTGCGCCAGGCGCTGGTCGGCCTGATGCTGGTTGCATCGGCGGTGTCTGGCGTATTGGCGCAGAACCAGACCGGCTCCAGCCCGGCGCCTCCGGCGGGCCGCACGCATGCGAGCCAGCTGCCGGTTATGGGCGACGGCAGCGAGCTGACTGCCAGCGCCGAGCGTCGCCTGGGGGACAAGATCGCGCGCGAGATATTTCGCGACCCTGACTACATCGACGATCCGGTCCTGGCCGAATATGTCGACGCCATCTGGCAGCCGCTGCTCAAGGCCGCCTACGCCCGGGGCGAGATGTCGGACGAACTGCAGCAGCGATTCGCCTGGCAGATCATGATGGGCAAGGACCGTAGCGTCAATGCATTCGCGCTGCCGGGCGGCTATCTGGGCCTGCATCTGGGCCTGATCGCGGTGGTCGGCAGTCGCGATGAGTTGGCCTCGGTGCTGGCGCATGAACTCAGCCATGTGACGCAACGCCATATTTCACGTTTGACGACCAAGCAAAATGCCCAGACGCCCTGGGTCATCGGGGCCATGATCCTCAGCGCGTTGGCGGCGTCCAAGAACAGCGACGCGGCCAATGCGCTGTTGGCCGGCGGCCAGGCACTGGCAATACAGAACCAGCTCAATTTTTCGCGCGACATGGAGCGTGAAGCCGATCGGGTCGGTTTTGGCATCATGGCGGACGCCGGTTTTGCGCCGCAAGGCTTCGCATCCATGTTCGAGAAGCTGCAGGCGGCTTCTCGGCTGAGCGACAACGGCGCGTTTCCGTACCTGCGCAGCCATCCGCTGACATCCGAGCGCATTGCCGATGTACAGGGCCGTTTGCCACTGGCGGCGCATGGCGGCGTTGCATTGGCAGTAGCAATCGACCATGCGATGGTCAGTGCCCGGGCCAGGGTGTTGTCCAACCCGGCCATCGATGCGCTGCGTGACAGCCTGGCCCAGGCGCGGGCACCAAAACTGGTCGAGCAGCCGTCCGCCCAGCAGGCGGGAACCCTTTACGCGGGTGCACTGGCGGCGGCCCAGATGCGTGATTTCGATGCGGCAATGGGCTTGATGGTGCGCTTGAACGCCCTCGTTGATGGCGATGGGCCGGCACGCCGGCTGGCCCGGTTACTGGACACCGAACTGGCGCTTTTGTCCGGACAACCGGCGAGCGCGTTCGAGCCATCGGGCCGTGCCGAATTGCTCATGATGTCGCAGTTGTCGGTTCGCCAGGGACGCGCCAAAGAGGCGGCCGGCGCATTGCAGTCGTGGCTGGCCATGCATCCGCGTGACGCGGGCGCCTGGCAGATGCTGGGCCGTGCCAACGCCGCGCAGGGGCAGGTGCTGCGATCGATCCGTGCCGAGGCGGAAGCGCAGGTGGCGTTGCTGGACTATGCCGCGGCGGTGGACCGTTTCAAGGCGGCCCAGGGCATGGCACGCAGCGCGGGCGCAACGGACCACATCGAGGCGTCGATCATCGACACCCGGACCCGTCAGGTGCAATTACTTCTTCGGGAACAGGCGCTCGAGCGCTGATTCGATCAACACCCCTGACAGCGAGTAGATCAACGAGCCGATCAGGGCAGCACCAAAACCGTTGACGGAAAAACCGTCGAGCACACCGGAAGCGGCCCAGAACATCAGCGCATTGATGACGAACAGGAACAAGCCCAGCGTCACGAACGTGACCGGCAACGTGAGGATGACCAAAATCGGACGCACGATGGTGTTGAACAGCCCGATGACGAAGGCCGCGATCAGGGCGCTGGCGAAGCTGCTGACGGCGACGCCGCTGTAGAAGTAGGTAAGGGCCAGCAAGGCGGCTGCGCTGAGCAGCCAATTGACGATCAGTTTCATGGCCGGCCAGCATACCACCGCGCCGGCCCGGTGCACGCGCCATGGCAAGATGCGGGCTCACACTTCCATCCCATGACCGGCATCCACATCACCGACATCGAATCGGCCATCAACTATTGGCGCCACAAGAAGCCGTCACCCGATGGCATCACGCTGGCGCCGGAGGTACGGGCACTGGCCGAGGTGTATGCGTTGATGGTCTACCACCACGAGTCGCTGGCCGACGAGTTCTCATTTCCGCGCCCGGCGTTCGCGGCCTGGCTGGTCTGGTACGAGAGCACGCCCGATACGCCTTGTATCGCGATCTGCTCCACCAGCCAGGGGGATGCCATCTGCAAGGGCTGCGGACGCAGTTTCGAGGAGGTGCAGCATTGGACCGACATGCGCCCGGTGGAGAAACGCGCGACCTGGCGGCGCATCAGCCATGAAGGGACTGCCTGGCGCTTCAATCGGTATGCCGAGCGTGCGGCCGAACGCCAGCGGGGTTGACCGCGAGCGCGTTATTTCCAGCGCAGCGGCGTGATGTCGAGTTGCTGCTGCGCGTCGCCCAGCATCAGGCTGCCGTCCTGGATCGTGGCCTGCAGCTGCATGCTGCGTTGGGCCAGCACCTGCAAACCTTGCGCCGCTTCACTTGCTATCCGAAATACGCTCAAATTGCGTGGCCGTGATAGCTTGTTCTCGATCCCGCGCCACCAGATTTCCGCGGCATGGTTGAAGCAATAGAGCACCACCGCATCAGCCTTGCCACAGGCCTTGAGCAGGGGCTTGTCTTCGGGTTGGCCGACCTCGATCCAGAGCCGGGTCTGGCCGGTGAAATCGCGCAGCCAGACGTCGGGCTCATCCGGGTCGGACAGGCCGGCGCCGAAGGCCAGCGTGCCGTCGCCGTTGCAGACCGACTGCAGCGTGTGTGCGTGCAGCGCAAGCGCGACCAGTCGCACCATCATGCGTTCATCGGTTTCGCTGGGGTGACGCGCCAGCGTCAGCGCATGGTCGGCGTAGTAGTTGTGGTCGATGTCGGCAATTTGCAGGTTCGCCCGGAACACGGTGGACTTGAGCGCCATCGGATGCGTTCGGGGCTCAGGCGCGGCGCGCCAGTTCGGCCGCCATGCCGGTGTAACTGGCCGGGGTCATGGCCAGCAGCCGGTCTTTTTCGGATTGCGCAATCTCCAGCTTGGCAATGAAGCCCTGCATCAGATCGCGCGTCATGGGCGCGCCGCGGGTGAAATTCTTGAGTTGTTCATAGGGCTGTGGCAGACCGTAACGCCGCATCACGGTCTGGACCGGTTCGGCCAGCACCTCCCAGGACGCATCCAGGTCGGCGGCTATCGCCGGTTTGTTGATTTCGAGCTTGCCCAGGCCGGCCGCCAGCGACTCGTAGGCCAGCAAGGCGTAGCCCAGGGCCACACCCATGTTGCGCAGCACGGTGGAGTCGGTCAGATCGCGTTGCCAGCGGCTGATCGGCAGCTTCTCACTCAGGTGGCGCAGCAAGGCGTTGGACAGGCCCAGGTTGCCCTCGGCATTCTCGAAATCGATCGGATTGACTTTGTGCGGCATGGTGCTGGAGCCCACTTCGCCAACGCGCAGTTTCTGTTTGAAATACCCCAGGCTGACATAACCCCAGACATCGCGCGACCAGTCGATCAGGATGGTGTTGGCGCGGGCCACGGCGTCGAACAACTCGGCCATGTAGTCGTGCGGTTCGATCTGGATGCTGAAGGGCTGGAAATGCAGGCCCAGGCCCCAGGGCTGGACACCGGTTTCGGCCGTCGCCTCGGGCGTCTCGATGACGCGCCGGCTGAACGCCTCCCAGTCGTAATCGGGCCAGGCCGACAGGTGCGCGTTGTAGTTGCCCACCGCACCGTTCATCTTGGCCAGGATCTGCACGCCAGCGATGCGGTCGCAGGCGGTCTGCAGGCGCATCACGACGTTGGCGATCTCCTTGCCCACCGTGGTCGGGCTCGCGCTCTGGCCATGGGTGCGGCTGAGCATCGGCACATCGGCATAGGCGCCGGCCATCGCGCGCAGCTTGAGCAGCAGCCGGTCCAGCGCCGGCAGGATCACGGTGTTGCGCGCGGCGCGCAGCTGCAGCGCGTGGCTGGTGTTGTTGATGTCCTCGCTGGTACAGGCAAAGTGCACGAATTCGCCGGCCCGTTGCAGTTCCGTGCGCGACTCGAACTTGGCCTTGAGCCAGTACTCGACTGCCTTCACATCGTGGTTGGTGGTTTTTTCGATGTCCTTGATCGCCTGCGCATCGGCTTCATCGAAACTCTTCACCAACTTAAGCAAGTAAGTGCGTGCTCCCGAACTGAGCGGTCTGAACTCTGCAAAACCGGCGTCACTCAAATGCACGAACCAGGCGATTTCGACCTGCACCCGGCGCCGCATATAGCCCAGTTCGCTCATCAGGGGTCGCAGCGGCGCCAGCTTGGCGGCATACCGGCCATCCAGCGGCGACAGGGCGGAAACGGCGGAGAAGCTCATGCGGCGATTGTAGGTGCGCCCTGCGGCCTGAACGGCCGGCACCGCAGCGGCTGGCCGATGGCTAGAATGCCCCACACACCCGGAATTGCTTAGCCATGAAACTCATCGGATCCTCGTCCAGCCCTTATGTGCGCAAGGTGCGCATCACCATGGCGGAGAAGAAACTGGATTACCAGTATGCGACCGACAACGTCTGGTCACCCGAGTCCCGGATCGGCGAGTCCAACCCGCTGGGCAAGGTGCCGTGCCTGATCATGGAAGGCGGCGAGGCCTTGTTCGATTCCCGCGTAATCGTCGAATACCTGGACACCCTGTCACCGGTGGGCAAGCTGATTCCGCCCAATGGGCGTGAGCGGGCCGAAGTCAAGACCTGGGAAGCACTGGCCGATGGCGTGCTCGATGCAGCCATATTGGCCCGCCTGGAAGCGACCTGGGATGGCCGCAGCAAGGCGCAACGCAGCCAGGAATGGATCGATCGCCAACTGGCCAAGATCCAGGCCAGCCTCAAGGCCATGGCCAAGGGACTGGCCGACAAACCCTACTGCGCCGGAATTCATCTGAGCCTGGCCGACATCGCCGTGGGGTGTGCACTGGGTTACCTGGATTTCCGCTTCCCGCAGATTGCCTGGCGCAGCGACCACGGCAACCTGGTCAAGTTGCAGGACAAGCTGATGCTGCGCGCCAGCTTCGTCGATAGCGTGCCATCCTGAGCACTCCCGGCCCTGGCTTCGCCAAGAGGGATAGCACGTCTCTTCGTGCCGCGCGGCGCGGCGCGCGTCAGCTGTTGACGCGTCGGCGCAGCCAGCGCATCAGGCCACCGAGCAGTGGCATCTGCTGGTACAAGCCATGCGCCGCGTCCCAGTAGTCATGGTGCTGCGTGATGCGGCCTTCGGCGTCGAACCGCAGATGGCTGGTGCCTGCGATGCACTGGTCGACCGAGTTTCGAAACGAGCGGAAGCGGAACTGGAAATCCCATAGCAGAAAACATTGGTCACCCTGCGCGACGGAGCCGGTCACCACGAATCGGGGATTGTTCAGCGTCGCATACATGTGCTGGAAGACCTGCACGATGGCATCAATGCCGCGCACCGCATTGAACGGATCGACAAACCGGGCATCAAGCGCGTAGAGCGCGCCCAGATCGGCGACAGAGCGCTCCGTGAGGGACTCGAATACGCGAATCACGCGCTCGATGTCAGCGGTCTTGGGCGCGATAGGGTTGGTCTGCATGGGAATCAGAGCGGGTCAATTGGCCGACACACAGGAAATACAAGCGGTAGGGTAGCAGCGACAGCAGCTTGAGCCACAGCGTGAAGCGCTTGGGGAAATGGATCTCGAATGCGCCGCGCGCCCAACCCTTGAGGATTTCCTGCGCCGCCTGCTCGGCTGTCAGCAAGGCCGGCATCGGAAAGGTGTTTTGCGCCGTCAACGGGGTTTCCACGAATCCGGGGTTGATGATGGACACGCCGATGCCCTTGCCGTGCAGGTCCAGGTACAGCGTCTGCGCCAGGTTGATCAGCGCTGCCTTGGTCGGGCCGTACGCCAGGCTTTGCGGCAAGCCGCGATAACCCGCCACGCTGCCCACCAGACTGACGAATCGGTCGTGGCGCGGCGCGCGCAGCAGGTGGGGCAGTACCGCATCGAGCATGCGCAGGGCGCCGGCGTAGTTGATGTCCACATGGCGCAACATGTCGTCCAGGTCGATGGCGTCGGCACCCATCGCGGTGTAGTGGCCGGCGCAGTACACCATGCCGTCCAGATCGCCATCCTGCAGAACCTGTTGCATGGCCGCACGCACCGCGGCGTGATCGGTCACATCGAACGCCAGCGCCCGCGCGCCCGGATGTTCCGCGACAAACTGGTCCAGCGCGCCTGCGCTGCGGGCCGACACGATGACCCGCGCACCGCGCGCATGCAACAGCGCGGCGGTGGCCCGACCGATGCCGGTGGAGGCGCCGACCAGCCAGACGGTCTTGCCGCGCCAGTCGGTGATGGCAGGATTCAGGGACATCGGGAAGGCTCTCTCGGTTGGCGGCGGTTCTTCAGGTCTGTCGGCATGGCGGACCTCAGCGCTTGGTGAATGACAGGGTCACCTCACCCAGGCGAATGCCGAACTTGCGCATCTCGGCCTTGTTGAGCATCACCCGCGCGTCCATCAGGAACATCCAGTCGTCAAACTGCACGTGGATCACCCGCCCGTCGACCGGCAAGGCCATGGTGTAGGTCCAGCGCAGGGCATTGCCGCGCGCCACACCGCGGGCCGCGCCGACCACGTCGTCCGCCAGTCCCGTGTAGTGGCCGTCGGGCAGACGCTTGAGGCGCCAGACGCGCTTTTGTTGTGTGCCATCGGAATACAGGAAATCCTCGTCCAGCACGCCATCGTCACCCGACCAGCTGCACCGGATCACGACGGTGAAGCGCTTGACCACCTTGCCGCTGCGGTCGGTGAAGATGCCGTAGCCATCGATGGTTCCATCGAAGTAGCTGCGCAAATCGAGCACCGGCTTTTCGGCTGCGTAATCCTGGATGTCGGCTGCGGCGCAACCGACCAGCGTCAGGGCGCCGGCGGCGATCAGTGCAGTCCCGGTGCGCAGCGCATGGCGCCGGCGTGCCATCGATGGTGTTTGATTCGTGCAGACGGTCATGCCAATGTTCCTTGTGCGGTCCATCGCCGGTGGTACCGGTGCAACAGCGCGGCGGCGCCGAGCTTGAGCAGGCAGGGCAACAGGCAATAGGCGATGGTCAGGGCGTCCAGAGCCGACGCGTCACGCGCCCCGGGTGTGTAGCCGAACAGCGCCAGCAACGGCAAGGCCAGGCCGGCGGCCAGCGCCAGGTTGAGTTTGGTGGCGAAGTTCCACCAACCGAAGTAGGCGCCTTCGGCCCTGCCGCGGTCGCCTGCCCCGGCGATCAGCCCGGCCAGGATGGCGCCGGGTAGCGCCAGGTCGGTGCCCAATGCGACGCCGGACGCAGCACACACCAGCAGGAAGGCCAGCGTATCGCCACTGCCCAGGGTGCTGGCCCAGATGAAGGCGGCCACCGCCAGCAGCATGCCGCACTGCCAGCTGCGCACCAGTCCGATGCGGCCCACCAGCACCAGCCACAAGGGCAGCGACGCAGCGGCGCAGACGAAATAGGTAGCCAGGAAGGCGGGCTCCAGCGAGCGCGGAGCCTGCAGCCGGTCCTGCACAAAAAACAGCACCAAAGTGGCCGGAATCGCACTGGCAATGCCATTGAGCATGAACACACCCAGCAGGCGACGAAAGCCCGCGTGGCGCATGGGTTGCCAGATGTCCCGCCGGTGTGGCTGCGGGTTGGTGCGGGGGCGCAGCGCGCGTGTCCAGGCGAACCATCCGATTGCCAGGCAGGCGCAAAACAGAAGCCAGGTCGCCGGCAGGCCAAGCAGAGCCGGCGCCATCGATGCCAAGACCACACCCAGCAGCGCCAGGCCCTCGCGCCAGGCCACGATGCGGCTGCGCCGCGGCGCATCGCCGCCGAGCATGGCGCCCCAGGATTGGTGGGCAACGCTCAGCGCGCTGTAGGCGGCGTAGGTCAGCACCAGGAACACGCCGGCCCACGCCGCCAGGCCGAGCGGATCGCGGGTCATGGGAAAGAACAGCAGGCCGAATCCGGCCGCCAGCACCAACGCGGCCAGCGCACCCATGGCCAGCACCTGCGAGGGCGAGCGCGCGAACAGATGGTCGCACCAGCGGCCGATCAGCGGATCGATCAGCGCGTCGAACAATCGTGCGCCCAGCAGGATCAGCCCCAACGTAGCCAAGGGCATGCCAAAGGTGGTGGCGTAATGGTTGGGCAAGATCACATACAGCGGCAGCGCGACGAATGCCAGCGGCAGGCCGAGTGCGCCGTACTGCAGCCCCTGGCGCGTAGTGATCGGTGCGTGCTCGGTCACAGGAAAACGCCGGGCCGCTCCCAAGTTTTCTGGCACCCCCTCGGGGGGCCTGGCGACACCAGGGTTGGGGGCGCTCACAGGAAAACGCCGGGCCGCTCCCAAGTTTTCTGGCACCCCCTCGGGGGGCCTGGCGACGCCAGGGTTGGGGGCGCTCATGATGAAGACCCGGACAGCAGTGACCGACGCAATGCAGGCTCCGATGTGCCGGCGGCCAGCCAGATGCCGAAGAACAGGCGCGAAAACTCCGGGTCGGGAACGATGCCCGTCTGCCGGCCATTGGTCAGGAACAGCGCGCCCTCGCCCGGTCGGTGGAAGCCGGTGATGCGGTCGCCCTTCTTGACATCCGGAAATGCCGTGACCAGCCACTGCTGCCATTGTTGCCGGCGTTCGGGCGTCGGCTTGGACTGGCGCGCCATTTCGTCGATCGAGCGACCGGTGATTTCGGCATTGGTGAAGTCACGCAGATACCGCAGTTGCAGCGCCAGCGCGTGGCGCTCATAGTCGCGCGCCGTGAAACCGGGCTGTATCCACAGGCTGGCGTCGTAGACCGCGAAACCCCAATAGCTGAAGCGGGTGCTGCCCGACAGCAGGGCAGACGGCATCAGGCTGCGCACCTCGGGCGGCGTGTCCGCCGACGCGCCGATCGGCCACAAGCCGGCAGCAACCGCCGCCATCCACTGTCGCCGGTGCAGCGCTGTCGTCATCGCCGGACCAGCGTGTACTGCACCAGGTCGATGTTGGCCATGTCGAAAGCGGCCTCGCAGTAGCCCAGGTAGAACTCCCAGATGCGCATGAAGCGGGCGTCAAATCCGAGGCTGGCGATCGCGTCGCGGTTGGCCAGGAAATCCTGACGCCAGCGCCGCAGCGTTTCGGCGTAGTCCTGGCCGAATGCCAGTTCGTCGACGACGCTAAGGCCTGCGGCGGCGGCTTCGCGCCGGAATTCGCGCGGGCATGGCAGGCAGCCGCCGGGAAAGATGTATTGCTGGATGAAATCACTGGATCGGATATACCGATCGAACAGCGTATCGTCGATCACGATGCTCTGGATGCAGGCCCGCCCACCCGGCTTGAGCAGACGGTGGACGCTCTGAAAATAGGTGGGCCAGTAGGCGCGACCAACTGCTTCGACCATCTCGATGGAGCAGATTGCGTCGTACGGTCCGTCGTCGATGTCGCGGTAGTCCTGCAAGCGCAAATCGGCTGCGGCGGCTGCGCCATTTCGCAATGCGAGGCCCTGCATGCGCTGGCGGGCAAATGCCAATTGCTCGGTGCTGAGCGTGACACCGGTGACGCTGGCGCCGAACTCGGCCGATGCCATTTCCGCCAGCGCACCCCAGCCACATCCGATCTCCAGCACCCGGTCGCCCGACTGCACGTTGGCCATGCGCAACGCCCGTCGCACCTTGGCATTCTGCGCGTCGCGCATGGACTTGCCGTGGTCGCCATCGAACCAGGCCGACGAATAGTTCATCGTGTCGTCCAGCCACAGGCGGTAGAACGCATTGCCCAGGTCGTAATGCGCGTGAATGTTCTTCTGGCTATTGGTGCGGGTGTTCCGGTTGAGCCAATGCCTGGCGCGGTATAGTGCGCGCCCGGTCCAGCTGCCGTAGATCACGTTTTCAAGCGCGTTGCGGTTGCGGATGAACAGCGTGAGCAGATCGGTCAGATGGGGGGTGCTCCAGTCGCCGGCGATATAGCTCTCGGCAAATCCGATGTCGCCGGATCGCAGCGTCGCAGCGAATATGTTCCAGTTGCGCAGGGTAATCATGGCACTGGTGGCCGAGCGCCCTGCGTGCTCGGCCTGTGCACCGGCTGTTTGGTTTGATTCGCCAAACACCTGAACCGAACCATCGGGCAGTTGCACCGTCAATGTACCGTGGCGCAGGCGCGCGAGCAGCTGCAGAGCGCTGCGCGCGGCAGCCGGGGCATTGCGCAGAGGGGCGGAACAGGACAAGGTATGGGTGTTCATGGCCAAGGTGTGGGATTACTCAAACAGGGGGTGGGGTTTGCCGGGTGACCGGGACGCCGGGCGCAGCGGGCTTGGGCACGAATCGCACGCGCTTGAGCCACAGCCGCGCAGCCTGCAGGTGGATGCGGCTGATGACACCCAGCGTCATCGCCGGATAGCGCCACAACGCCTTGCGCAAGGTCGCCGGCGTGACCGGGTCGAGTGTTCCGCTGACGCTGGTCTGCAACACCGTGCCTTGGGCGTCCTCGTAGTCGATGCGAGCCACATAACGTTCGCCCTGCGTTCTGCGTATGCGCATGAAACGGAAGCGGTAATGGCCTTCGACGCGCAGGAATGGCGACACATGGAATTGTTTTGCCGCGGTGAGCTGCGCGCCCCACTGTGGGTTGTCGAGCAGGTAGCAATGCCGCTCGCCGAATGTATTGTTGACCTCGACCACGATGGCGCGCAGTGCGCCGTCGGCGCTGTCGGATGCCCGGTGGCAGAACCAGAAGCTGACCGGCTTGAATGCATAGCCCCATACCCGCGGGTAACATTGCAACCAGACCTCGCCAGTGGCATCCAGGATGCCTTCGCGGCGCAGCAGTTCGTCCAGCCACGCCACTGCGCCGCCACGCTCTGGCGGGCGGCCGTCGCCGTGGTCGGCGTCGAAGAAGCTCAGCGCGGCGCGGCGATTGCATGCCAGGCTGCTGTGGGCCGCAAGATGCGCGGGATCCTGCATCGCACGCATCGGCAGCATCAAGAAGTAGCCGGGGTAGGCAAAGGCATTGCGCGCCGGCCGCAGCCGGGTGTGGCGCACCTCGCCGAATCCGAGCATGGGCAGCGCGACGGCACAACCCGACGCCAGTGCTGGCGTTGCCACGGTGCCCACCATTGCGCCGGCCATCACGCGAACGCCTTCTCGGTCTGGCGCTCGGAGCGCGCAATGCCGGCTGTTGCCAGAAGCCGGTTTGCCACGATAAGACCGGCCTTGAGCCCGTCTTCATGGAATCCGTACCCCATCCAGGCGCCGCAGAAAAAAGTGTCGCGCACGCCTTGCAGAGCCCAGACCTGCGCCTGGGCCGCCACTGCGGCGTGGTCGAAGACCGGGTGCGCATAGGGGTACTCGCCCATGACGTGTTCGGGCGCGATAGCACGCACCGGATTGAGCGACACGATCACCGGTTGCTGCCAGGGCAATGGCTGCAGGCGGTTGATCAGATAGTGCAGGCACACCGGATCATGGCTGCCGGGTGCGGCTTGAGCGGCCCCCATAGCAGACTCGTAGTTCCAGGCTGCCCAGGCGCGCGAATGCCGCGGCAGAACCGATGCGTCCGTGTGTAGCACGGCCCGGTTGGGGTGATAACGGATCGCGCCCAGGATGGCGCGCTCCTGCGCACTGGCGTCTGGCAGCAAGGCCAGCGCCTGGTCGCTGTGGGTGGCGAGCACGACTTTGTCAAAATGTTCGTTGCCGTGGTCGGTGCTCACGGTCACACCGGCGCCCGGTTCATGGCGCCGGATCAAACGCACCGGGCTATTCAGGCGTTTGTCGTGCACCTGGGACAGAATTTTGTCGACATAGCGCCGTGCGCCGCCCCGTACGGTCCACCATTGCGGCCGGTTGCGCACCTGGTTGAGCCCATGGTTGTGGCAAAAACGGATCATGGTCGACACCGGGAACTGCAGCATCTGCGCCTTTGGGCAACTCCAGATGCAGGCCACCATCGGCATGAAATACCAGTCGCAGAAGGCGTCGCAAAAGCCATGCTGGCGCAAGAACTCGCCCAGCGGTTGTTGCAGTTGCGCCTCGTTGCCTGCGCGCGCGATATCTTGCGTCAGTGTATTGAAGCGACCCAGGTCGCGCAGCATGCGCAGAAAACGCGGGTTGACGAGATTGCGCCGCTGCGCGAATACGCTGCTGATCGTGCTGCCGCCCCATTCCAGATGCTGGCCGTTCTGCGGATCGGTGGTCTGGACTGAAAACGACATGTCCGAGCGGCAGGTCTCAATGTCCAGTTCGGCAAAAAGTGCGATCAGTGTGGGATAGGTGCGCTCGTTGAACACCAGAAAGCCGGTGTCCACGCCATGCGCAACCATGCGGCCCGCGACCGGCAGCGCGATGTCGACGGTGTGGGAGTGGCCGCCGAAGTAGCCCGCGGCTTCAAAGATCGTGATGGACGCCTGGCCACGCAGCCGATGCGCGGCGGCCAGGCCTGCGATGCCCGATCCGACGATGGCCACTTTCATCGGCGGCTGCTCGCGGCCCGGCGGGCAGACAAAACCGCCGCGAAGCGCCCCGAGGTCAACAAAGGGGAGGAGGAGAACAACCCCGGGATTACGCCGGACCGTGCAAGGCTCAGGCGACTTCGCAGCAGGAAACGCGTGGGAGGCTCCAGCAACTCCCATGGGGTATGGATTCCGGGCATGACGCACAAGTTCCTGGCTGCGTTGATCCAGGTGTGACAGACATTCGGTGCTTTTTCGAAACTCATAAGAAATATTATAGACTACATAGTAATTTGTTGACCAGTTGGTTTTATTTCTTTGCTGCGACTTGGTCATTGCCTCGCGACGCCAGCCCGGGCCGTTGGATGCCGGGCCGAGCATCGCACACTGCGGTTGCGGCCTGACGAATTTTCGGCGAACGCCGAAGGAAGCGGCTGTCACCGGTCGCACACTAAAATTGCCGCGAGTTGATATGCTTCCTACCTGAAGGACCCGATGCTGTATCCCGAATTGTTTAAACAACTGGAGGCGGTGCGCTGGGATATGGCGCGTGATATCCCCTGGGACAGCTTTGAGGCCGACAAGTTGTCCGATGAGCAGGCCAAGACCATCAAGTTGAACGCCATCACCGAATGGGCGGCGTTACCGGCGACCGAGATGTTCCTGCGCGACAACCGCCATGACAGCGACTTCTCGGCGTTCATGTCGATCTGGTTTTTCGAAGAGCAGAAGCACTCGCTGGTATTGATGGAGTACCTGCGCCGGTTCCGGCCCGAAATGCAGCCCACGGAAGCCGAGTTGCACGATGTGCGTTTCGAGTTCGACCCGGCGCCGGCACTGGAAACCCTGATGCTGCATTTTTGTGGCGAGGTTCGGCTCAACCACTGGTACCGCCGGGCCAGCCAATGGCATTCCGAGCCGGTCATCAAGCATATTTACACCCGGCTGAGCCAGGACGAGGCGCGTCATGGCGGCGCCTATCTCAAGTATATGAAGCTGGCGATTTCGCGCTTTGGTGTGGAAGCCAAGAGCGCGTTTGCCAAGGTGGGCGTGCTGATGGCCAGCGCGCGGCGCAATGCGCAGCCGATGCATCCGACCAATCTGCATGTGAACAAATCACTGTTTCCGAAAGACACGGTGCAAAGCCGGGTTCCTGACCCGTTGTGGCTGGAGCATTGGCTCGACCATCAGATCAAGTTCGACGCGAGCTGGGAGACGCGCGTGGTCGATCGCATCTTGCACAATCTGAGCTTGCTGCTCAATCGCAGCTTTGGCACCGTGCAGGAGCTCAACCGGTACCGCAAGGAGCTTAGCCGCGAACAGGCGCAGCTGCTGGCCCTGCGCGCGCTACCAGACGCGGTTTGACGTGGTTGGCCCAGCGGTCAGCGCCAGCATGCGGTCTAGCTGAATCTTGACCTTGCATTCGCCGGGTCCGACGCCGGCCACGATACGGTACTCGCGGGCGCTGGTATCGCGCACGGCATGTTCACCCGTCGGAATCCCCTCCGGATTGACCAGCACCGCGACCCGCGGCATCGTCGTGTTGGCGCCGCGTCGCACTACCACGCCGATCTCCAGGTTTGCCAGGCGCACCAGGGTTCCCGGCGAATAGACGCCGACCGCTTTGATCAGCGCGGCGCCGGCTTCGTCGGTCGCGCCTGACTCGTCGCGATAGATCGCCTGCATCGCCACAACGGCGGTATCGGGCCGGCGCGACGCCCGCGGCGACAGGTGCGCCGCGAACTTGTCGGCCCTTTGCAGCAACCGTGCCAGGCGCTGGCCGCGGGTGCGCGGAGCCAGCGCGCCGGGTCCGGTCACATGGTGGTCGCGCACGGCTTCCAGGCAATCGGGGTCCAGCAGTCCGAAACCACGCAACAGGCCTTCGGAGCGGCTGGCATGGTGCTCGATCAACTCGCGCTGCACCGCGGTCGGCGGGTCGTTCTGGGCCGCGAGCCGATCCTGCATTTCAGTCATCGACATATTCATGGTCAGCGCGGCCTTGCCCAGGCTGTCTTGCATGTCCTGCGGCCAACCCAGAACCTCCCGCGCCGCCAATCCACACATCACGCTCACCAGCATTGAATGGGTCGCGCTGTAGAGCTGGATTTCGCTTGCCGCCAAATAGAACAGCGCAAACAGCGCGCCGTCCGGATTGCGGCGCGCCTGCTGACTGATCCGGGTTTGCAGCCGTTCCAAGGCGTCGACGAAATGCACGCCGTCGAGCTCGCGCAGCAATCGGTTGCCCTGAACCTGCAGGTCGAGCCAATCGAGTTCGTCACCCATCGTGCGGTTGCGTGGCACTGTCAATTCGCGGGTGGTCAGCGTGGCCTGGGCGATCTTGCCCAGCGTGCGTTCGTCACGCACCAGTTCATGCAATTTGCCGACGAAGGCTTTCTGGTGTTGTTCGGACTCGGACACGTCGACAAAAAAGCCGTTGCCGCGTCCACGGACCGCCTCCAGATCATCGCGCGTAACGATCACAAAGCCCTTGCGGGCCAGCAATGCGCCGGTTTCGTCGCGCAGCGAAAATGGCAGTGGCTGGCCAATAATGATCGACTCGTGGGTGACTAGTACAAGGTTCATGGTGGCGATGGATGAAACTCGGGCTGCGCAAGGCGCCGAGGGCACAGCATACCCGTGCCCCTGTTGCTCGATCTGCATGCGTGTGACCGCAAAGCCCTGCTTTTCAGTCTTTTGGTGCGATGCTTGGCGGTTGCGCCCACGCCATCAGGGGTCGGGTGCGCCAAATACCGCGGCCCATAATGCCAGCACGGCATCGCGATGCTGGTCCATCTGCCCCGCCGGCATCTGCGTCGATTCCTCGTTGAGCCGGGCATGATGTTGCATCTTGCGCAGTTCACGGTAAGCCTGCGCGGCGGCTGAACCGACGCCGTCGGGCAACAGTCCCGCTTGCTGTGCGCGAAGCAGCAGGGCAATATTGCCGACGTTGGCCACCAGGGGTTCATGCTGCGCGGCCTGGGACAGCACCAGGTACTGCACGGCGAATTCCGCATCGACCATGCCCCCGGGGCTATGCTTGACGTCGAAGCGGCCCTCCTTGACCGGATGCGCGGAGCGGACCTTCTCACGCATCGCAACGATCTCCGCACGCAGATCGTCGGCAACGCGCGGCGCCGTTACGACACCGCGGCGGATGGCGTCAAAGCGTGCGCGCATGGTGTCATTACCCAGCACGAACCGGGCCCGTGTCATGGCCTGGTGCTCCCAGGTCCAGGCGGTGTTGCTGCCGCGTTTTTGCTGGTAGGCGGCAAACGCCTCGAAGCTCGTGACCAGAAGCCCGGAGTTGCCATTGGGTCGCAGCGCAGTGTCGATCTCGTACAGGTCGCCCTCGCCGGTCTTGACGGTCAGCCAGTTGATCAGCTTGCGCACAAAGGTCGCATAAACCTCGGCCGAACGCTCGTCGTCGTCTTCGTACACAAACACAATGTCCAGGTCACTGCCGTAACCCAGCTCCAGGCCGCCGAGCTTGCCGTAGGCGATGATGGCCAGCTGCGCATGCTCGCGGTGCCGATTCTTCAGCCGGCTCCAGCACCAGCGGGCCGTCACGCGCAGGATGGATTGCGCCAGGGCGCTCAGATCGTCGGCAACCTGCTCGACTGTCAGCACGCCCTCGACGTCGCGTGCCAGCGTGCGAAAAACCTCGGCATGGTGGGCCCGGCGCAACAAGTTGAGCAGGGTTTCGTCGTCGTCCTCTTCGGTGATGTGCAGCGCGCCGCGCCGCTGCCCGAGTTCCTGCTCGAATTCGGCCGGCTGGAAGCGCTCGGCCAGCATGGCGCGGCTGGCCAGTTCGTCAATCACGCCAGGGTGCAGCAGCAAGTAGCGGGCCGGCCATTTGGCATTGCCCAGCAGGCGCAACAGGCGTTGGTGCACCGTGGGACGTTCCAGCAGCAGCGCCAGGTAGCTCTCGCGGCGCAGCAGGGGTTCGATCCAGTCGGCCAGGCGCAGGCCTGCTTCCTCGCTGACCGTGGTCTCGGTGATCCAGGTCGCGGTGCGGCTGATCAGGCGAAACAGGCGCATCCGCGATTCGTCGCGCAACCCCAGGAAGCGGGGGTTTTGGCGCCAGCTGGCGACGCGTTGGCGCAATCCGTCGGGCAGGCCCTCCAGAAAATCCTCGAAACCCGAGGGCGACGCCATTGCCGAGCTGGCGCTGCCGCAGGACTTGCAATCATCCGTACCGCCGCCGAGCAGGGCATCGAACTCCTGCGCCACGAACTCCCGATGCCGATCGAGTTCGGCCAGGAAGGACCCGGTCGCGCCATGACCCATGGCCCGGGCGATCCAGGTGAGGTCGTCGTCGCGGGTCGGCAGTACATGCGTCTGCTGATCGTCCAGATACTGGATGCGGTGCTCCACCTGGCGCAGGAACAGGTAGGCGGCCGACAGCGCGTCGACCGTCTGTTGCGGCATCAGGCCGGCGCGCATCAGGCGCGGCAGGGCATCCATCGTGGCGCGGGTGCGCAATTCGGGGAACTGCCCGCCCCGCACCACCTGCAGCAGTTGCACGATGAACTCGATCTCGCGGATTCCGCCGCGCGACAACTTGACATCGTTGGTACGCTCCGGTCGCCCGGCACTGCGCCGTGCCGCGTGTTCGCGAATTTGCCGGTGCAAGATCCGCAGCGCATCGAAAACGTTGTAGTCCAGGTAGCGCCGGAACACGAATGGCAACACTGCGGATCGCAGATGACCGGCCGACCCGCCGGCCACGCAGTGGCTAGGCGCCACGACCCGGCTCTTGAGCCAGGCAAAGCGCTCCCATTCGCGGCCCTGCACATGGAAGTACTCCTCCAGCGCGCCAAGCGAGACGGCCGGCGGGCCTGAATTGCCGTTGGGCCGCAAGGCCAGGTCGACCCGAAATACGAACCCATGCTCTGTGGTGTCACCGATCATGGCGTACAGCGCGCGCACCGCCTTGCCGAAGTATTCCTGGTTGGATATCCTGGCCCGCCCGTCGGCATTGCCAACGGTCTCGCCGTCCTGGTCGTAGACGTAGATCAGATCGATATCGCTGGAAACATTGAGCTCGCGCGCACCCAGCTTGCCCATGCCGATGATCCACAGCTGTGCCCGCTGGTGGTCGGTGCCCATCGGCATGCCGTGCTGCGCGTCCAGCTGAACCCAGACATGTGCGGCGGCGGCGTCGAGCGCAAACTCGGCCAGTTCGGTCATGACCATCGTGATCTGCGGCACCGACGCCAGACCATTGCAGTCCAGCATCATCAGCCGCTCGAGCACGACCTGACGCGCAATGCGCAATCCGGAGCCCAGATCGGCGCTGCCGGCCAGCAGCCTATCGACCAGGGCGCCAATCGTGTTGCGCGAGGGCAATCCATCGGCCAGCAACGCCCGCTCCGCCTGATAGCGCCGCCGCACCCGCTGACCGAATCGGGAGTAAACGGCCAGGTCGGGCGCCGCAACGGCGTCCGGGCCTGGATGCGGCTGCACTGCGACAACGCCGCAGTCACCTTCTTCGAGCTTGACGGTCATAATTCCTGGATCGATCGCGCATGCACGATGAATGTACAGACGCCAGCACCAATACCATCCCGGCTTTTGAAAAGCCTGGCATTCGCAGCCCGATGGAGCCTGGCGCTTTTGTTATTGGCGTGGTTGCTGTTTGCTGCGTCATGGGGCGCCCTGCATCTGGTGATTGTGCCGCGAATCGGCGAGCTGCGCCCGCAGCTGGAGGCTGCTGCGACGCGCCTGCTGGGGATGGCGGTGCGCATCGAAACCATCACTGCGTACTCGACCAACCTGCTGCCCGCTTTCGAACTGGGCAATGTGCGGCTGCATGATGTGCAAGGGCGCGAGGCCCTGCGCCTGCCCCGGGTGCTGGTGTCGTTGTCGCCGCGTTCTCTGCTCAACCTGCAGTTCGACCAGATCCTGGTCGATCAACCGGTACTCAGTATGCGCCGTTCACCGGACGGCCGGATCTGGGTTGCCGGGCTCGATCTGTCGCGTGGAGATGCGCAGGCCCTGGATGACGCGGTGCTGGACCGGATCTTCTCGCAGCCCGAGTTCGTCGTTCGCAATGGCGCGATCGTCTGGACCGACGAGATGCGTGCCGTGCCGCCACTGGCGCTGCGCGAGGTGAATGTGGTGTTGCGCAACCGTTCCCGGCTGCATGAAGCGCGTTTCGACGCGACACCACCACCGCAGTGGGGCGACCGGTTCCAGGCCATGGCGCGTTTTGAGCAGCCGTTCCTGTCGCTGGGCAATGGGCGTTGGAAGGAATGGGCAGGGCAAATCCATGCCGATTTTTCGCGCGTCGACGTCGCGCAGTTCAAGCGGTACGCCGATCCGGGCGTCGATGTCGATCAAGGACATGGCGCGGTCAGGGCGTGGGTCGACATCCAACGCGGCCAGGTGATCGCGGCCACTGCCGACCTGGCACTGGCCGGTGTCGCCGTACGGCTGGACCCTGCCTTGGAACCGCTGCAACTGGCGACGCTGTCGGGCCGGCTCAGTGCGCGTTTCGCGACCGATTTCCGGCAGTTTGTCACCCGCGACCTCGCCTTCGATACGCACGACGGCATCCGCTGGCCGGGCGGCAATATCAACCTCACGCAGCGGTTCGCCACCGCCACCCGGCAGCCCTCGGGCGAGTTGCAGGCTGATCGGCTGGAACTGGCAGCGTTGGCGCGGATTGCCACGCGCCTGCCGCTGGATGCCGTACTGCACCGGGCGATGGAGCGCCATCGGCCCAGTGGCCTGGTCGATACGATCCGCGTGCAGTGGCAGGATGTCGCAGGTCTGCACAGTAGCTACCGGGCTGAAGGGCGGGTGCAAGAACTGGCCGTGCAGGCGCTTCCAGACAGCAGCGGCGGGAAGCCGGGCAGCACGCAGTCTATCGGGACCCCCGGCATCCAGGGCGTGACGGTCGATTTCTCGTTCGACGAGTCGGGCGGAAAAGCGTCGCTGGCCATGATCGACGGCAGCATCGACCTGCCCGGCATATTTGAAGAAACGGTGGTCCCGTTCAAACACCTCTCAGGCGATCTGGCGTGGCAGGTTCGGGGTGACAAGCTGCAGGTACAACTGGCCAAGCTGCGGTTCAACAATGCCGATGCCGATGGCGAACTGTCCCTGCAGTGGCAGACCAGCGACCCCGCCCGCTCGGGCAGCCGCTCCCGGTTTCCGGGTCTGCTGGACATGCAGGGCAAGCTCGGCCGCGCCGATGTGACGCGGGTCCATCGCTATCTGCCGCTGGTACTCGAGCCGCCGGTGCGCCAGTATGTACGTGACGCGGTCCAGGCCGGCGCGTCTGCCGACGTGCGCTTCAAGGTCAAGGGCGACCTGTGGGATGTGCCGTTTCCCGACGCGCGCCAGGGAGAGTTCCTCGTCACAGCCCAGATCACCGGCGCCACACTGGCATATGTGCCGCGCAGCCTGCAGCCCGCCGATGCCCGGCCGTGGCCGGCAGCGACCCGCCTGTCGGGTGAACTGGTGATCGATCGCCAGAGTCTGAAAGTCCAGGGCGCTCGCGCCGCAATGGACGGTGCGCCCACGCTGCAGATCACCAAGGCCGACGCGGTGATTGCCGATCTGGCCAAGGCCAGTGTGGTGGTGAACCTGGAGACCCGGGGGCCGCTGTCGGAGCTGCTGGCGTTTGCGAACAGCTCGCCGGTTGGCGGCCTGACCGACCAGTCCCTGGCTGCGCTGAGCGCCACCGGGCCGGCCGAGTTGCGCCTGAAGCTGGAGGTGCCAGTGGACGACCCCGATCGCACGCGGGTGCAGGGCGCGGTGACCTTGTTGGGCAATGATGTCGTTGTCGCGCCCGAGTTACCCCGCCTGATACGGGCGCGGGGGGCGGTCGGATTCACCGAAAAAGGGTTCAGCGTCAACGCCATGCAAGCGCATTTGCTGGGCGGCGATGTGCGCATCGACGGCGGATCTTCTACCGCGGGCGCATCCGCGGCCGCCGAGTCGCGCGCGGGGCCGGACATGGTGTTCCGGCTGCAGGGAACGGCCGGTGCCGACGCCTTGCGCCAGGCGCGCGAACTCGGTTTCATGCCGCGGCTGGCCCAGCATCTGTCCGGCAGCACTCCGTATCAGGCCACCATTCGTGTGCGCGCAGGCGTGCCCGAGATTGCACTTACCAGCACGTTGGTCGGCATGGCGCTGAACCTGCCACAGCCTTTGGGCAAGGCGGCCGATGTCGCGATGCCCCTGCGGCTGGAAACCGGACCGGCCGCGGATGCCGCTGGCGCGGCACCGGTCCGGCCGATGGATCAGCTGGTGCTGGAACTCGGGCGCGTTGCGTCGGTGCGTTATGTGCGCGACCTGTCCGCAGCCCAACCGCGTGTCGTGCGCGGGGCCATCGTGGTCGGACCGGTCGACGCACAGACAACGCCTCTGCCGCGCGATGGCGTTGTCGCCAACATCCGTGTCGATACCGTGGATGTGGACGCCTGGGACCGGCTGTTGACGCAGGTGGCTGGCGCCGGGATCGACGCCGCGCCGGGCGTGCCGACGTCGGGCGCAGGTGCAACGGCCGGTGGTTACTGGCCTGCCAGCGTGGCGCTGCGGGCCCGCACCTTCAGCGCCGCCGGTCGTACCTTGCACAACCTGGTTGCCGGTGCCACGCGCGAAGGCCTGGTGTGGCGTGCCAATCTGGACGCACAGGAACTCAATGGGTATGTCGAATACCGGCAGCCGTCGGGCCAGGGGGTGGGTCGGTTGTTTGCGCGGCTGTCGCGCCTGACACTGGCCTCTTCGTCGGCCAGTGACGTCGAGAGCCTGCTTGGCGAGCAGCCGCAGTCGATCCCGGCGCTCGATATCGTGGTCGACGACCTGGAATTGCGGGGCAAGAAACTGGGGCGGCTGGAGGTTGATGCGGTCAACCGGGCCGTGGCTGGGAGCGGCGCGGGCAGCCGGGAGTGGCGGTTGAACCGCCTCGACGTGATTGTGCCGGAGGCGGTTTTTCGCGCCACCGGCAACTGGGCAGCCGTGAACGCGCAGGCCGTCGATGCAGGGCCGGGGGCGGCGGGCGCCCAGCGCGGTGGCCAGCGCACGGAGACCCGACGCACCGTGATGAACTTTCAGCTCGACATCCAGAACACGGGTGAGCTGCTCAGCCGTTTCGGCATGAAGGACGTGGTACGCCGTGGCAAGGGCGAGATGAAAGGCCAGCTGGCCTGGGCGGGGTCGCCGTTGTCGCTCGACTATGCGACGCTGGGCGGATCCATCAACGTCAGTATCGAAAGTGGCCAGTTTCTCAAGGCCGAGCCGGGGCTGGCCAAGCTGCTCGGCGTGCTGAGTCTGCAGTCGCTGCCACGCCGCCTGACACTGGATTTTCGCGATGTGTTCAGCGAGGGGTTTGCATTTGACTTTTTCCGCGGTGACGTGCGCATTGAACAGGGAATCGCCTATTCCGACAATCTGCAGATGAAGGGCGTCAACGCCGCGGTGTTGATGGACGGCCACGCGGACCTGTTCCGCGAGAGCCAGGATATCCGGGTCCTGGTGGTACCGGAGATCAATGCGGGAACCGCGTCATTGATCGCGGCGGCGATCAATCCGGCTATCGGTCTGGGTACGTTTCTGGCACAGTTTGTACTGCGCAAGCCGTTGATGGAAGCTGCCACCCAGGAATTTCACATCGATGGTTCCTGGGTCGAACCGCGCATTCGCCGGATCGGCGCCAGGGCGGCCGGCGCTGGCCAGACCGATGCGGCTCCCGCCAGTTCCCGATAACAGGAAGAACACCATGAAACTGGCCACCATACAAATGGTATCGGGCGTGCAGTTGCAGGCCAACCTGGAGCGCGCAGGCGCGTTGCTGGCCGAGGCGGCGGCCGCCGGCGCGGAGCTCGCGGTGTTGCCCGAGTATTTCTGCCTGCTGGGCCAGCGCGACACCGACAAGCTGCAGATTCGCGAGCCGTTCGGAGACGGCCCGATTCAGCGATTCCTGTCCGATGCGGCGCGCAGGCTGCAGCTGTGGGTCGTTGGTGGCACGGTGCCGTTGACGGTGCAGCACGGTTCGCCCGAGGACATCCTGCACCGGGTCACCAACACATCGCTCGCATTCGACCCCGATGGCGCCGGTGTACAGCGCTACGACAAGATCCATCTGTTTCGCTTCGACAACGGCAAGGAGCGCTTCGATGAGTCGCGCGTCCAGTTGCGCGGTGGCGAGCCGGTGACCTTCGCCCTGCCCTCGCGCGACGGCCACACCTGGACCGTCGGCATGAGCGTGTGTTACGACCTGCGGTTTCCGGAGATGTACCGGCGTTATGCGCAAGCCGGCGCTGACCTGGTGCTGGTTCCAAGTGCCTTCACCTACCCCACCGGACAGGCCCACTGGGAGTTGCTGTTGCGCGCCAGGGCGGTCGAGAACCTGATGTACGTGGCCGCGCCGGCGCAAGGGGGTCTGCATGAAAACGGTCGCAGGACCTGGGGCCACAGCATGCAGGTTGATCCCTGGGGCGAGATCCTGTGCCAGCGTGCCGAGGGCGACGGTGTGGATATTGCAGACCTGTCGGTGTCGCGCCTGCGCCAGGTTCGCCAGCAATTACCGGCATTGGAGCATCGCGTCCTGTGAACGGCAACGCGGTTGGCTGGTTGGGAGAGCCGTCGCCCGCGACACGGCGATGGCTGTTGTGGGGAGCGCTGGTCGTGCTGGTGGCATCTTTGCTGGTGACGCTGGTGTGGCTGGCCGGACGTTACGAGGCTGGCAGGCTGCAGGACCGGATCGAGCGTGATGCGCTCGATGTCGGCGCCGACATTCGAGCCGGTCTGGACCGTAACGCACAGAGCCTGCAAGGGCTTGCCCGATTTGATCCTGACCGCGGCGACCAGTGGAGGTTGAGGGCCCATGGCCTGTTGCAGGCGCGCCGCGAGTTGCTGCGCATCGAGCTGCGCGACGCATCCATGCGGGTGCAGGCGGCGGTCGACTCGGATCAGCGCGCTATCGTGTTCGATGCGGCGCAGCGCCAGGTGCTGTCCAGGCAAGTCCAGGCCGCTTGCCGGCAGGCGCGCGCGGCGCGCGGCCCGGTGTATGCGCCCAGCGTCTTTCCTGCCGCCGCCAATGGGCAGGGACAACCGTTGCTGGAGCTGTGCCTGCCACTTGCCGGTCCGGGCGAGTCGTATCTGGTGGCCACCTATGCGCTCGCGGAGATCCTGACCGACATGGTTTCCGTTCCGTTCGCCCGTGCGTACGACGTCGCCTTTACCGAGCCCGATGGCACCCGGCTGGCGTATCACGGGGTCGCGCGCAGGGGCAACCGCACTTTCAGCGCGCAGCATGTGCTGGAACTGCCAGGCTACCAACTGGTATTGCGGCTCGACAGCTGGCGCGGCACGCCGGCGCTGTTTCCCAACTTCCTGACCGCCATGGTGGTGGCCATGGCCATCGGCCTGGTGGTGGTGCTGGTGTTATTGGGGCGCGACATGCGCCGTCGTCTGCGCACGGAACACGAACTGGCCGACGCGCTGGCTTTTCGAAAGGCGATGGAGGATTCTCTGGTCACCGGGCTGCGTGCGCGCGACCTGGAGGGCCGTACCACCTATGTCAATCCGGCCTTTTGCCAGATGGTCGGATTCAGCGCGCAGGAGTTGATCCAGGCCGGCGTGGTGGTGCCGTATTGGCCCGCGGAGCAGTTCGACGAATACCAGGAGCGGCTGCAGGCGCGGCTGCGCGGCAGCCAGCCGCCCCGGGAAGGTTTCGAATCGGTTTTTGCGCGCAAGGACGGATCGCGCTTTCCGGTGTTGATCATCGAGGCGCCGTTGATCAATGCGCTGGGTGTCCAGACCGGCTGGATGACCGCGTTCCTGGACATCAGCGAGCAGCGACGGGTGGAGGAGATCTCACGCGCCTCGCGCGAGCGCCTGCAGGCCACGGCGCGGCTGGCTACCATTGGCGAGATGGCGTCGCTGCTGAGCCATGAGTTGAACCAGCCACTGGCCGCCATCGCGGGTTATGCGAATGGATCGATCAACATGCTGCGCGACGCGGTGCCGGCGGCCGGGCTGTCGCCCGCCCATGGATCGGGCGCGAATACCGGGGTCGGCACCGCAGCATGGGCGAGCCTGTCGCCGCCTGCCGCGCGGATGGTGGAGGAGGGCCTGCATCATATTGCCGACCAGGCGCAACGCGCCGGCAAGATCATCAAGAGCGTTCATGATTTCGTGCGGCGCAGGGAAAGCGTGCGCGAGCCGGTGCCCGTGCGCGATGTGTTTGATGCCATCATGCCCTTGGTCCAATTGCAGGCGCGCAAGCTGGGCGTGCGCTGCCAGGTGCGCGTCGATGCCGATCTTCCCCCTGTGCTGTGCGACCGGACCATGGTCGAGCAGGTTTTGCTGAACCTGGCGCGCAATGCGATGCAGGCCATGGACCAGGTGCCCGAGTCGCAACGACAACTGCTGCTGCAGGCCCGCCGCGCATCGACCAGCGAGCGCACTGCGCATGCGCAGGGCTGGCTGGAGTTGTCGGTCACCGACACCGGCAGCGGCATTGCGCCCGAGGTTTCCGAGAAGCTCTTTACGCCTTTTTTCACCACCAAGGACGAGGGCATGGGGCTGGGTCTGAGCCTGTGCCGGACCGTGGTCGAACAGCACGGAGGATTTCTGGCGCACGGCCCCCATCGACCCCGGGGTACGGTGTTTCGATTCACTTTGCCGGTGGCGACCGCGGTGGCATGGGCCTCAATGGGCGCGGACGCGGACCGGGCGGCAGTCCCGTAACACAATACGCGCATGCAACCGACCCACGACGCGACCGTGTTCATCGTGGATGACGATGCCAGCGTGCGAGCCGGGTTGGCCTGGCTGCTGCGCTCGCGCGGCCTGCCCAGCCAGGCGTTCGACGGTGCCTTGGCGTTTGCCGCCATGCTGGGCGAGGACTTCCGGCAGCGCCATGCCAGCTGCCTGCTGCTCGATATACGCATGCCGGGGATGAGCGGCCTGGCCTTGTTCGATCGGATGATCGAGCGTGGCCTGTGCCAGACGATACCGGTGATTTTCCTGACCGGTCATGCTGACCTGCCGACCGCAGTTGATGCGGTCAAGCGGGGCGCGTTCGACTTTTGCGAGAAGCCGGTATCGGACAACGCCCTGGTGGACCGCGTCGAGCAGGCACTGACCCAATCGACCCAGGTATTGCATGCACAGGCCCAGCGCGACGCCGTAAGCCGCATGGTTGCAGGATTGACCGAGCGCGAGCACGCCGTCATGCGCTTGCTGCTCGACGGCCTGCCGAACAAGCTGATCGCCGACCAGTTGCAGATCAGTGTGCGCACGGTCGAGGTGCACCGTGCGCGGGTGTTCGACAAGATGAAGGTGAAGTCCGCCGTCGAGCTGGCCAATGCGCTGCAGCAGCACTGAACCGGTCAAGTTGCGTCCGAGCGAGGATGGAGGGCGTCAACCCGGTGGCGCTTGCCCGTCGTCGTCGGCCGGGGCGCGCGCGTCGAACCGGGGCGCGGGCAGGCTGCGGCCTGGGGCCGGCGCTTGCTCGGGCGCTTGCTCGGGCTCGTGGTGCGGCTCACCGTCGCGGCGCCCGGAGAACATGGTCCACCAGACGATCAATACCAGTAGCAACAACGCCAGCAGCGCTTCGAGCAAAATCAGAACCATGCATCAACTCCTGCGGCGCGCCGTATTCGCACTTGCCTGCATCGGCATTGTAGAAATGCTGGTCGCATGTGCGACCCGCTGGCCCATGCCCACGCCGCCGGATGCCGCGGTTGTGCCGGTGCCGCAGCCGTCGCCTGTTGCCGCGCCCACCAGCGGGCCAGGTTCGCCAGGTTCGCCGATCTTGGACGATCGGGCGGACTTGCCGCCGATACGGCAACAGGCCAAAAGTCGCTGGGTGCCGGTGCGCTGGTCCGAGTTGCCCGGATTCGGCGACGATGCCTTGCACGAAGCCTGGAACGCCTGGCTCAAGAGCTGCGAGCGGCCCGGCACCGCTTTCGCCGCGTTGTGCCCGCAGGTGCGCGTGCTCAGCCTGGCTTCGGGCGCCGATCAACGGCACTGGATGATGCGCCATCTGCAACCCTACCGGGTCGAGTCCTCCGCCACGGGCGCCGAGGGCTTGTTGACGGGTTACTTCGAGCCGGTCCTGCAGGCTTCACGCACGCCGCAGACCGATTTCGCGGTGCCGCTGTACCGGCCGCCCGAGCGACTCGGCGCGCGCAAACCCTGGTACACCCGCAAGGAGATGGAAACCCTGCCCGAAGCCAAGGCGGCGCTCAAGGGCCAGGAAATCGCCTGGCTGGCCGATCCGGTGGACGCATTGGTATTGCAGATCCAGGGTTCAGGCCGGTTGCAGATGCAGGAACCCGATGGCCAGCAGCGCATGGTGCGGCTGGCGTATGCGGCCACCAACGACCAACCCTATGGCAGCGTGGGTCGCTGGCTGCTCGATCAGCGCCAGGTGCGCGATGCGTCCTGGCCTTCGATACGCAACTGGATCGCGCTCAATCCGCTGCGCGTCAACGAGATGTTGTGGAGCAACCCGCGCACCGTGTTTTTCCGCGAGGAGCCACTGTCCGAGTTCGATGCCGGATTCGGGCCCCGGGGTGCGCAGGGCGTGCCGCTGACGCCCGGGCGCTCGATTGCGGTCGATCCAGGCAGTATTCCGTATGGCACGCCGGTGTGGCTGGCCTCCAGTGGCGCTGCGGTCAACCTGAACCGGCTGGTGCTGGCGCAAGATACCGGCAGCGCCATCGTGGGCGCAGTGCGCGCGGACTATTTTGTCGGCTGGGGTCCACAGGCTGGCGACGTTGCGGGGCGACTCAAGCAGCCGCTGCGCCTGTGGGCCTTGTGGCCGAAACAGTGAGCCGGTGCCGGTCTCCGGTGCGTACCGTTCAGCGCCGGCGCGCCGCCCGTTGCGCCTGCCCTGCCGTCGCCTTGGCTGGCGCGGCGCCGGTCCGTGGGCCGAGATGATCCAGCGGCAGGCGGCTGCTGGCCTTGACTTCGCCGAGTGAAAAACTGGTGTGCAGGTCCTTCACATTGGGCAGCGTCATCAGCCGCTCCAGCGCGAAGCGGGAAAAACTGTCCAGATCCTGCGCCACCACCTGCAACTCGAACGAGCCGTTGCCGCTGATGTAGTGGCAGGCGATCACTTGCGGCAGTCCGGCGATGGCCCGTTCCAGCAATCGGGTTCCGTCGGCGGTGTTGCGTTCGGCGAACAGGCGCACGAAGGCCATCACGCCCAAGCCGATCTTGTGGCGGTTGATTTCGGCCCGATAACCGACGATGAAGCCGCTTTCCTCCAGTGCCCGCGCGCGTCGCCAACAGGGCGCCGCGCTCAAACCCACGCGCTGCGCAAGCTCTGCATTGGTGAGTCGACCGTCGGCCTGCAATTCGTTCAGGATGGCGACATCGTACTTATCGAGTGTTTCCACAATTGCCTTATTTGAGCAAGAATCTTTCTTATGGTAGCCTGAATACAGCATAGAAAGAAAAGACATATCCGCGCAACGGACATACACTTTGCGACGAACCCCTGCCTCAAGATTCGCGCCGATACAGACCGGCTACCCGGCCCGCGCGAACCCCACCCTGCTGCTGGAGACCTGCCCGCCATGAATGCGCCGCTACCCGAACACATCCGCAAGGCCCTGGAAACCGTCACGCTGGACGACAAGTATTCACTCGACTACGGCCGCGCCTTCATGAGTGGGGTGCAGGCACTGGTCAAGCTGCCGATGCTGCAGCGCCTGCGCGATGCGCAGGCCGGCAAGAACACGGCTGGCTTCATCAGCGGGTACCGGGGCTCGCCGCTCGGCGGCTATGACCAGGCGCTGGTCAAGGCATCCAAGTACCTCAAGGCGCAGAACATCGTGTTCCAGCCCGGCGTGAACGAGGAACTGGCGGCCACGGCGATCTGGGGCACCCAGCAACTGGGATTCGCGCCCCCCGGCACCAACAAGTTCGACGGCGTGTTCGGCATCTGGTATGGCAAGGGTCCGGGCGTGGACCGCAGCTCGGACGTATTCAAGCATGCCAACATGGCCGGCACCACGCCCTGGGGCGGCGTGATTGCGGTCGCCGGCGACGACCATGTGGCCAAGAGCTCGACCGCCGCGCACCAGAGCGACCATATTTTCAAGGCCTGCGGCCTGCCGGTGTTCTTTCCGGCCAACGTGCAGGAGATTCTGGACCTGGGCGTGCACGCGTTCGCGATGAGCCGCTTTTCGGGTGTATGGGCCGGCATGAAGACGATCCAGGAGATCGTCGAGTCCAGCTCCACCGCCATGATCGACCCGCAGCGGGTGCAGATCGTGATTCCCACAGACTTTCCAATGCCTGCCGGCGGCGTGCATATCCGCTGGCCTGACCATGCGCTGGACCAGGAACAACGCCTGTTCGACACCAAGTGGTACGCGGCCATGGCCTATGTGCGCGCCAACCGGCTGAACTACAACGCGATCGAGGGACCAAACGACCGCTTCGGCATCATCGCCAGCGGCAAGGCCTACAACGACACCCGCCAGGCGCTGATGGACCTGGGCCTGGACGACGCGACCTGTCGCCAGCTCGGCATCCGGCTGCACAAGGTCGGCGTGGTGTGGCCGCTGGAGGCGCAGCTCACGCGCGACTTCGCGACCGGGCTGCAGGAAATCCTGGTGGTGGAAGAAAAGCGCCAGGTCATCGAATACCAGATCAAGGAAGAACTCTATACCTGGGAAGCGGGAAAGCGCGCGCCGCGCGTGGTCGGCAAGTTCGACGACAACGGCGAGTGGAGCCAGTCGCAAGGCCAGCCTGCCGGAACCTGGCTCCTGCCGGCCCACTACGAGCACTCGCCAGCCATCGTTGCGCGCGCGATTGCCAGCCGCATGACGAAGCTAGGGCTGGATAAGAAGCTTGGTAGCCCGGCCGGGAAGAAGTTCGCGGACCACCTTTCCTTCCTCGATTTCAAGGAGCAGGCGCTCGCCAAGCCGCGCGTCACCTCGATCCGGCAGCCCTACTTCTGCTCGGGTTGCCCGCATAACACCTCCACGCGCGTGCCCGAGGGCAGCCGCGCCACCGCGGGCATCGGCTGCCACTTCATGGCGGTCTGGATGGACCGGAATACATCCACCTTCACGCACATGGGCGGCGAAGGCATGACCTGGGCGGGACAGGCCGCCTTCACCAATGAAAAGCATGTGTTCGCCAACCTCGGCGACGGCACCTACTACCACTCGGGCCTGATGGCGGTGCGCGCCGCGGTCGCGAGCAAGGTCAACATGACCTACAAGATCCTCTTCAATGACGCGGTGGCGATGACCGGCGGCCAGCACCATGACGGGCCGCTCGATCCGGCGATCATCTCGCGCCAGATCGCGGCCGAAGGCGTGACGCCGATCGTGATCGTGACCGACGAGCCTGAAAAATACCCCTC
>JAYUQC010000114.1:0-1650 GCA_043759735.1 Rhodoferax sp.
TCTGTATCGCGTGCAGGCCGCCACCTCGGGTGAGACGGCGTTGCGCATCGCCGCGTCGGACATACCACCGGACCTGATCCTGCTCGACATCATGATGCCCGGCCTCAACGGCTATGAAGTGTGCCGGCAACTCAAGGCCAGACCTGCAACCCGTCATATTCCGGTTATTTTTGTCACTGCGATGGGAGAGGTCGAGGACGAAACCAAGGGCTTGGACCTTGGCGGTGTGGACTACGTCACCAAACCGATCAGCCCGGCCATCGTGAAAGCGCGCATCAGAACCCATTTGGCGGTATCCAGGCAGGCACGCGAACTCGAGCAGTTGGTAGCGCGACTGGAACGGCAGGCGGCGGAACTCGCACAGTTCAACCACACGCTCGAACAACGCGTGGCCGACGGCGTCGGGCAACTCGAGCGACTGGGCCGGCTGAAACGTTTTTTCTCACCCTCGGTGGTGGAGATGCTGCTGTCCGGTTCAGCCGAGGATCCGCTCAAGAGCCACCGGCGCGAAGTCGCCGCGGTATTCGTCGATCTACGCGGTTTTACCGCTTTCACCGAAACCTCGGACCCCGAAGACGTGATGCGGGTGCTGGGCGAGTACCATGAATCCATGGGCCAATTGGTGATGGCCTACGGCGGCACGCTGGAGCATTTCGCCGGCGACGGCATGATGATCTACTTCAACGACCCGGTCGAAATCGACAACCCCGCCGGCGTTGCGGTCAGGATGGCGATCGACATGCAGGAACGTTTTTCGTCGCTGGTGGTGGGTTGGCACAAACGCGGTTATGCCTTGTCGATGGGTATCGGCATAGCCCAGGGCTACGCCACCATCGGTGCAATTGGCTATGAGGGCCGGCGCGATTACGGTGTGATTGGAAACGTCACCAATCTGGCCGCGCGCCTGTGCGCCGAAGCCACTGGTGGTCAGATCCTGATCTCGCACCGAGTGCTGGGCCTGGTGTCGGATTTCACGATCACCGAACCGGTAGGCGAACTCGTGCTGAAGGGATTTCATCGTCCGATCCCGGCCCATGCGGTGCTTGGCCGGTTCCATACAACAAGTCAAGCCGTGGCGTAACGGAAGCAGGCGATGAAACTGCGCAAGGCCTCGATCTGGTTCTTAGCAGTGGTGTTGGTCGTACTGGGCGCGAATGCGTTTTTCCTGGTCCTGATCAAGCAGTCCTATGACGCCGTTGTGGCCGCGCAGGAGCACCGGCAACGCGCCCTGGGCGTGGCAAATGAATTGCACCAGGAAACAGAACAGCTGGCGCGATTGGTACGCGCTTACACCACCACGGGGGAGGCCCGTTACCTGCTGTACTACTACGACATTTTGGGCGCGCGCGAAGGAGAGAAGGCTGCTGCCGTGAACGCGAACCCAACCTCGTACTGGGATGAAGTCATTGCCGGGAACATCAAACACACGATTCCGGACAACGGACCCAGGCGCTCGGTCGGCGACCTCATGAAGTCCCAGGGCTTCAGTGATTCCGAGCTGCTGGCGCTCAAGCGGGTGCTGGACGCGACCGCGGCAATGAACAAGATCGAACAGAAGGCGTTTGCGGCAACACAGGGCTTGTACAACCCGGATACCGGGGAATTTGTCTCCGATGGGCCTGCACGCCTGGACTTCGCCAGCATGCTGGT
>JAYUQC010000115.1:0-32721 GCA_043759735.1 Rhodoferax sp.
GCACAGCCAGGCACAACTGGTGGCGCGGCTGCTGGGCGACCTCCCGAGCGCGCTCCACTGACGGAGCGCAGCCGGCATCAGCGTTGGTGCGCGTTCTCCTGCAACTGGCCGCGGATCGCGCCGTTCGGATGCACCGAATTGTGGATGTTGACGTAGAAGTTGTTCGGGTTCTTCAGGATGCGCTGCACGATACCGGCCTCATTGGTCGGAAACTTGCCGGCTTGCCCTTCGCTCAGGCAGTCGCTGGCTTGGCCATCCTGCGGCCAGGCCAGGCTGGCCACCACCGGACCGTTCGTGCCACGCATGCCTTCATGGATATGCGCCGCCCGGCCATTGCCCGGCGCCTGCGCGATCTCCTCGAGCTTCTTCACCTCGACGATCAGGTAGCACAGGGTTGCGGGGTTGCCGTCGACACCGAACACATAGGCGCTGGCGCTCGCGTTCAAGTCACCCACCAAAGCCGAGCTGGCACCTCCCATGCCGATTTCCTGGCGGCCGTCGAGCTGTGTCTCCAGTACGATGTTGAGATGGCCGGCGGTCGCGGTCGATGTCCAGGCGGCGAGCGAGAGCAGGCCCGCTGCGGCGATGAGGGATTGGTTGCGGATGCTGAGCATGGAAGAGCCTTTCTGGGGTACGAATGGATGGTTCGGGTCGCGGAAGTGGCGGATGCCAGCCACCGGTCATGATTGACCGATGGTAAAGGCCATACGCGGCCGGACAGCCGATGGATTCAAATCCCTGTCTTGACCGGCTCAGGGTCGATGTCGCGCAGGCCGCCCCCGCCGCCACTCAACGCAGCAACCAGAGCGAAAGCCAGGGCACGAAGCCGACCACGATCGATATCCCGATCATCGTGATGACGAACGGCACTGCCTGTCGTGCAATCGCCATGATCGGCGTGCCGGTGAGTCCGGACATCACGAACAGGTTCAGTCCCATCGGCGGCGTGATGAAACCCAGTCCCAGCGAGGTGATCATGAAGACGCAGAAATGAATCTGGTCCATGCCGATTTCCTTGGCCACCGGATAGAGCAGCGGCGCCAGGATCACGATATTGGGGGTTGTCTCCATGAACATGCCGGCGATGATGAAGATCAGCAACATCACGAAGGTCAGCGCGACTGGATCGCTGGTGACCGAGGTCAGGGTGCGCACAAAGTCCTGCGGCACATCCAGCACCGTCAAGGCCTGGGCAAACAGCATCGCGACGCCGATGATCGGCAGGATCACGCCATTGACGCGGGCCGAAGTCTCCAGCATGGCCGGGAAGTCCTTGAGTACGATGGTGCGCTGGAGCATACCGACCAGCAGCGCCGCTGCCACCGCCACCGCCGCCGATTCGGTCGGCGTGAAGACCCCCGAATAGATGCCGCCCAGGATGATGAACGGGATGGAGAGTGCCCACTTGGCATCGTTGAGCGCCACCAGCCAGCGCTTGAATGAAAAGCGCTGGGTCGAGTGCTCGTAGCCATTGATCCGGTTCACGACCACATTGGTCAGCACCACCCCGAACAGCACCAGCAATCCGGGTATCAACGCGGCGACAAACAGGGTGGACGACGAGATTCCCAGTACCAGCCCCATGATGATGTAGGCGATGGACGGCGGGATCAGGATGCCGGTGCAGGCACCGCTGGCCACCATCGCGCAGGCATAGGCCTTGGGATAGCCCAGTTCGACCAGGCGTTTCATCGTGATGCGCCCGATGGCCGCGGCGTCGGCCGCGTCGGAGCCCGAAATGCAGGCGAAGAAGCCGCAGCCCAGCACGGTGGAGGTGCCGAACCCCGAGCGCAGGCTTCCCGTCGTGGCCTCGGCGAAATCGAGCAGCTTGTAGGCCAGGCCGGAGCGCACCATGACGTCGCCGGTCAGCACGAACAGCGGAATGGCGATCAGCGCAAACGAATCGACACCCTGGAACAGTGCCTCGCCCAGCAAGGACAAAGGCAATGCGCCGGTGGTCAGCAGCAGCGCGATGGTTCCCAATCCCAGCGCCACCCAAAATGGCACCGCCAGAAAAAGCAGCAGCAGGATGAAGACCAGACCCAGTGTGACTTGCATGAATAGGCCCCGGGTCAATCAAACAGCAAGGTGCCGGCAAAGGCCGCGCGTCCGGCCCGGATGTCCTGGATGTCGCGCCAGGCCGATTGCAGCACCCGCACCGTCATCATCGCGAACCCAAGCGGCACCGCGGCCTCGAACCACACCTGGCTGACACGCAGCGCCGGTGTCAGTGCATCGAACTCGATCATGGTGGCGATGGTCTCCAGCGACCAGAACAGCGCGAAGCCCGCGAACACCAGGGTGCACAACTCGCCGAACAGGTACAGGTAGCCGTGCAGGCGCCTGGGCAGGATATTGAGCATCACATCGAAACGAATATGCGCGCGCTGCTTGACGCCATAGGAGGCCCCCACCCAGCCCAGATAGATGAAGGCGAATCGGGCAGCCTCTTCGCCCCAGAGCGAAGAGAAATCGAGCACAAAGCGGCGGAACACCTCGACCACGATGACAAATACGATGAAGCAATAGAACACCAGCATCAGGTAGCGTTCGCCGTGGTCGTCGACAAGCCTCAGCAGTGGGCGCATGAGAGATCCTTCAGAAAAGGGGGGTGGCCAAGCCACCCCCGGATGTACCCTCGCGAGGCGTCAGCTGGCGATGGTGATGCTGCCTTTGGTGTTGGCCGCGGCCTTGAGCTTGTCGAACATGTCGATCGAGCCGGCCAGTTCCTTCTTGATGTCGTTCCACTCGGCGCGTTGCTCGCCGCAGGCCTCGACCCACTTCTGGCGCTCGGCCGCCGTCGGGGTGTAGAACTTGATGCCGGCCTTGCCCATCGCATCCATCGAGTTCTTGCGTGCCACCAGGATCTGCGCAAAGCTCTCGGCCTGGGTCTTGGTGCTGGCGTCGTCGAACACCATCTGCATGTTCTTGGGCAGGCTCTCGAACCATTTGAAGTTGGCCGCAAACATCTGCGCGTCTGGCACCGACTCGACCATCGTGATCGCCTCCAGAATGTCGATGAAGCCGAAGGTGTATAGCGCGCCCACTGCCGGATCGAGCCCGTCCGCCACGCCCTGCTTGAGCGCGCTGGGCGTCTCGCCCCAGGCCACCACGGTCGGGTTGGCACCGGCCAGGCGGTAGAACTGCTGCAGCAGCTTGGAGCCCGGCACCCGCATCTTCATGCCGCGCATGTCGTCGGGTGTCTTGACGATCTTGCCAAAACCCTTGCGCACTGCCACCGTGCGCGGGTCGACGGTGAAATAGAACATCGGCTTGTAGCCCTTGGCGGTGACCTTGGGCGTGATCTCGTTGTTCCAGGCCGCCGAGGTGACCAGGTTGGCGAACCGCTGGTTCTCGCCGCACCAGAACGGGATGTTGATCAGATCGACCACCGGCGTGAACGGCGAGAAGTTTGACAGCGACACCGAGCCGCCCTGGATGGTGCCGCCCTGCACCTTTTGTGCCAGTGCGCCACCCACGCCCAGCTGGCCGGACGGGTGCAGCTTGACGTAGACATCGCCCTTGCTCAGCGTCTCCAGGTTATCCTTGAACTGGGTCTGCATGATCGGGTAGGTGTTGAAGGCATCTTCCTTGTATTCGGTGGCAAACAGCATCGTGTGCTTGGCCGCCTTGGCCTTGGCCGCCTCGTCGCCCGCGGCATGCGCCAGCTCCGGGTTGGACCACAGGAAACCGCCAGTGGCGGCCAGTACCGCAGTGGTGAAACCGTAGCGTTTCGTCACGTCGAAGAAGCGCCGGCGCTCGGCCGATTGCAGCGTGTCCGGGTTGAGTTTGCGAGTTTGCATGGATGACTCCTTCATGGTGGTTGGGAGGGGTGAAAAAATGGTCAGGGCTTTTCTTCTGCAGCCAGGATACCGGCGACAAAAAATGCCATCGCGACGAGCACCAGCAAAAACTCGCCGACATCGTTGAGGTGCCAGATGGTGATGCCCTGCTTGATGAATAGCATGCGCAGCATGACGTTGAGCACGAACAGGCAGGTGAACGCCGCTGCCAGCGCCAGCCAGATCCGAGCGCGCGGGCGGTTGGACGATGGAACAGTGTTTGGGAATTGGTTGCTCATCGGGGTTTTCCTGGCTGTCAATGTGCCGGTTCGAGCACGACCTTGGCCGACGCCGTGCGTCCCTGGTGCAGGTCGTCGAAGGCCTGCGCGCCGTCGGCCAGGCTGCGCCGCTCGACCCAGGCCAGGTCGCCGAACGCGCCCCGCGCCAGTGCGGCCACTGTCGCGCGCAGGTCGGCCATGCTGTAGGTGTAGGTGCCCAGCAAAGTGATCTCGGCCAGCGTGAGCTTGCGCATGTCGATCTCGCTGGCCCAGTCCTGCAGGCCGATGTGCATGACGACACCGCCCGGTGCCACGGCAGCGAGCGCCAATTGCCGTGTGACCACGCTGCCCACTGCGTCGATGACGAACTCGAATCCGTTCTCCGGCGCGGCGTCCTGGCGCGGATCGAAGCTGGTGCAGGCGGCATGCCGCTCCAGCGAGGCCCGTCGCAGCGGGTTGACCTCGGCCACCTGCAGTTGATAGACGCCGTAGTTTCTCAATAGCAGCGCCGACAGCATGCCGATCGCACCGCCGCCGATCACCAGCACCCGGCACTCGGGCAGCGGTCGCACCAGCGCGCGCATCGACAGGTTGATCGCATGCAGCGCAGTGGCAGCCGGCTCGGTCAGAGCGCCGGCAACCAGGTCCAGCGTGTCGGGCAGTGCGATCAGGCACTGGCCGGGAATGCTCATCTGCTGGGCGAAGGCGCCGGGGCGGCTCATGCCGACCATGGTCCGGTTGGCGCACAGGTTGTCGCGGCCTTGCAGGCAGTAGTCGCAGCGCCCGCAGGTGATCAGCGGATTGCCGGTCACGCGTTGCCCGACGCGCCACAGCGGCGCGGCCGATTGCAGCACCGTGGCCGCGAATTCATGGCCCAGCACCAGACCGGGTTTGCGGCGCGGATCGTGGCCATGGTAGGCATGCATGTCCGAGCCGCAGATGCCGGCGGCCTCGATGCGCAACACCACTTCGCCGTCGGTGAGTACGGGCACGGGGCGGTCCTGCAGTTGCACTTCGTTGGGTTGGGTATAGACCAGGGATTGCATGATGCAGATTCTGTAGTGGCGCTCACAGCGCGGTGTAGCCGCCATCCACCATCAGGCACTGGCCGGTGATGTAGCCGCTCGCGACGCTGGCCAGGAACACGGTTGCGCCATGCAGGTCCTCCATGCGGCCGTTGCGACCGATGGCAGTCTTGGCAGCGTGGGTTGCTGCGAGCGTTGGGTCAGCGAAGACCGGTGCGGTCAGGTCGGTCGGAAAAAAGCCGGGTCCAATGGCATTGCAGGTGATGCCGCGCGAGGACCACTCCTGGGCGATGGCACGGGTCAGCTGCACCACGCCACCCTTGCCGGCACCGTACGGCGCGCCGTTGCCAAAGGCGCGGGTCGATTGCAGCGAGGCGATGTTGATGATGCGGCCATAACCGCGTTCGGCCATGCCGGGGGCCAGCGCCTGGGTCAGGAAGAACGGCGCACCCAGGTGCAGCGCCAGTTGCAGGTCCCAGGCTTGGGGAGTCACATCGGCAAAGGGCTGGCGCAAGTTGACGCCAGCGGCGTTTACCAGGATGTCGACGGTGTCGCGCGCCGCAATTTCTCTACCGATCGCCGGCAGATCCGGCGTGCAGCCGAGGTCGGCGACCAGGGTGTCGCAGGCGATGTTCAGTGCCCGCAACCGATTTGCGGCGGTGTCCAGTTCAGCCCTGCGCCGCGCCACCAGCAACAGCGACGCGCCGGCACGCCCCAACGCAGTGGCCATTGCTTCGCCGATGCCAGCATTGCCGCCGGTGACGACGGCACACCGGCCGGTCAGCGCAAAGGTTTCAAGGGCGATCGGGAGCGTCATGGGACTGGTTGTCGCGTTGCCCGGCGCTCAGACCGTGACCGGCTCGCCGAGATCGAACTTCTCGCTGGCAAAGTATTTCGCCAACCGGTCGTCGGCGGTGCGCGCATGGGCCTCCATGCCCTCGAGCCGGCTGATGCGGGCACTGACCAGGCCGATGTCGCGGCTGGCCTCGCGTGTCATGCGTTGCCAGGTCAGCACCTTCATGAACTTGTGTACCGACAGGCCGCCGGAATAACGCGCCGCGCCCTTGGTCGGCAGCACATGGTTGGTGCCCGAGGCCTTGTCGCCGTAGGTGACCGTGGTCTCTTCGCCCAGAAACAACGAGCCGTAGCAGGTCAGCTTGTCCAGCCACCATTCCAGGTCGTCGGCATGCACCTCCAGGTGTTCGCTGGCATAACGATCGGAAATCTCCACCACTTCATCCCGGTTGCTGCACAGCATGACCTCGCCATAGTCGCGCCAGGCCGAACCGGCGGCGTCCTTGGCGGTGGGTGGCAGCTTGTCGATCAACATCGGCACCAGTCGCATGACATCTTGCGCCAGTTTCCGGTCGGTGGTGAACAGCCAGGCCGGCGACTCATGGCCGTGTTCGGCCTGGCCTACCAGGTCGCTGGCGACGATGGCCGGGTCGGCGCTGGCGTCGGCAATGACGCCAACCTCCGACGGCCCCGCAAACACATCGATGCCGACCTTGCCGTACAAGCTGCGCTTGGCCTCGGCGACGAACTTGTTGCCCGGCCCGACCACCACATCGGCGGGTTTTCCGGTGAACAGGCCATAGGCCAGGGTGGCTATGGCCTGCACCCCGCCCAGCGTCATGATGACGTCGGCACCGGCGGTCTTGAACGCATACAGCACGTAGGGATGCATGCCGCCGCCGCGAAACGGGCTGGAGCAGGCGATGATGGTCTTGACGCCGGCGGCCTTGGCCGTGGCCACGGTCATGTAGGCCGAGGCGATGTGCGCATAACGACCGGCCGGCGCGTAACAGCCGACCACGTTGACCGGTATCACCTTTTGCCCGGCGGTCACGCCGGGATGCAGTTCGGTTGCGAAATTGAGAGCGCTTTTTTTCTGCGCCAGCGCGAAGTCGTACACCTGTTTCGACGCGAACGCGATGTCGCGCTTGACACTATCGGGGATGTCCTTGATGGCCGCGTCGATGGCCTGCGGTGACAGGATGATGTCGCCCTGCCAATTGTCGAGCGTGTGCGCATAGGCGCGCACCGCCGCCTCGCCGTTCTGACCGATCTCGTGCAGCATCTCGCTGACGACCTTCTGCGCGGTCTCGGTCTCGGTCTCGGCGGTCTTGCCGGCCTTTTTCAGGTATTCAACGGGCATGGGGTTCAGCCTCTGTGCAGGTGGATGATCGAATCGTGCGACGCGGCCATGACCGACAGCGTGTGATGCACCGCGCTTGGCGCGGCCTGAGGAATTCTGCGACCAACGGAGAAAAGCTTGTAATCGATTACATTTCCTGACCATTATACAAACGGTGACGCAAAAGGTCAAGACCATTGGCATTAGTACTTTCCCTTATGAAACAGGGTCACTGCCGATGGCGGTCTGTTCCGGAAATCGATGACAACGCTAGAAAGCGATTACATTGGTATCCATGCCAGCCAGAGAGCAGGGCCTGCCCAACATCGAAGACGTAGCCAGCGACGCCGGCGTATCCACTGCGACCGTCTCACGGGTCCTGAACCGCCCCCAATCGGTCCGCGAGGGCTTGCGCGCGCGCGTGCTCGCGTCGGTATTGCGCCTGGGTTATGTGCCCCATGCCGGGGCGCGGGCGTTGAAGCTGCAGCGCAGCGGTACCGTCGGCGCGATCTTCCCGACCGTCGACAACGCGATATTTGCCTCGGCAATCGATGCGCTGCAACAGCGACTGGCGGGTGCCGGCCTGCAGCTGCTGATCGCCACCTGTGGTTATGACCTCGACACCGAGGAGCAACAGGCGATCAACCTGGTGACCCGGGGTGCCGATGCGCTGGCCTTGTGCGGCGCCGGACAAAACCCACGTCTTTTGCAGTTTCTGCGCCAGCGCGAGCTGCCAACCGTGCATGCGATGACCTATCCGGCGCCGCAGGGTCTGGTGTGCGTGGGTTTTGACAATGCACAGGCGATCGGGCAGGCGGTGCGTTACCTGCTCGATCTGGGGCATCGGCGCATCGCGATGCTGGCCGGCGTTACCCGCCACAACGACCGGGCCACGGCGCGTGTGGCCGGCGTGCGCCAGGCTCTGCGCGAGCGGGGCCTGGACCTGGAGCCACAATACCTGGTCGAGCGGCGCTATGGGCTGGCCGAGGCGCGCGAGGGTCTGCGCCAACTCATGGCGCTGCGGCCTGCGCCGACCGCGATCCTGTGCGGCAACGACGTGCTCGCATTCGGCGCCTTGTTCGAGGCCAGGAGCCTGGGTATCGACGTGCCGCGGGCGCTGTCCATTGTCGGCTTCGACGACCTGGAGATGGCGCGCCACATCCAGCCGGCTTTGACAACGGTGCATGTGCCGACCCAGCAGATGTGGCAAGTGGTCGCCGAGCGCATCATTGCCGCGTTGTCGAAAGCGCCACTGCGCGAGGCGACCGAGGTCGAGGTTGAACTGGTGGTGCGCGCATCGACCGGCCCGGTGCCCTCCGCCTGACGCAAAGTGACATCGACCTTTGAGCCCGCAGGAGATTTTGCCCAGGCGTCGTGTACCCGCATGGCGCCGCAACCTGCAAGCGCGGCGCCATCAGAGCGGTGCGCCCAGCGGCTGGCGCAGATGGCCGATGCCGCGAAACTCGACGTTCTCGGTCGTGATGGTCTGCCACAGGTGGTCACCGTAATAGAACGGCGCAAACGGCTCGGCGCCGGGTAGCGGCAACGGCCGGATCGCGGCGTCCGGGCGCGGCTCATGGAAGAAGGGTATCGAGAAACGCTCGCTGCCCTGGCCCAGTACGCGGTGTAGCGTGGCCTTGACGCGGCCGCCGGTCCAGCGCTGCAGCACCTTACCGAAGTTCACCGCCAGTGTGCCGTCGGTGGGCGGGATATCCAGCCATTGGCCGTCGCGGTGCCGCGCCTGCAGGCCGCCGATGCCATCTTGCGCCAGCATTGTCAGAAAACCGGTGTCGGCATGCACACGGCCGGTGAGGTAACGGCGCTGCCCGCGATGGTCGGCCCACAGCGCTTCGTCGCCTGCCGCGACCAGCGATTGCTCGGTGCGCACCGGGTAGTGGATGAAGCGCAGTGTCGAGATGCCCTGCTCGAAGGCGGCGTCGAAACAGGTCTCCGGCAGACCCAGTCCGCGCGCAATGCAGCGCATCAGCGCCGCACTCAGGCGGCTCATCGCGCCATAATAATTCGCCGCCGCCTCGCGCCATCCCGGCAGCGCGTCCGGTGCGGGCAGCGGGCTCGGCTCGCGCAGCGGATCGCCCCCCACGACCGCCAGGTCTGGCCAGACGAGATCAGGCCCGATGTCGATGCCCTGCTTGTAGGTCGCAAAGCCGTCTTGCAGCGGGAACCAGCCGCGGTAGATGTTGGGGTGCTGCGGATCGAACTTGCGCAGCCACAGTGCGCGGATGTGCCCGGGCGGCAGCGCAAATATGCCCAGCAGGAAACGCCGCTGCTGCGCATCGAGTCGGGCCCATGGGGGAAGGTCGCCAATGACCATGAACCCGATATCCCGCGCGGCATCAGCGATGGCCGCGTCCATTGCCCGCCGGGCCGGCGTGTCGCCGTCGAACAGCGCGCCGGCCGGGATCGTCGGAATCGCCGCGCAAGCCGTGTGGTTGGCCATGGTGCACCTCGTCAGGGAAAAGACAGAATCGGCTCTTACGGTACGAATTATCCGGTGGCGCCATTTGCCATCCGTGCGCTGTCATCGGCGGTTGTCAGCAATGTACCCAAAGCAGTCATCCGGCCGTCCAGAATGCGGACGTTCCATCCAAGACATCAGTCGCCGGTATCCAAGGCCTCGGCGGCCCCACCGCGGCCACCCATCTGGGTCAGCGCGGAGCGCGCGATTGCAGAGAGTGCCTGGCTTCAGGTAGCAGGCCATGAAAAAGCGCAGATATGACACACAGCTCTTCATGAGCGGATATCTCGCCCATTTCTTCGGCCAGCACAGACATTACGTCGCTGCGGGCATACCAAAGCGTCTGGATATCGGTTGCGTAGAAGACTCGACGAACGACTAAATGATGACGTTCAGTCACCCCTTCGATGGACATCGCATCAAGCATGACCCTGCGGATGTTTTCCATTCGCGACTTCGCGGACCGGTCTGGCGTGGGTATCGCGTGGCCCAGCAGGCCATATATCGAGGTCAGGGTGGGTTTGTGCCAGCGCATTGGTACGTCTCTGCTTCTTGTGACATAGGACGCTCTCGCTGTTCATTTCGGGCGTCTGGCAGGACGAGGCCTCGGCGTATTGGTGTGTCCGAGGGCGATTGTGGGCTGATGTGTCCGTGCGACCCAGCGTTTGGTCCCAGACATCGCTTCGCCGGCATCGAATTTCTGCTGCGCGAGGCGCTCGCCTGCGCGCAAAACATGTGTGACACGCCGGGCAAACCGCACAATGTGATGCTAGTGCCTCGCCGCAAGTGCGGCACGCAGATGAAGGTGACGAAGACCCTCCAATTCTGACGCTGCGTCGACACCGGAACAGTTCGCCGATTGACAGGTCGCGCGTTCAGCGTGAGTCCGATGACTTCGCATGTCACATGTGGTCAGGCGAATTGATATGCGTCAAGCCCATGTCCTCGAACTCCGCCATGACGCCTTGGCGGTCCCCGCACTACTCCGTACGGTGGGATATCGCTGTTCCGATGCGCATGGAGGCGGCATCTTTTGTCACTTTTCGCTTACAACTTTAATGTGCCATAGGTGCGCCACCGTACAGCGCGGCCAGGATAGATGTTGCACAGTCAAGTAAATCATGCAGCTTGATACCAAATGAACATCCATCAAATCCTGACCCCTGTCTTTCACGCCGCAATCCGTGAACGTCTGGCTTACGCGCACCAGAGCGCCGAGTCGCGGTAACACTGACACAGTGGACAAGTGATGCAACAAAATCCCGTAGCCACCGTGGAGAGGAAAACTCTCAGCATTGATTCGCCGTCGTCCGATGCACCTGCTTGGAAGCGGGCAGCGAATGACGGACCCGCAACCCATCAACTGCAATTTGCCTATCTGCCCGTGATTCCTGTGAAGCCAACTGCACGCGCGACTGCAGAGCTGCTGCAATGCTGGCTGCAAATCCGTCCAACCTCCATGACGACTGCACGGCCGGTGCCCGGCTTTCGAGACGCTGCGGGAGTGCTGAGCAAAGCGGACCGATTCTTCCTCGGACATGCTGCATCGGCGCTGAAAAATCTGCAATCAACGGGAACTGCTGGATGCGCTGTCATCCATCTCTCAACTTCTTGTCTGACGGACCCGTTGTTGCCCGTGTATGTCGTGAGCCTGTTCCAACGGCGCGGGGTAAGCCTGGCTGGCGTCACCGTGACCCTTGGTACTGGCCGGCGGCGCTGCCTCAACGGCGGCAGTACGTTACATGACGCAGCCCCGCAATCTCCAACGTGTGTTCGGCCTCACACTGACGGACCCCCGACCAGGCAGCCATCATGGGTCGATGCCCTGCCCGGCAGGCTTGCAATCTCATGAAACCCGAACGTACCTTGTACGACGTGTTGGAAGTCAGTCAACGCGCCAGCCCTATTGTGGTCAAGGCGGCCTATCGTTCGCTCGCCCAGTCCCTTCACCCGGACAAGAATTCCGGTACGCAGGCCGCTGGCGAACGATTGACCGAAATCAACAATGCGTATGCGGTAGTGTCTGACGCGGCCAAGCGGCTGAAATACGACCGAACACTGGTGGGGCTCAATACAGCCGATACGGAACGTCGCGGCATTGTCCCAGCGGGTGAACAAGGTCGTGCCCATTTCAGCGCAGGAAGCAAAGTATCAAGGCCCTTTGCTTTTCGTCCGCTCGACTGAACGAATGGCATGGCTATTTCCCATTCCCCGGAGCAAGACGATTGTTTGCATTGGATGAGGATTCCTTCGTGCTGTACGGGCAGCGAATCAAGGCGATGCATTCGGAGTCTCACGGTGAGCGCGCGGAGGTGTGAACGAATGAAAGCGGCGGACGGAACCATGATTTCTCCGAATGCCTTCATGCCCGCTGCGGAGCGCTTCAGCATCGCCAATCGCATCGACAGGTGGATCGTATCCAATACGCTTCGATGGATGTCCGAGCTTCCTGATCTGGAACTGGTGGAGAACCTCAGCATAAACCTGTCAGGGCAGTCCATCGGGGTCAAGACGGTGGCGGAGTATGTCGAAACCACGTCCGCCCTTGGCCTCCTTCGTGAGCTTGGTGTGGACTACGCACAAGGGTACCTGCTGCACCGCCCGGAGCCCCTGGACAACATGGTGTTGAGCAGTCCCTTCGCGGCGCTGGCATCTGCCTGATTGACCGACATCCTGGCGAGGGACTTCACGAAGTATTGCGACTAGCCGCAACAGCAACCGCGCGCACGCACCGCGGTCACCGGGGCGGGGCTGACAGCGCCCTCGACGACCACGGGTGTGTAACCGGCTTCCTTGATGGCGTCGCCCAACGCCTGTGCGTCTGCGCTGGCCGGTTCGATGGCTACGCGGTGCGTGGCAAGGTCGATGTGCACCTGTGCGTCCCTGTCTTCGGCTTTTACAGCCTTGGTGATGGTGCTGACGCAATGGCCGCAGGTCATGTCGTTGACTTCGAAGGTAATCATTCCGTGGTCCTGTTGTGCAAGTTGCCGAGGTGCTGACTTTGAACCTTGCCACGATAGGAAGGTCAAGCGCTACCTGCAGATGACCTTGTTTGCATGATCGGCTTGATTTCAGCCCGCTTGTTTCAGAAGTTTGTTCGGTATCACACAGACATGCGGGCCGCGTGGCCTCATATTCAAACTGAAGTCTATTCAGTTGTCGCAACGTCAGTTCTGGAGCTAGGCTCTTGACATGGGCCAACGATGACTGTTTCCACCGCGAAAGAAAACGACGCCGTAGCGTCGCGGTCCGCACATCACGGACCCATCGTTGCAAGTGCACACGAAACCAAACTCAATCGGCTTCTGGCTGCCCTGCCGGATGCGGCCCAGAAGCGCTGGCTGCCGCACCTTGAACTGGTCAGTCTGCCACTGGGACACGTGCTGTATGAGTCGAAAAAGACCGAGCACCATGTCTACTTTCCAACATCCGCCATCGTTTCCCTGCTGTACGTCATGGAAAATGGCGACTCTGCCGAGATTGCCGTTGTGGGTAACGAGGGCATCGTCGGTATCTCGCTTTTCATGGGTGGCAATTCGACACCCAGCCGAGCCGTCGTGCAAAGCGCAGGTAATGGATATCGGTTGAGCGCCAAGCGGATGAAAAACGAATTCGACCAATCCGGTCCGGCGATGCACTTGTTGCTGCGTTACACGCAAGCGCTTATCACGCAAATGTCACAAACGGCGGCCTGCAACCGGCACCATTCCCTGGACAAACAATTGTGCCGCTGGCTTTTGCTGAGTCTGGACCGCCTGCCAGGCAACGAACTCGTGATGACGCAGGAGTTGATAGCGAACATGCTCGGCGTGCGGCGCGAGGGAGTCACTGAAGCGGCGCTCAAGGTACAGAAGGCCGGCTTGATCAGCTACTCGCGTGGCCGCATCAAGGTGCTGGACCGCGCGGGCCTGGAGAAGCGTTCGTGCGAGTGTTACGAAGTGGTGAAGAAGGAATACGACCGTCTGCTACCCATGCAGATGGAGCGATAGCTCAACCTGCTTGCAGTGTCCGCTCCCGCTCAGTCATCTCGAAATCAACGCCTGCGAACTGCTGCTTTGACGCTGTCGCGCGCGTCGGCGACGACTTCCTTGGCATCGCCCAGGCGTTGCTCGGCCTTGCCAGCGGCTTGCTTCTGCAGACCCTTGGCTTGCTGCTCCTTGTTGCCGACCAGCTTGCCTGCCTGCTCCTGAATGACGCCGGCGGCGTTCTTGATGGTGCCGTGGGTTTGGTTCTTGTTCACAAAAGTTCCTTTATGAAATTTGATTCGCCGAAGCGAATACGGGCCGATTGCGGCCTCGCGACGGGATATTAGTGCGTTGCATCGTGTGCCTCTGTGCGATGGCGCACCCAGTCACCCGCCCGCCCCTGGCAGTTTGTGCAACTCTTGCGGGGGTGATGTCGTGTGGTGTCGACCAAACCAGCCGCAGCCTGCAGACTGCAGCCATGAAAGAGGCACCCCATGAAGGCACAACTCCTGCGGGAAGGCGGCGTTGTCGCCAGGGAGCGAGGTCTAGGCGCTGCGGAGCATCGCGCCACCACTGGCCTGGGGACAGGCCCGATCAAGCCAGGCGGCCCATCCGGTCGCGCGAGACCTCGGGTGAAGCTTGCTTGTGTTCGATAGCGCACATACAAAACCGGATTGTGGCGCTATGTTCAGGTCGCGTCCTGTTCACCCGCCGCCAGGCGAGCGTCAAAGCCAGGACTCGTTCTGAAGGCGTGCAATGGTTGATTTTCCAGCGGCAGGATTTGGCAACCAGGTTGCCGGTTCGTCCTCTTTGCCCGTCGCCAGGCAGGTGACAAGCTCTTCAGACGCCCGGCTTAATCACATCCTTGCCTCATTGCCAGATGCAGAACTGTCGCGCTGGCTGCCCCACCTCGAACTGATGGACCTTCCGCTCGGGTACGTGTTGTACGAGGCAGACGAGAAGGAAGAGTTCGTCTACTTCCCGACCACGGTCATCGTCTCACTTCTGTATGTCATGAAGAACGGTGACTCGGCGGAACTGGCAGTGGTAGGCAACGAGGGCATCGTCGGTGTATCACTCTTCATGGGTGGCAACACCACGACAAGCCGCGCGGTGGTGCAGAATGCCGGGAATGGATTTCGCCTCACAGCGCCGGCCATGAAGAGCGAGTTCGACCGTGCAGGGCCAGCGATGCACGTGTTGTTGCGGTACACGCAGGCACTTATCGCGCAGATGTCTCAAACGGCAGGCTGCAACCGGCATCACAAACTGGACAAGCAACTGTGCCGTTGGCTGTTGCTCAGTCTGGACCGTTTGCCGGGAAATGAACTCATCATGACCCAGGAACTTCTTGCGAAGATGCTGGGCATCGTCCCCGCCAGTGGGGTCCTGGAAGTTGTGGCCAAACTTCAAACTGCCGGTCTTGTCTCCTATGCGGAGGGCAACATCACGGTGCTTGACCGTCCAGGTCTGGAAGCGATGTCCTGTGAATGCTACGAGGTGGTCAAGAAGGAATATGAGCGACTACTTCCCGCGCGTGTCGCTACATAGAACGCTCAATGAGATTCGTAATCGGAATTTGTGTGCTTGCTGCCATTGTGTGGTCAATGCAGCTTTGGAGTGTCAACGCTGGTGGCGGCACCGCTTCTGCTGGATTCCTGGTGGCCGGTGGACTCTGCGTTGGTCTGGCTGCATGGGGTGTAAGGGTATGGCTTCGCAAGCGTTGGCGCAGGCGGCTACTGAATATGCGTGGCTCTGCTTTGTGGTGATTGGGCGGTTGATTCGCGCCGTCGAGCCAATGCGCCGACCGCCGAGTTGGTACTCAATTGTTCTTGTTTATCAATCTGCTGCCCGCAGCTCTCGAGGAGTGAAAATTATGAAGCCCGTCAACACCGGACCAGCCACCAACCATGAAGTTGCGAAACACCCCAGTCCGCTCGGGAGTCAACAGGCTATCGCGGAGAAGGCCGCAGGCAGTACGGCCAGCGTCAAGGCGAGGATCGATTCGAAAAACATGCCGAACAAGCCTGCCTTACCGCGCCAGCACACACCCAATAGTTCAGGCAGAAAATAGTGGTGTCAGAGGGCTGACCCACTGCGGCGTCGGGCGTTGCAAGGGCATGCCGCCAGTCACGCGCCAAGCCGTGCTGCGCGTATTTCTGGCATATCGCAGTCTCAGGCGGTTGACGGCCACAGCCGGCGTATGCGCCGGCGCCACGATGCCGTACCACAACGCAACGTCATAGCCGGGGAATCCCATCTCCGCGATAGCCGGTACTGTCGGCATCAACGCGGAACGTTTGGGCGAAGTCACTGCCACAGCCCGAAGGTGGTTGGTCTTGATGAACTGTTCGGCAGACAGAATCGTGGCCAGGGTCATGTCCACACGCCCTGCGATCACGTCGGTCAGGGCCGGGCCAAGACCCTTGTACGGTACATGGATCATGTCGATGGTCGCTGGTGCGTTGAGCAATTCGAATGCCAGGTGGCCAGTGCTTCCGGTACCCCACGAAGCGTACTTGAAAGTTCCGGTGGCATGGGCGCAAGCCCGGCCCGACGCGTCGAGCACGGTGGTTTCGGTGAAGGCCATGCTGCGTGTGCGGTGCATCAGTCGGGCGTTGCACACCAGCGTGCGGTGCGCCGGCTGCATGAAGCTGGTTTTCATTTCGATGGTGACCAGGCCCATGGCCTTGTGCACACTGCGCGCAGCGCTGGCCATCGTGACGTCGAGCAAGGTCATCAGCACCCCGCCATGGGTCACGCCAAAGGCATTGCGGTGGTCTGGCAATGGCGCATAGCTGATTCGCGACCGTCCTTCGTCAAATTCCTCCAGATCAAAGCCCAACAGATTGACGAAGGGGATGTCGACGCCGAATTTCACAGTTGCGCTTCGAAGGCTTGCAGGGTCTCGCCAATCAACGCGGCGATGGTGTCGATCTGTTGTGCGTTCACGATCAATGGTGGCGCGACCATCAGCCACTCGCCAAAAAGCCCGTTGGCGGTGCGCCGCGCATACAACAGTAAGCCGCGTTCCATGCCCAGCGCAACGATGCGCTGGATCGCCAGCGTCTGGGCCGGCAGGATCGCCTTGGTCTGCCGGTCCGCGACGATCTCGATGGCCATCAACAGACCCTTGCCACGAATGTCTCCCATCACGCGGCTGTCTTTCTGCACATCCAGCAAGCGCTCGCGCAGCCGTGCACCCATTGCGGCCGCATTCGGTATCAGTCCGCGCTCCACCGTTTCCTGCACCACTGCATGGCCGATGGCACACGACAACGGGTTGGAACCGTAGGTGAAACCGTGCATGAAGCCGCCCGCCTCGGCCAACGCGTCGACCATCGCACTGGGCGCGAGCACCGCGCCCAGCGGCGTATAGCCGGCTCCGATTCCCTTGGCAAGCGTCACGATGTCGGGGCGTGCATCGGGCCAATGGTGTGCGGCCAGGAACGCGCCGGTGCGGCCGGCGCCGCTCATCACTTCATCGAAGATCAGCAACACGCCATGGCGGGTGCAGATCTCGCGCACCTTCGCACAATAAGAATCGGGTGCCACCAACGCGCCGGTCGCCAGACCACCCACCGGCTCCAGGATGAAGGCCAGCACGCTCTCGGGTCCCTCGCGCAGGATCGCCTCTTCGAGCGCATCCGCGCAGTGGTCGGCGTAAGTCTGCGGCGTATGCCCTTCGGGCAGGCGGTAGGTGAACGGCGCCGGCACCTTGGGCATCAGGCGCGTCATCAGGCCGAAGTGGGCCTGGGACACCGGGTCGCCACTGATGCCGATGGTGCCCAGCGTACCGCCGTGGTAACTCGGATTGCGCGACAGCACCTTCCAGCGCGTCGCCTGGCCCTGCGTGATGGCGTACTGCCGTGCCATCTTCATCGCGCTCTCGTTGGCCTCGGAGCCGCCCGACACGAAGAACGCGCGCTCCAGCCCCGGGCCCGCCAACGCAGCTACGCTGTCGGCCAGGTCGATATTGGCCTGGTTCTCGAAGAACACCCGGCTCGCATAAGCAACACTGCGGATCTGCCGGTCTGAGGCCGCGATGACACGCGCATTGGCGTGGCCGATGTTGGCCGCGATAGGGCCGGACGACGCGTCGATATAGCGTCGGCCCGCGGTATCCCACAGGTAGATGCCTTCGCCGCGCTCGACCATCGGCCGTCGAGGCTCGCCATTTTTGAGGAAAAACAATTGCACCGGCCCGCCTTGGGGCCCGTAGATGCCAACAGGATTTGTCATGGCGGGTTCTCGCGTCAGATAGAGGGTTGGACGAACGGACTTCAGGACACCGGCTGCCCCGCGGCCACGCGCGAACGCCGCACCAACAGGGCGGCCAGCGCGGGCAGGCTGAGCGGAAAGAACACGCGCCAGAACACCGCGGGGGCGCTCAGTGTTCGCACAACGCGCGCATGGTGTCCAGGTTGCTGCCGTAGGCCCTGCCGCCGTCGTCGGGCATCTCATGGCAGGGATAGTTGGCGCCACGATCACGAATGTGCGACAGCGTCGCGTCCGGCACGCCCAGGCGGAACGGGCGCGCCGAAGCCGGGCCGGTCACATGCGCCCCTTCCACGGTACCAGCCGGCGCTCGACCCAGCGCATCAGCAGGTCAAATACATAGGCGATGACGCCGATCACGATGATGCCCATGATGACGATGTCGGTGCGCAGGAAGTTCGACGCGTTGAGCACCATCTGCCCCAGGCCGACGTTGGCTGCCACCATCTCGGCGGCCACCAGGGTGGTCCAGCCGAAGCCGATCGCGATGCGCATGCCGACCAGGATTTCGGGCATGGCCGATGGCAGGATGACGTGCAGGATGATCTGGCGGTAGCTGGCGCCCATCGAGTAGGCGGCGTTGATCTGCTCCTGCGCCGCGCTCGTCATGCCCGAGCGCGCAGCCAGCGCAAGCGGCGCAAAGCAGGCCAGGTAGATCAGCAGCACCTTGGGCGTTTCGTCGATACCGAACCAGATGATGATAAGCGGCAGGTAGGCCAGCGGCGGCAGCGGGCGGTAAAACTCGATCGGCGGATCGAATATGCCGCGCACCACGCGCGACATGCCCATGCCGATGCCCACCGGCACAGCCGTCAGGAACGCGAGCCAGAACGCCACCGACACGCGCAGTACGCTGGACAGCAGATGCTCCCACAGCGGTTTGTCGTTCGCGGTGCCGGTCAGGTATTCGTAGAACTGCTGGAATACCGCCTGCGGGCTGGGCAGGAACAACGGCTTGATCAAGCCCAGGTTGGTGATGAGGAACCAGACCACGAACAAGCCGACAACCGTGATGACGGAGATGGCGCCGCTGGCTCCTTCGCCGGGCACCTTGAAGCGGCTGGTCTTGAGCAGCGCATGGCCGTTGGGCGCGTGAGCGGCGGCTGCAGCAACCGCCACGGGCACGGCCCGTGCAGATGGGGTGATGTCAGGCATGCGCAGCCTCCCGGTGATGGACCAGCGCGAGAACTTCCTCGCGCATGCGGATGAACTCGGGCTCCGACTTGACCTTGCGCGCGTCGTGGTGGCTCAGGAATTCGCGCGAGAACGGCACGTTGTCATAGACATGCGAGATACGTCCGGGGCTCGGGCTCATGACGATCAGCCGTGTCGCCAGGAACAGCGCCTCCTCGACCGAGTGGGTGATGAAGAACACCATCTTGTTGGTACGCGACCAGGCTTCCAGCAGTATCTCCTGCACCTGCTCGCGGGTGAAGGCGTCCAGCGCACCCATCGGCTCGTCCATCAGCAGCACGGCCGGGTCGTTGGCCAGTGCGCGGGCGATGCCCACGCGCTGTTGCATGCCGCCCGACAGTTCGTACACGGCGCGGGTGGCGTAGCCCTGCAGCCCCACCAGCGCCAGCTTCTCGTCGGCGGCGCGATGGCGCGTGGCCTTGTCGACGCCGCGCATGCGCAGCCCCAGCGCGACGTTGTCGCGCACCGAGAGCCAGGGCATCAGCGCGTGTTTCTGGAACACCACACCCCGATCGGCGCCGGGGCCGACCACGGGCGAGCCGTCCAGCAATATCTCGCCGGTGGATGGCGGCAGAAAGCCGGCAATGGCGTTGAGCAGCGTGGTCTTGCCGCAGCCCGACGCGCCCAGTGCGACGACAAAGTCGCCATCATGCATGGTCAGGTTGACCGGAGCCAGAGCCTGCAATGTGCCGCCCTTGACGGCATAGTTCACGGTGAGGTCCCGAATGTCCAGGGTCGGCATGGGCGCTCCAATCAGTCAGGGGTGAAAAGAGAAAGGGCGGCGCGATCACCGGCCGCCCCCCACACGCGCCTTTCGGCGCAGAGTACGCGTCTATTTGCCCATCGCCTTCTTGATGTAGGCGTCGGTGATGAAGGCCGAATAGTTGGGCTTGACTTCCTGGATGCGACCCTGCTCCTTCAGGAACTCGGCCGTGGCGGTCATGGCCTTGGCCGCGCCACCGCCAAGCCAGGTCGGACCGGCCTGCTCGGCCAGCGTGGGGAAGGTGTACAGCGCCATCGTGGCGGGCACGTCCTTCGGATCGGCCTTGGTCCACTTGGCGACGGCTTTTGCTTCGGCCGAGTCGGCAGTCCACTTGGCCTTGTTTTTCCGGTAGCTGTCGTCGGCCTTGGCCAGCACCTTGACCAGCCCCACCATGAAGGCCTCGTTCTCGGCCGCCCATTTGGCGTTGACGATCAGTCCATCGAAGGTGGGGAAGCCCTTGGCGCCGATGGTCTTGGACGACTCGATCATCTTGCCGTTGCCCTTGATCTTGGTCAGCACCGGGTCCCAGATGAAGGCGGCGTCGATGTCGCCACGCTCCCAGGCCGCCGCGATTTCGGGCGGACGCAGGTTCATCACGTTGACGCTCTTGGCGTCGACACCGTTGACCTTCATGATGGCCATCAGCTGGTAGTGCGCGGTGCTGACGAACGGGGTCGCGATCTTCTTGCCCTTGAGGTCCTTCACGCTGTTGATGCCACTGCCGTTGCGCACGATCAGCGCCTCGGCATCGGCGATGTCGTCCAGGATCCAGAACAGCTTGATGTCCTGGCCCTGGCTGGCCGCTGCCACGATCGGGCTGGAGCCGGCCTCGCCGAGCTGAACGTCGCCGCTGGCCATGGCCTTGATGACGTCACCGCCACCACCGAACATGCGCCAGTTGATTTTGTAGCCGGTGGCTTTTTCGAGCTCTCCGGATTCCATCACGGTGCGCAGTGGCACCAGCATGTCCTGATGGGCAAAGGTGACTTCCTTCTTGGCTTGGGCAAAGGCGCCACCACAGACCATCATGGCAGCTGCGATGCAGACCAGTTGGCGTTTGTTCATCTTCATCTAGATCTCCTGTTGATTGAAACGAGCGGTACACGGGACGCGGACATCTGGCATCGGACCGATTGTGGGGCCGGTGCCAGTGTTTCGAAAAGGGCCAGCCTCGACTCTGGCATGGAGCCAGCAGCTTCGGACAAACCCTTGAATCGGCGCATGCTTGATCGGGCTGGTGGGCGGCTTTTCACACCAGTGCAAGGCTGCGCGCTGCGGCGATCGCAGCGCGGATGACTGTACCGATCGCCACGCAATCGGCCCGCGTCAGCATCAGCGGCAAGCGCATGTCACACAATCCGGCCAGCACGCGCTCGGCCTGAGGCAGCGCCTGTGCCGGGCCGAAATAGCGCCAGTGCTGCCACACGCTGGTGAAACCTTGGGGTGCCGCCGCGCCGAACCACTTGAGGTGCACCCCCCGGTCGGAGGCGGCTTGCAGGAAGGTCGCAATGGCAGCCGCGGATAGACCGGTCAGCGAAAACTGGATCGAGCTGGCGACAAATTGCTCCAGCGCCGGGCGCTGCGGCAGCCGCAGGTGGTCCACACCCTCGAGTTCGGCTGCCAGCCAGTGATAGCGTTCGTTCCAGCGCCGGCAGCGGTCGGCCAGCACGTCCCCCAATTGGGGCAGCGCCAGTGCCGCCGGCAGGTTGCCCATGCGCAGGCTGAAGTTGGGCGTGGTGTATTTCCAGCGCTCGAACACCTCCGGCTCGGGCCGGGACGCATGGGCCGCGTAAAACATGTAGCTGCCAGAGAACAGGATCGCCTGCGCGGCCACGTCGGCATCGTCGGTGACCAGCAGGCCACCCTCGCCGGCATTGGCATGTTTGTAGCTCTGCAGGCTGAAGCAGCCAGCGCGCCCCCAAGTGCCGGTGGCGCGGCCGTTCCATGCAGCGCCCATCGTATGGGCGCAGTCCTCGATCAGTTGCACGCCGAGCCGTTCGCAAATGGCGCTCAGCCGCTGCATGTCGCAAATGTGGCCACGCATGTGCGACAGCAGCAGCGTTCTGGCGCTGCTGGACGCGGCCTTGCGCTCGAGGTCGTCCAGGTCGATGGTGTAGTCGTCAGTCACGTCCACCAGCACCGGCCGGGCGCCGGCATGGGCGATCGCCCCGGGCACCGGTGCCAGCGTGAAGCAGTTGGTCAGCACGGCGTCGCCGGCTTGCACGCCCATGCTCTTGAGCGCCACGAACATGCTAGAGCCGCAGGAATTGAGTGCCACGCAATAGCGCACGCCGAGTTCGGCGGCGAACGCCACTTCGAGCTGCGAGGCCGCGCTGGCGCTGCCGTCGGTCTCGCCGTAGCGGTGCAGCTTGCCGCTGTGCATCAGAGCCAGCGCGGCGGCCACGCCGTCGGCCGGAATCGGTTCTTGCCGGCAGAGGTCGATCTGCAGTTGTTCGGCGCGAACAGCCATGATGTCAGCCACCGTGTGCGCCCAGGCTGCCCAGGTCGAACTGTTCCTGCGGAAAATACTTGCGCAAGCGCACGTCGCCGGTGCGGGCGTGGCCTTCCATACCCTCCAGCCGGGAGATTCGGGCGGCCACCTGGCCCACAGTGCGCGAAGCATCGCGGTTCAGGCGCTGCCAGGTCACGGTCTTGATGAATTTGCCCACCGAAAGACCGCCCGAGTACCGTGCGGCGCCCCGGGTTGGCAGGATGTGGTTCGGGCCGCTGCATTTGTCACCGAAAGCCACGGTGGTTTCCTCGCCCAGGAACAGCGAGCCATAGTTGCTGAGGCTGGCGAGCCACCAGTCGAGGTCGCGTGCCATCACCTGCAGATGCTCGCAGGCATAGTTGTCGCTCACTACGACTGCTTCCTCGCGGCTGTCCACCAGCACCACCTCGGCATAGTCACGCCAGGCGGCGGTGGCGGCGTGGCGGGCCACGTCCGGCAGGGCGGCAATCACGGACGGCGCCAGTTTCAGCACTTTTTCGCCCAGTTCGCGAGCGGTGGTGATGAGCCAGACCGGCGAGTCCGGCCCGTGTTCGGCCTGCCCGACCAGGTCGGCGGTGACGATGACCGGGTCCGCGCTGTCGTCGGCAATGATGGCCGATTCGGTCGGACCCGCCACCACGTCAATGCCCACCCGACCGAACAACATGCGCTTGGCTTCGGCCACGAAGCGGTTGCCCGGCCCGACGATGATGTCGGCCGGCTTGCCGGTGAAAAGACCGTAGGCCAGCGCGGCCACGCCTTGAACGCCGCCCAGCGCCAGCACGGTATGCGCGCCGCACAACTGCATCGCATACAGGATGGCTGGATGGATGCCAGCATCCTTGTGCGCCGGCGTGGCGGCCACGATGTTCCTGACGCCGGCAACCGATGCCGTGCCCACGCTCATGATGGCGCTTGCGGCATGCGCGTAGCGGCCGCCCGGTACGTAACAGCCCGCCGTCTGGCACGGAATCAGCCGCTGGCCGGCGATGAGGCCGGGGATCAGCTCGGCGGAGAACTCCTGCATCGAATCGCGCTGGCGCCGCGCGAAGTCCAGCACCCGGTCGCGTGCAAATACGATGTCGGCTTTGACGCCCGGGCTCAGGGCCGCCTCGGCACGGGCAAATTGCGCCGGGCCCACGACGATCTCGCCCAGCCAGCCGTCGAGTTCACGCGCGTAACGCTGCGCCGCCGCTTCGCCCTCAATGGCAAGTGCGTCGAGCATTTCGCGTACGGTGCCGGCGGTCGCGGTGTCGACGGCCTGGGTGGGCGGATGCGCTTGCTTGAGGTAGATGATGGACATGAGCGAATGCACAGGCTGGGTCGGGTGATCAACGATGGCGCGGTTCCACGCATCGTACTTCCGGCACGGGCCCATGCATAAGGCCAGATCGCAGCTGGATTTGGTGCCAGATGGGATTGCCCCGACAGGGTCGCGACGGGATGGCAAGACGAGCCGAACCCGCTGACCGACATCGCCGTCAGGCACATCCTCGCGATTGCCTCTGACGCTCACAAGAAAACGCCGGGCCGCTCCCAAGTTTTCTGGCACCCCCTCGGGGGGTCTGGCAAAGCCAGGGCTGGGGGCGCTCACAAGAAAACGCCGGGCCGCTCCCAAGTTTTCTGGCACCCCCTCGGGGGGCCTGGCGAAGCCAGGGCTGGGGGCACTCTCAGAGTGTGGCGATGGACTTCTGGCGCAGTTTGCCGCGTGCCCGGGCCAGTTCGTCCACGGCCAGCGCCAGTGCGCCGATGCCCGCCGCGATCCGGTCTGCGGCGATCGACGACAGCCGCAGACGAAAGAACGGGCACGGGTAGGGCGGCTTGCCGAAGAAGTCCGAGCCAGCCTCCATCAGAACCCCGTGCTTGGCCGCCATCTGCGCCAGTTCGCCAGCGTCGATCCAGGCCGGAGCCGAAACCCAGATGGATGCGCCGCCTTGTGGCATGCGAAAGCGAAAGTCGGGCAGATGCTGCTGCAATGCCAGTGCTGCGATGTCGAGCCGCTCGCGCATGGCGAGATTGACGCGCCGCGTATGGGACTCATGATGCCCCAGCGACAGAAACAGCGCGTAGGCTTGCTGCAGGAACGCGCTGGGATGGCGCAGCATGGTCTAGCGAATGCCGCGCAATTCCTTGATCAGGGCGCCGGGTGCCACGATATAGCCCAGGCGCAGGGCCGGCGACAGGCTTTTGGAAATCGAGCCTACATAGATCACCCTGCCGGCGCGGTCCAGGCTCTTGAGCGCGGGCATGGGTTCGCCGTCGTACAGGTTCTCGGCCTCGTAGTCGTCCTCGATGATGACGAAATTGCTTTTCTGCGCGCGTTGCAGCAGAGCGCGCCGCCGCTCCAGGCTGAGCGTCGCCGTGGTCGGACTCTGGTGCGACGGTGTCACGAACAGGTAGTCCAGTGGCGGCAATCGGTCCACGATCACGCCCTCGTCATCGACCGGGACTTCGGCGAACTGCGGCTCGCGCATCGAGAAGCTGTTGCGCGCGTGCGGATGCCCCGGTTCTTCCAGGCCGACCCGTGTCGCGCTGGACAACAGGGTGTCGGACAGCAGGTAATACGCGTGTTGCGCGCCGATGGTCACCATGATCTCGTCATCCAGCGCGAAAACGCCACGCCGTGGCAACAAGTGGGTGCGGATCTGCTCGATCAGTTCTGGAACGTCCTCGGTTCCGAAGTCCGGTGTCCACTGGGGCAATTGGGAACGCGCCAGACTGCGCACGCAGCATTCGCGGAAATCTTCGGTCGGAAACAGTTGCGGGTCATGGGTGCCGTAAACGAATGGGAACGGGTATTCGTTCCAGCGCGCGGGTTTGCTCAAGGTCGGGCGGCCCAGTTGCGAGCGCATTACGCGGGCCGACCAGTCGGGGGCTTGCCCGCTACTGCCGGGAGCCGATTCGGCCGCAACGATCGGGCGGGGTTGGGAATGGGCCGAAACGAAGACGCCGCTGCGCGGGCGCGCCTCCAGGAAGGACTCATCCACCAGTTGCTGGTAGGCCGATGTGACGGTATTGCGGCTCAGCCCCAGAACCTGGGCCAATTCCCGCGATGATGGCAGGCCGTCCCCGGGCCCCAGTCGCCGCTCCAGGATGGCCTGCACCACGGCCAGGCGAACGCGCGCCTGCAGCGGCAAGGCCGGCTGGTCCGGCAGCGCGAGCAGTTGTGCCCATTGAACGTTGCGTGGTGTGCCCATACTGGCGTAAGACGATGTTGCCGTAAGCGTGAGAAAACCCATGGACTGGCACGGCCGAATCCTGCAATCTGGCTCTACCGTCGGCGCCGTACTGTGCGTACCCTATGGCAGAGGAGTCATCGTGCCCGCAAACCTGCGTTTGGAGATTTTATGAGTGAAACAAAACCGGCCGTGACCGCGGCAACCCTGGAAGCGTTTGGCAACGCTTGGAACCGCCATGACATCGACGGCCTGATGTCGTTCATGAGCGAGGACTGCGTATTCCAGACTGCCGCCGGTCCGGATGTCTGCGGTGCCCGCCATGTCGGCACCGTCGCCGTGCGCAAGGCCTTCGAGGGCGCATGGGAATCGATCTCGGACGCGCAGTGGGAGAACGGGCGCCATTTCGTGCAGGGCGACTTCGGCGTGTCGCAGTGGACATTCACCGGCACCGCACCTGATGGATCGCGGATCGCGACGGACGGTGTCGACCTGTTTGCGTTTCGCGACGGAAAAATAGCGCTCAAGAACGCATTTCGCAAGGCCCGCCCCAACCTGCCCGCCGCCAGATAAGGAGAGACCGGGTGTCCATTTCGCAAAGCATGCCGTTCGCGGCATCCGGATTTCCCGCAGCGAAGCCCTACGATCCGCACTACGATCCCCTGGTGGCGGCCGACCCTGGTACCGGGCGAGCCTACGCGCCGACCTACTGGGTGGCCAGCGCCGGCACACCGCCACCCGATGACGGCCCGGTGTCGCGCGACTTCGACGCCGATGTGGTGGTCATCGGCTCCGGTGCCACCGGTATTTCCACCGCTTTGTATCTGGCGCAGGAGCATGGCATCCAGGCAGTGGTGCTGGAGGCCAACCAGAGCGCCTGGGGCTGTTCGAGCCGCAGCGGCGGGCAGGGGCAGAACGCGAGCGGCCGGCTCACCCGTGCCCAGTGGATCGAACGCTGGGGTCTGGACGTGGCCAGGAAGCTCGATACCGAGATTCGTACCGGCTTCGAAAATTTCAAACAACTGACGACCGAGATCGATTGCGACGCGTTCGACGGTGGCCACCTGTACCTGGCGCATCGGCCGGAGAAGATGGCCTATCTGCGCCAGACCACCGAGTTGCTGCGCAGCGCGTTTGGGTATGACACCCGTCTGCTCAGCGCCGAGGAGGTGCGGCGCGACTATTGTGACGAGCGCGAAATGGCTGGCGCCATGTTCGAGCCCCAGGGCGTGGGTATCCATCCACTCAAGTTCACGTTTGGCCTGATCCGCAAGGCGCATGCGCTCGGTGTCAAGCTCCATCCCGCCAGCCCGGTGCAGGGCTGGCAGACCGCCAACGGCGTGCACCATCTGCAGACGCCGGGCGGCGTGGTACGTGCCAAACGCGTCGCGGTGTGTACCGGTGGTTATACCGGGCAGGGCCTCACCCCCAGGCTCAAGAACAAGATCATGCCGATCCTGTCGAACTCGGTGGTGACGCGGCCGCTGACGGAAACCGAACTCAAGGCCACAAACTTCCGGTCACGCACCTTCTTCACCGACACCCGCACGTTGCGGTTCTATTACCGGCTGCTGACCGACAACCGGCTGCAGATTGGCAGCCGTAGCTCGATCTCCGGTGCCGATGCCGAAGATCCGGTGCATCAGAAGCTGCTTACCGATGCGATCGCGCGCAAGTTTCCCCCGCTGGCCGGCATCCAGATCGACTACTCCTGGTGGGGCTGGGTCGACGTCAGCCACGACATGATGCCGCGCATTGCCCGCCCCGATCCGTCACAAAGCGTCTGGTATGCCGTGGGCTACGGCGGCAACGGTGTCTCGTTCTCGACCTGGGCCGGCAAGCGGCTGGCCGAGCGCGTTGCCGGCAAGGATGCCGGGCGCGCGGTGTTCCAGCTGCCGATCTACAGCAGCGAACTGGAGTACCCCAATCTGTTCGGACTGATCCGTTCGCAGGCGTTCGCACCGTTTCGCAGACTCGGACAGCGCTTGTTGTACAAATGGTACTGGTTGCGCGACGAAAAGTAGCGGTGCCGGGCAGCGCAGTGTTTATCGACCGGCGGTTGTGCAGCGGGCGCGGGCATTAGCCGACGAAGACCGCGTGTACAGGTCTCTTCCAGCCCAGATCACCGGACCGGGATTGCTCATCGCTACGCCGGTGGCGCGTACCCACAAGCCGTCAGGAAGTTCCCTCTCCATTGCGTCCAGTGCCCGTTTCAGATCTTCTGCGGTGCGAACTGGATAATTCATGACGCGCAAACCCATAGCCACGGCCGCACTTTCTCGAGCCCGGTCAAACATCTCGGCGCCCGGAGAGTCCGGATCCGAGAGGACAAACGAAATACGCGCCGCGCGCGGCAGTACCTTGCTGAAGAATTCCAACTGCTTGCCGGCCAAGTCGGGCGATGTGGTGATCGTTCCGGTGACATTGCCGCCGGGTCGCGCCAAAGACGCTACCAAGCCGACTTCCACCGGGACCAGACCAAACATCATGACGATCAGGATCGTCCGTGTTGCTCCTTTCGCCGCCAGTGTCTCCGGGTTCAGCAACGTGACAATGAGGTCGGCCCGCGACGCAACGAGTTCGGCGGCGAGTGCCGGCAGGCGGTCACCGTCGTTCTGCGCGAACTTGTAGTCGATCGTGTAATGGCGGTCCTCCAGATAACCCAATGCAGCCAGATCGTTCATCACAGTTTGCAACCCGCCAAAACTTTGTCTCGAATTCGACTGCGCTAGCACGCCAATGCGCCAGACCTTGCCAGTCGATTGCGACCGGACGATTCCAGGTGCCGCCAATGCAGCCGCAGCACAGGCAGCGAGCAACGGTCTGCGCCGTAAGGTCATTGAATCACCTCGTCGGCGCGCAGCAGCAGCGATGGCGGGATGGAGATGCCGAGAGCCCTGGCAATCCGCTGGTTGACGATCAACCTGAATCGGGTCGGTTGCTCAATGGGTATGTCGGCCGGCCTCTCGCCACGCAGGATGCGATCGATCTGGCGGCACACAGTGGGGATGATCTCCCGTCCGTCCGGTCCGAACGCCGCCAGCAGCTGCCCCGGATGCCAAGTGCCGGCGTAGGTCAACACCTTGTTTGCCGTGGCCCACTCCTGAATCCGTTGCAAGCCTGCTCCGACCAGGAAGTACCGGACGCCGCCTATGACCAGCGCCTGCACATGCTGCCGCTCGGCCGCGGCGAGCATGATTTCAATATCGGCCATGACGAGTACGTCCGGCAATGCCACCACCGTGACACCCCTGGCGGCGGCGACGTTCTTCCAGTCTCCGAGCTTCATGGCCATCTCAGGCAATTCCGTCGAGCCGCACCAACCAAGCCGCTTGAGATCAGGCCGCAACGCAAGCAGCAACTCGACCTCCTTGCCATGGAAATCCAGCGACTGGTACACATACCCGGTGACGTTGCCGCCAGGCCGGGCCAGCGACTTCGCGTAGCCCAACTCGACGGCGGCCCCGCCAACCATCACGATCGGAACCGTACGCGTCAACTGGAATGCCGCTGCGGTCGCCTCGGAGTTCGACGCAAGGACGACATCGACTTTCTGCGCCAGGAGTTCCCGCGCATTGGCGAGTTGCTGCTCCAGGCTGGTCGCGCCTGACTTGTAATTCCAAAACAGATTTTGACCGATCTCCCAACCCATTGACTTCATCAGGGCGGTAATCTGCCCATGAAAGGCCGCGGTGTTAGGCTCCGAGGCCGGCCGGTTTCCAAGCTGGCCGACATGCGCGACGCGCGCTGTTTGCGAGGACACCGGCCGTGCGGTGGTTGCCACCACGACACCACCGGCCAGCGTCAGCACGGCGCGGCGCTTCACTGAATCACCTCGTCGGCGCGCAGCAGCAGCGACTGCGGGATGGTGATGCCAAGCGCCCTGGCCGTCTTCGCGTTGATCACCAGTTCGTATCGCGCCGGGCGCTCTACCGCAAGCGCATCGGGACGGGTGCCACGCAAAATGCGATCGACGTATTCGACGCTGCGACTCCACAATTGCCCGACTTCGGAATACGCTGGTGCATACGACAGCAAGCCGCCGGCATCCACCCACTCCCGCAATGGAAAGGAGCTTGGCAGCTGATGGCGCAAAGCCAGTTCAGCCAGCCGGTTTCGTGCCCGCCACGCAACCGCGCCGCCGGTCACCATGCATTGAGGGCGCCAGCCTTGAGCCTCGTGAAACCCTGTTTCGATGTCCTCCGGTTTCGCAATGGCGTGGAATCGCGGCTCATAGCCCAGGCTGCGCGCGGCGGAGTCAAATACCCCTTTCAGGTCAAACGGCATCCCGGAAACGGTCTCGGTAAGTTCGGTGGCGTAAAGCCAGAGCAGTCGCCTGGCCGCAGGTGCGACGAGTTTGAGGAAATCGAGTCGCTTGACGACTGCATCCATGCCGGAAAACAGGGTTGAACCGGTCAAATTGCGCCCAGGTCGGGCGAAGGATTCGATAAATCCTTGCTCGACCGGAAAAGTGATGCTGGCGAACACGATCGGCAGCGTCTTAGTCGCCCGTGCTGCGGCCATCGTCGCCTGATCACCGACGCTGACGATCAACTCGGCCTGGTTGCGAATCAACGTGTCGACCAGGCCGGCAAGCCTCTCGGCCTTTCCATCGGCATGGGCGAAATCGATGGTCAGGTTCTCACCTTCGATCCACCCGAGCTTCTTGAGCCCGGACGCAAGTGGAAAACTGGCCACCGCAGCACCAGGGCCAGCTGCCAGTGCGATCAGACCAATACGGCGCGGCCGGCCAATCTCCTTCCCTTGAGCGAGCGAAGGCAATGGATGGCTAACGGACCCCAGTGCCAGCGAAGCCAGGACTGCATCACGTCTGTTCAAGCGACACCTCGATCGGTTGCCAACCAGCAGGAAATTGGGATTGCCGAATGCGCCATCCCGCAACGCCATACACCCGGCAGTCTACGCCTGAGTGAGCACAACCGAGCGGAAAATTGCTGAGGGATCAGTGGTTCTTCAACCATGGGCGGTCGAACAACGGTTGCCGCAATCTGGCCAAGCTCCAGGCTCAAAGAAAGTTCCCATGCGTTCAGTCAGTACTGTCGTTCTCGTCGCATTGCTTCTGACCGCATGTGCCAACCCTCTTTTCGATGCCGGCCGCTCCGAGACCGTGCTCCCGCTCAGCCGAGCTTGGATGGATGGGCGCATTGTGGAATACGTGACGACTGATATCAGTCTTCTAGACTGAAGTTCCTCCCCCCGAAAGCCGAGTTTCTCCTCTCAGACAGCCGCAAATGAGGTTCCGCGTTCTGTCTACGGTTTGATTTGATTGATCAACTCGATGGCGCGTTTTTGCTTCGTTGTTGGCGTGGTGTTGATCTGGAAAATCGGCGCGTCTTTGGTGCCATTGGGCGTGCGGCAAGTATTGCGAGTGATGCTTGAGAGGTCCTGCATCAGCGAGTGGAAACTGTGTGCAGGCGTGCCATCGTCGAGCGCGAGGCTTGTCACCTTCTTCATGGCCGCCTCAGAGCGTTTGGCGGGGGCCACGGGGTCGCGCGTGAGCTTGGCCTGTTGGTCGCAATCGGCAAACATCAACTCGCGCCAGGCTTCCCGCATGTGCCACTCGACGTAGTAGGCCAGCATGCACACAAAGATGTGCGCGCGCACCCGGCCCTCCAGGTGGTGGTGAATCGGTCGCACCTTCAAGTCCGTGGTCTTGAGCGAACGAAACGCACGCTCCACTTGGGCCAATGATTTGTAGGTCCGCACACAGGTGGGCGCATCCATGCGCTGCGCCTTGACGCAGGTGCGAATGACGTACAGCCCGTCGAGCGCCGCCTCAGCGGCGATGCAGGCCACAATGCGCGCGAAGGTGAACGCATCGTCGGTGATGACCAACTCGAAATGTTTGGCCACCTTGTAGCGGTTCACGCACTTGCCCACGGCAACACCGATCTTGTCCTTGCCCACGAGCTTGGCCGCCTCAACGCGTGCCTTGATCTTTTGCAGGCTTTGCTCGGTGGCCAGCAGCAAATCGTCTCGCGTGTGGGCGCGCAGTTTGGCCAACTCCGGGTTGCGGCACGCCACCAGCCGCTCACCGGGAAAGTCGGGCGAGCTCAGCTCCAGCAAGTTGCGTTCATCAAACAAACCCAACTGCAAATGCTTTTGCTCCACCAGGGCGCGAATCGCACCGCTCCTGAGTGCCGTGATCCAGGCCACATCGGCATCCTCGCTCATCTCGTCGATGGCCTTTTGCGAGATCATGCCTCGGTCCCCCACCATCACCATACGCTGGATGCCAAACTCCTCGCGCATGCGCTTTACCTGAGGCAAAAACGTCTTGCTGTCAGCGGTGTTTCCCTCATACACAGACACCGCTACCGGACAGCCCCGATCATCAGTCAGCAGCCCGTAGTTGACCTGCAAGGTGCCGCGCTTGCCGTCCCGGCTGTACCCCAACTTGGCCAGCGGACAGTGCGAGCCCTCGAAGTAGCTCGAAGACAGGTCGTAGAGCACCAGGCCGTCGTCCTTGAGATGGCGTGCCGCCAACTTCTTCTGGATCCTGTCCTGCGCTGCGAGCAGCCAGTCCATGGCGGCGTACAGATCATCTTCGTTGGCATCGTTCACGCCAAAGTCCTGCGCCAGCGTGCTGGTGTGCCAAAGCCGCGTGGTGGCCAGCTTGGTGGCGGGCGAGACGATGCGAGATGCAACCATGGCCAGCACCAGTTCGCGCTCGCGGCACGGTTTGGCTGCCAGCAGCGACGCAAAGCCCAAACGCTGCATGGCCAAACTGACTGCTTGCACATGCCCGTGGGCGCGCGATGAGGCAATCTCAAAGGCCTCCCCCGCAGACACAAAAGTCTCGCCCCGCAAAGAGCGGCGAATCAGATCGATCACGGAGTCGGGCAGGTGAGACAGGTTGCCGAGCGTCTCGTTTTTGACCCGTCCGTCTTCGCGGTAGCTGCGCCGCAGCAGATGGGTGCGATACACCTGATCTTTGTACTTGCGAGTCGTGGTGACGACGTGAGCGGTTCCGGTTCTTGAGGCCATAAGTGCATCATAGCTTCAAAGTTTTAGAATTACAAGTATTTTTAGTGACTACATATTCACGCCAAGAAAAGGCCGCATCAAGCGGCCTTCTCCAGCTACAGCGACAGGAAATCGGGAATTTAGTGGCTATAAAGACGGAGGAACTTCA
>JAYUQC010000116.1:0-11869 GCA_043759735.1 Rhodoferax sp.
ACCCAGCAACAGGCAGGCCTTGATGATCTGCACCCAGGTGGTTGCGGTCATGCCGCCGAACAGCACGTAGACCATCATCAGGCCACCGACGAGGACCACCGCGATCCAGTACTCCAGGCCGAACAGCAACTTGATGAGCTGGCCGGCACCGACCATCTGAGCGATCAGGTAGAACGCGACGACGACCAGCGTGCCGGATGCGGCGAAGATGCGCACCGGCTTTTGCTCGAAGCGAAAGGCCGCAACGTCGGCAAACGTGAACTTGCCCAGGTTGCGCAACCGCTCCGCCATCAGGAAGGTGATCACCGGCCAGCCGACGAGAAAGCCGATCGAGTAAATCAGGCCGTCGAAGCCGCTGGCCATCACCGCTGCCGATATGCCCAGGAACGAGGCCGCCGACATGTAGTCTCCTGCGATCGCCAGGCCGTTCTGGAATCCGGTGATGCCGCCACCGGCGGTATAGAAATCCGATGCCGACTTGGTCTTGGCGGCCGCCCACTTGGTGATGAACAGGGTCAACACGACAAAGCCACCGAACATCGATATTGCCGTCCAGTTGGTAACCTGCTTGACCGCCTGGCCAAGGTCGGCACCGGCAGCCTGGGCCCCCACTGCGGCGATCGACAGCCCTGCGAAAAGCAGCGCCGTGCGCAGCAGGGCAGCAGCGCGGGCGTTCAACATGATGCGGCTCATTTCAGCACCGCCTTGGCTATTTCGGCGGACAGGCGGTCGAATTCGTCGTTGGCGCGGCGAACATAGATGGCCGTGATGACGATCGTGAACACGATGACGCCAAAGCCCACTGGAATGCCCAGCGTCATTACGCCGGCGCCGATCCGTTGCGACAGCAATTCCTTGTCGAAAGCGACCAGCATGATAAAACCGTAGTAGACGATCATCATCGCCAACGTCAGCCACCAGCCAAAACTGCTTCGCTTGGCCTTTAGCTCCTGGTATTGGGGCAGGCTCGCGATACGGGATGCGAAATCGGTTTCCATGGGCATTTCCTCTGTCAACTGGACTCGGCCGGCCATTGCGCTCCCGCTACGACTCGGATACCGGATACCGGATACCGGATAGTCACCCGAACTGCTGACCCAGTGCTGTCTCGAAACCAACACAGGCTGACAAGCCCTTGATTTCCCCCGCCACGGCGACTTCCGAGGACTTTCGGGTTTGTCAATGTCGCCCCCAGCCCTGGCTGCGCCAGGCCAAGGGGGTGCCAGAAAACTTGGGAGCGGCCCGGCGTTTTCTTGGGAGCCGCGACATTGCAGCACGCTGCCGATAGCAACCTTTTCGTGTCGTACGCCAGACTCCGACCTGGCCGTTGCTACGCCGAACTGGCCAGCTTCTGGAGCTTGGCCGCCGCCGCAAAAGCCGCCGCCTTGAAGCGCAGGCCCAAGGCCTGGATCGCCGGATCGGTCTTTCCGAGCCGACGCAGGCGGCCAGCGAAACCGTCCAGCCGCGAGGCCTCCAGCCAGCATCGGATCGCTTCATGCTGCGACCAGTAGTACTGGTTCACCATCACCACTGCCTGACTGCGGACCCAGTCGATCGGACGCTCCGGCAGCGGCACCACCTGGCACAGCCGGTTCTTGGCGGCGTCGTCCAGGCCCTCCTTGTCACCCAGCGTTTCGACAAACGCGATCAGCGCGGCGCTGAACATCGGCTGGCAATTGCGTACCAGTTGAGGGGCAATCCGTTGGGGCTGAAAAATAGGCTCTGGGCCCTTGCTTTGAAACGGCACCGCCGAGCAATGCACATACAGCCAATCAGGCCTCGCAGGCACAACGCCTTGGTCCAGCACGATCCGGTCCGACTCGATGTGCCGCACCCTTCCCAACCGCACTATGTGCGGGATGCGGCGCAACTGGGCAAGTTCGTCCTGGCTCACAGTCGCGCAGCGGTACATCGTCGGCATGACTTTCGGATCGAGCCGCAATAACTGGCCAGCCGACTCCAGGCGCAGCAAAAGGTCCTGGACCGAGTCGGTCTGCAACACGATTTCCATCTGGATCACGAAGCTGCCAAAGGTCTTTTCCAGGAAATCATCGCCGGGCTGCACATTGGCCCGGTCCTGCAACCAGGCATCACGCGGCACGATCCAGTGGATCGATTCGGGTGCTATGCCGTGCTCGAGCAGCCACAGGCAAGCGTCGACGCCGGTCTTGCCGGCCCCCACCACGACATAACCCGGATAGGTCCGGTCGAGCCTGGGCAAGCCGTTCAGCGGCACGCAGGCAACGCCGGGCGCGACGCCAAACTCGACCGGATGGGTCGAAGGCACGGCAACATTGCCCAGCCGCGTGTCCACGACCTTCCTGCGCACCACGACCCGGTGGCGCTTGCCGGTCAGCAACTCGGTAAGATGGTGTTCGATCTGGCCATCGTCGCCCGTCCGGCTGGCGTATTCGCACATCGGCCGATAGTCGACCTTGCCGCTGGGCAGCAACTGGCGGCGCATTACCTGGTCGAAATAGGACAGTACCTCGGGCCCGGTGGCCAGTTCGTACAGCCCGCTGTTCAGGCCACGATGGTCGATGCGATCATTGCCCAGCGGAGTTGAATTGACGCCGTAGGTTGCCGACGGCTGGTGCAGCCGCACAAACGGATAGGCGTCGTTCCAATGGCCGCCGGGCTGGTCATGGCGGTCCACCATCAACAAGTGGGCAGCGGATTCGGCGACCAGCACGTCGGCAAAGCACAGACCGGCGGCGCCACTTCCGATGATGAGGTAATCGGTTTCGAGAATCGGGTCGGTCATGAAAGTCCTGCTGGGACGGGGTTGCCGGGCATCACCTCATTATGTGCGCCGATTTCCTGGCGCCCGCCACCAGCACCAGCACCCCAGTGCGCATTGCGCCGCCAGAACTTGATGGTGCGAGCGCTGAACCCGGGATGCGCCATTTCGCTGGCCCGGTATCCCTATGACCTCTTGGCTATCGGTCCGATTGAATTGTTGTTTAGCACTCTATCCCATGGAGTGCTAATATTCGAGCCGTAGAGGCAATCACGAGGATTCACATGAACAACCCGATCAGTGTTTCGAGCAATGCGGTGGCATTGGCCAATCCGTGGGCCGTGGTGCCCGCCATGGGCAACCTGGATGCCTATATCGCCGCCGTCAACCGGCTCCCGATGCTGACGCTGGAGCAGGAACAGGCATTTTCGCGCCAGTTCCGGGATGGCAACGACGTCGAGGCCGCCGGTAAGCTGGTGATGTCCCACCTGCGGCTGGTGGTGTCTGTCGCACGCCAGTACCTGGGCTACGGATTGCCGCACGGTGATCTGATCCAGGAGGGCAATATCGGCCTGATGAAGGCTGTGAAGCGTTTCGATCCGGACCAGGGCGTGCGGCTGGTGAGCTACGCGCTGCACTGGATCAAGGCCGAGATCCATGAGTACATCCTGAAAAACTGGCGCATGGTCAAGGTCGCGACGACCAAGGCGCAGCGCAAGCTTTTTTTCAACCTGCGCTCGATGAAACAGCGCTTCAAGTCCGATGATGCCGCTGCCGATGCGGGCACCCACCGGGAGACCTTGAACGAGGAGCAGATAAGCGCCATGGCGCAGCGCCTCAATGTCAAGCGCGAGGAAGTCATCGAGATGGAAACCCGGTTGTCGGGTGGCGATGTGCTGCTCGATCCCGCTCCGTCCGACGACGGCGAACAGGCTTATGGCCCAATCGCCTACCTGACTGATGACAGCCATGAACCGACGGCCATGATCGAGTCGCGCCAGCGCGACGTGATGGCCACCGACGGCATCGCGACCGCGCTCGGCATCCTGGACGAACGCAGCCGGCGCATCGTCGAGGAACGCTGGCTCAATGTGAACGATGACAACTCGGGTGGCATGACGCTGCACGATCTGGCCGATGAATATGGCGTCAGTGCGGAACGCATTCGCCAGATCGAGGTGGCGGCCATGAAAAAGATGCGTAAGGCACTGGCGGCCTACGCCTGACACGACCTGCCGCTCAGCCGCCCGGAGAGTTGTCGGGACTCATCCGGCGCCGGCATGGCACTGCGCGCGGCCCTGACCCATCACTGTTTGAGCAATTGCCGGATGTCTCCAGCCAACGGCTGGACACCCATGCCATAGCGGGTGTACAGGCGCAATTGGCCCTTGGTGTCGTAGATATAACTCCCGGCCGAGTGGTCCATGGTGTAACTGGTCTCGGTGCGGCCATCGGAGCGCTTGTAGTACACCTTGAAGTCTTTTGCCACGGCGGCCAGTTGCTCGGGTGAGGCCGGCCGCAAGGCTACGAACGACGGGTCGAAGTTGCCCACGTACGCCTTGAGGACCTCCGGCGTATCGCGCTGCGGATCGACGGTGATGAGGACGCCCTGCAATCGGTCACCGTCCTTGCCCAGTATCTTGCGGATTTCCGACAACTCGGTCATCGTCGTCGGGCATACATCGGGGCATTGGGTGTAGCCAAAAAAGACCACCACCACCTTGCCGGCAAAGTCCTTGATGCTGCGGATCTTCCCGCCGGCGTCGGGCAGCGGAAAGTCCCGGGCATAGTCGGCACCCGTTACGTCGATCGAGACAAAAGACTCCTTTTTGTCGAAACAACCCGACATGAAAACTGCAGTTGCCAACAAAAGCAGAAATCGGCTCATGCAGCGAAAAAACGGCTTGTTGCCGCTGATGTTGGTCAAGTTCATTCGGTCTTTTCGCTCAATAAAGGTAGTGGTCAACCAACAGTGCCGCAAACAGCAGGCTGAGGTGGTAGAGCGAATACCGGAAGGTGCGGCGCGCAAGTGCGTCGGAATACGCGCGCCAGAGCCAGAAGGCATACAGGCAAAAACCGGAGCTGAGCACGACCGCGGCACCGAGGTAAATCCAGGAACTCATGCCGTAGACAAACGGCAGCAGGCAGGCCGCAAACAACACGCCGGTATACAGCAGGATCTGCAAACGGGTGAACGCGCTGCCGTGGGTCACCGGCAGCATCGGCAAGCCGGCCTTGCGGTATTCCTCCACGCGGTACAGGGCCAGCGCCCAGAAATGGGGTGGCGTCCACAGGAAGATGATCAGGAACAGGATCAGGGCCTCCGGCCCCACATCGCCGGTCATCGCAGCCCAACCAAGTACTGGCGGCATGGCACCTGATGCGCCACCGATCACGATGTTCTGAGGCGTCAACGGCTTGAGGATCACGGTGTAGACCAATGCGTAGCCGACAAAGGTAGCAAACGTGAGCCACATCGTGAGGGGATTTACCCACCAGTACAGCAGGGCCGAACCGGCGGCGCACAACAGGCCGGCGAACAGCAGGGTTTGGGTATTGCTCAATTCGCCCCGAGCCGTGGCGCGCCAGGCTGTCCGCTTCATCTTGGCGTCAATGCGCTGTTCGACGATGCAATTGAAGGCCGCCGCCGCGGCGGCCACCAGCCAGATGCCCAGGCAGGCCACCGCCGCCAGTCGTACTTCGGCCCACGAAGGAATGCCTGGCACCGCCAGCACCATGCCGATCAGGGCACAAAATACGATCAGCTGGATCACCCGCGGCTTGGTCAACGCCATGAACTGGCGCAACACGGTTTGCTCGGGCATTGCGCGCTCGCGCGTCGCCGCAGTCGACTCGGCGCTCATCAGGAATGCTCCATGCTGCGCATTGCGCAATTCGCCCTTGGGAGCGGCCCGGCGGCGCTCATGACGCACTCCACGGTGATCCGCCGGCGAACCGCTCATGGCGGATCGGGTCCACCCGACTGGCAGAAACGGCCCAAGTCAGCGCCACGACCAATGCCGCCGCGCCAGCGGTGTGCAGCAGTGCCGCCAGCAATGGCCAGCCCAGAACCACGTTGCCCAGGCCGCTGGCCAGTTGCAACGCCGCCAGGGCGCCAATCCAGTGCGACAAATGCCGCAGACCGTCGATGCGGTTCAGGCGCCAGGCCAGCAGGCACAGCACGGCCAGCACCAGATAAGCGGCCAGGCGATGGGCGTAATGGATGGCGGTGAGGGCCGCAAACGAGACCAGGCCGCCATCAGCCGTCTTGCCCAGCCCTCGCCAAATCTGGAAACCTTCGTCGAACCGCATCGGGGGCCACCAACTCCCCTGGCAAGTGGGGAAATCGGTGCACGCCAGAACGGCGTAGTTGGTACTGACCCATCCGCCCAACGCCAGCTGCAGCAGCAACAGGGCACTGGCAATCGCAAGAATTCCCCGCGTGCCGGCATCCACGACCACCGGGCCCACTGCATTCAACGCACGGGTCTGACGCTCGGCCTGCATGACCAGTAATGTGAGCAACAACAAACCTCCCAGCAAATGCAAGGTGACGATGGCTGGAAACAGCTTCATCGTGACCGTCAAGGCACCGAACGCACCCTGCACACATACCCAGACCAAAGTGAAGGTCGGCAACCAGACATGTACGGGCGCATCCCCCGGCCGGGCACGCAGTCGGCCGCGCCAACTCGCGATCGCGAGGATCAGGATCAACGCGCCGACACCCGTGGCCATGTACCGATGGATCATCTCGATCCAGGCCTTTTGGTGGGTGACGGGGCCACCGGGCATGGCAGCCTGGGCGGCGCCTATGTCCGCATTGGCCCCCACCGGGCTGGCGCTGCCATAACAACCCGGCCAATCCGGGCAGCCCAGGCCAGAATCAGAAAGTCGCGTGAACGCGCCAAACAGCACTAGATCAAAGGTCAGGAACAAGGTCAGCAGCGTGGCTGCGCGCATCCAATGCGCGGGCGACTGGTGGCGGGCGCGCAGTTGCAGCCAGCCCAGCGCGATGGCGGCCAGTGCCGCGCCCGCCAACAGGATCTGGAGGATCGGTGCCAGGTCCACGGCCGCGGGCTCATTCATCGCGCGGGCCCTGTATGGATGGTATGCCCATTCACGTCAACGGCCCGCAGAATCCCAGGAGGCGCTGGCTCGCAACACCCGCTCTATGTCGCGCTTGGCCTTTGCAGCGCCCGCGATATCGAGATCGACCGGAAAACGCATCATCCAGTTGCCCATCGGGTCGACCAGATACAGGTGCTCTGGCAATGCCCGGCCCGCGTCGGCAGTCAGCCACTGGGTCAGCGCGGCCGGAACCACCCGCAGCACCGTCGCGTCCTGCAGCGCTGGTTGCAAAGTGTCGGATACCGGGGCATCGTCCAGGACCAGCCAGACACGGTCCACGCGATCCTTTTCCTTGCCCAGGCTCTCACGCAACTGGCGCTGCAAATAGAGGTGGCGCTGACAGGCCGCATCACAGGCCCCACCCGCCACGCTGACCAGCAACCATTGCCCCTTGAGCGTTCGCAAGTTGGTTTTTTGTCCGTTGATCGACTCGCCCATCAGATCGGGCAGCGGCCGCTGCGGCTCGACCAGCGTGCCGAACACACGCCGACCCTCGGGCCGCACCACGTAGTACGCCAGATACGAGGCCACGACGGGTGCAGCGCACATCAGTAAAACCAGCATCATTTTCCAGCGACCCGACTGGGTACGCCGGTACTCGATCGCAAGCTCGCCGAGTGATGGCAGGGTGTGGACGGTCATCCCCAAGGGTTGGTCGTCCTGCCCGGGGTTGCGGGGATCAGCGGCGGATGATGAAGCGTCGGACAATTTGAAACCAGACAAAGGCAATTGTGATAAGGCCGGACAGTGCGAACCACTGGAACGCGTAGCCATGATGTTTGCCGACGCCCGTGTTGATCGGCGTCCAGTCACGGGCCAGTCCGTCACTGGCCGGGCCGGTCTGCAACACGGAGAATGGCGCCAGGGCCAACCCGGTTTCCTGCGCATAGGTGGGCAACTCCAGATTTTGCCGGATGTTGCCCATAGCCACGGACTCGAACTCGTAAAGCTTGGCCGGAGGCGGGGCGATTCGGCCCTCGACCTGCACCACGCCGCTCGTCGTTGGCAGGACCGGCAATGCCGAACGATCGCTGAAATTGCGTTGGACCCAGCCGCGCTGAACCATGACGACCTGTTGCAAACCGTCCGGTTGCAGCGGCGTCAATACGAAAAAGCCTGGTTTGCCCGCCATCTGCCGGTTCTCGAGGTAGACGGTGTGCTGATCGAGCCAGCGCCCTTGCAGACTGACGCGCCGATGGGTCTGGTCGCGGTCCGCCAGGGCACCAACCAGGGATTGGTTGTCCAACCTCGGCAATCGACCCCGCTCGTCGATAACCGATTGCAGAGCCAGCTTTTCGGATGCACGGGACAATTGCCAGAAGCCGAGCCGCAGCGTGATGGCAGTGGCTGCGACTGCGGCCAACAAGATCATCCAGAAACGGCCCAACCACCTGTTGTGTGTCACCGGATAATCCACCACCATGATGTACCTTGTGATCCTCGCCTTCGTGGCCATCATCGGCAGCCTGGGCGCCGCGCTCTATTTCATGCTCCATGATGGTCGCCAGGGACAGGCCAAGACCCATCACATGGCACGCGCGCTGGCATTTCGGGTCGGATTTTCCATTGTGCTGTTCATCTGCGTGCTGGTCGCCTGGTACCTGGGCTACATCCAGCCGACCGGCATTCCTGCTGGAAAGTGAGCCTTCGGCCGCGCAACGCGGCCTTCGACCACCAGGTGCCTGCAGGATCAGAGCCAGTAAACCAGGATATACAGACCCAGCCAGACCACGTCGACGAAGTGCCAATACCAGGCCGCTCCTTCGAAACCAAAATGCCGCTGCGGCGTGAAATGGCCTTTTTGCAGGCGCAAGGTGATGAACAGCAGCATCAACATGCCCACGAAGACGTGAAAGCCGTGGAAGCCGGTCAACATGAAGAAGGTCGAGCCGTAGGCGCCCGATGAGAGCTTGAGGTTCAAATCGCTGTAGGCATGCGCGTATTCATAACCCTGCACACCCAGGAAGGTTATGCCCAACAGCACGGTCAGCCACATGAAGGCGATGGTCCTGCTGCGCTGGCCGGCCTGCAGCGCATGGTGCGCGATCGTCAACGTGACGCCTGAGCTCAACAGCAAGGCGGTGTTGATCGTGGGCAGCCAGAACGGCCCCATGGTCTGGAAGGGCTCCACGATACCGGCGGGTGACGCAGTCGCACCCGCAGCCACGCTGGGCCAGACGGCCTTGAAATCGGGCCACAACAAGGCATTTTCCAGGCTGCCCAGTTCGGGAACGGAATGCACCCGTACCCACCACAGGGCCGTGAAAAACGCGCCGAAGAACATCACCTCGGAGAAGATGAACCAACTCATGCTCCAGCGGAACGACAGGTCGACCTTGTGGCCGTAGGAGCCACTTTCGCTCTCTGCGACCGCTTCACGGAACCAACGGAACAGGATAACGAACAGCCAGGCCAGCCCGAAATACAGCGAGTATTGCGCCCAGGCCGCCCCGTTGATCCACTGCCCTGCGCCGAAAAATACGAAGAACAAGCCGATCGCGGCCATGACCGGATGGCTGGACGGAGCTGGCACAAAATAGTACGGCGTGATGTTATGGGATGTAGAACTCATTTGCGCTCCATGCTCTCGATTCAAAATTCAACGGATCAATCCAAACCTGCGCAGCGCTCAGGCTGCGACCCAATTCACCAGCACCATCAACCCCGCCACGAGCAGGAAGACGCCGATAAACCCCGCCACCACTACATGCAGCGGATTGATGCGCTTACCGTCCTGCGCGTGGTCCCTGCCATTGCGCACGCCAATGAATGACCACGCAATGGTCCTGGCCGTGCCCCACACAGACGCTCTTGCGTCGGCGCTTCGTGGCACCGGCGATTTGTCGGTGTCTGCCGGTTGACTCACGTGCCCGCCCTTCCCGCACCCGCCGGAGCATCCGCCGCCGCGGTCGATCCGGGCGCCGGCGGCACCGGCCCACCAACCTCGAAGAAGGTGTAGGACAGTGTGATCGTCGTCACATCCCGTGAAATCTTGGGGTCGATCACAAACGCCACCGGCCAGGTTTTCTTTTCACCCGGCTCCAGGGTGTACTGGTTGAAGCAGAAACACTCGAGCTTGTTGAAATGCGCTGCGGCCTGGCGTGGCGCATAGCTCGGAATCGCTTGAGCCGCCATGCGCCGGTCCTGGGTATTCTGGAATTCATAGACCACGGTCGTCAACTCGCCAGGATGCACCTGCACCGAGCGGCGCTCGGGCTTGAACGTCCAGGGTCCTCGCGCATTGGCGTCAAACTCGACCGTGATCGTCCGGCTGGTGTCGACTTGCGTATTTGCCGCCGCACGGGAGGTGGCGCCCGGGATATTGCGATCGCCCAATGCCAACACGTTGATGCCGGTGAGCTCGCAAATCGCGTTGTAGATGGGGCCCAGCGCATATCCAAAACCCAGCATGGCGACGGCCACGACCAGCAACTTGCGGGCCATGGTCAGGTTCTGGTAGCCGCGGCGCATCGATCAGCCCCCCAGCACGGCCATCTTGACCACAATGCCGAGCATGAAAACGGCGGCAACCGACGCCAGAACCAGCGCCAGGCGCAGGTTTGATCTTTTCTGTTCAGGGCTCATGGTAGTCATGGCAGTGGGGCAGCGCCACGGGTGGATCAGCCGATCACACGGGTCGCCGTTGCATCGAGCTTGGGTGGATTCTCGAAGGTATGGAACGGTGCCGGAGATGGGACTTCCCATTCCAGGCCCTCCGCCCCCTCCCAGGGCTTCTGCGACGCCTTCTCGCCCTTGCCCATCATGCAGGGCCAGACGATGAACACGAAGAAATACACCTGGGCCAGGCCGAAACCGAAAGCGCCCACGGTGGCCACCGCGTTGAAATCGGCGAACTGCATCGGATAGTCGGCATACCGGCGCGGCATGCCGGCCAGGCCGAGGAAGTGCATCGGGAAGAAGGTGATGTTGAACGCGATCAGCGACCACCAGAAATGGATCTTGCCTCGGCTCTCGTCATACATGACGCCGGTCCACTTCGGAACCCAGTAATAGAACCCGGCGAACATCGCGTACAACGAACCGGCCACCAGCACGTAGTGGAAGTGCGCCACCACGTAGTAGGTGTCGGTGTGATCCTTTCCGGCAGCGGCTCGGACGGGGCGCTGGCGATGCAATCGATCAAGGGCGAAGGCGGCATCACCTTCGCGCAGACCGATGAATCGGCGCGCGTTACCGGCATGCCCCGCGCCGCAATTGGCCTGGGCTGCGTCGACTTCGTGCTTTCACCGCAGGACATGGGCCGCGAACTCGAGCGCCTCGGTCGCCACCCGTATCTGGCGTCGCCCCGACACGCGCCCAATGTCGAACCCCTACCGGCCGACGAGGAAAGTCTCCGGCGCGTCTTCGCTGTGCTGAAGAGCGCCTGTGCGGTCGATTTCACGCACTACAAGCGCGGCACCATCATGCGCCGCCTAGCGCGCCGCTTGGCTGTGCACAAATTGGAAACGATTACCGAATATGTAGCGTTGCTTGAAACCGCGCCCGGCGAAGCGCACGCGCTCTGCGATGACTTGCTGATCCGGATCACGGAATTCTTTCGCGACCGGGAGATCTTCGACGGCCTTGCCAAGACGGTCTTCCCGCATCTAATGAAGGATCGCTCAAACAAAACGCCACTGCGCATTTGGGTGCCCGGCTGCGCGAGTGGTGAGGAAGTCTATTCCATCGCGATTTGCCTGCTGGAGTATTTGGGTGAGCGCGCCAGCCAAACGCAGATCCAGATTTTCGGCAGCGACATTAACGCCAGCGCGATTGAGACCGCGCGCGCCGGGGTATATGTCGAGAATATCGCCCGCCACGTATCGGAAGAACGGCTGCGCCGCTTCTTCGTCCTAACCGGCAACCAATATCGGGTCGCCCAACCGGTGCGCGATATGTGCATCTTCGCCCGCCAGGACGTGACCCGCGATCCGCCTTTCTCCAAGCTGGACTTGGTGAGTTGCCGCAATCTCCTCATCTACCTCGGTCCGTTGCTGC
>JAYUQC010000117.1:0-11814 GCA_043759735.1 Rhodoferax sp.
CGGATCAAACCCATCAACGTTGGTCCGCACAGAGCCGAAGACGGACCGCTGCAGCGCGTCCGGGTTTCATGCATCGTGGGTCGCGCGCCGCGCGGTGGAGCAACTGACATGAATGATTTTGCGATCACCGCCCTGCTGCTGGTGTCCCTGTTGCTGATTTTGGGCAGCGGTGTCTGGGTCGGCCTGTCGCTCACCGGCGTGGCCTGGATGGCGGTCACGCTGTTCTCCAGCCGGCCGGCCGGCGACGCCATGGCGGTCACGGTCTGGGGTTCGTCGTCGAGCTGGACGCTTACCGCCCTGCCCTTGTTCGTCTGGATGGGCGAGATCCTGTTTCGCACCCGGCTGAGCGCCGACATGTTCACCGGCCTGTCGCCCTGGGTGCAGGCCCTTCCCGGGCGGTTGTTGCATACCAATGTGATCGGCTGCACCATCTTCGCCGCAGTCTCGGGCTCCAGCGCCGCCACCTGCGCCACCATCGGCAAGATGACACTGCCCGAACTTGGACGGCGGGGCTACCCGGAACACATGGTCATCGGCACGCTGGCTGGTGCGGCAACTCTGGGCTTGCTGATCCCGCCCTCGATCATCATGATCGTCTACGGCGTGGCGGCCGAAGTGTCGATTTCCAAACTGTTCATCGCCGGCGTTTTTCCCGGCCTGCTGCTCGCGGCTCTGTTCTCCGGCTATATCGTGTTCTGGGCCTTGCGCAACCCGGAACAGGTGCCGGCGGCCGATCGGACATACACCTTGCGCGAAAAGATCGCGGCTTCGCGCAGCCTGATTCCGGTCGTGTTGCTGATCCTGTCGGTGCTGGGCTCCATCTATGCCGGCATCGCCACGGCCACCGAAGCGGCGGCCGTGGGCGTGGTCGGCGCCCTGCTGATATCGACTCTGCAGGGGTCGATGAACGGGCCCACGTTCCGCGATGCGCTGATGGGCGCCACCCGCCTGTACTGCATGATCGCGCTGATCCTGGCCGGCGCCGCCTTCCTGACGCTGGCCATGGGTTATGTCGGATTGCCGCGCCACCTGGCCGAGTGGATCGCCTCGCTGGGCCTGAGCCAGGCGCAACTGATCTTCGCGCTGGCCGTCTTCTTCATCCTGCTGGGTTGTTTCCTGGACGGCATCTCGATGGTGGTGCTGACGATGGGCGTGCTGATGCCCACCGTCAATGCCGCCGGCATCGACCCGATCTGGTTCGGCATCTTCATCGTGCTGGTGGTCGAGATGGCGCAGATCACACCACCGGTGGGATTCAACCTGTTCGTGTTGCAAGGCATGACCGGCAAGCAATTGACCTGGATCGCCAAGGTCACGATGCCGATGTTCTTTTTGATGTGCGTTGCAGTTGCGCTGATCTACATCTTCCCCGGCATCGTGTCCTGGCTGCCGCGGCAGATGGGACAGTAAGGGGCGGCGCCGCGTGTTGTCGGTCGTCGCGATCTGTGTCGGTGCCAGCCTGGGTGCGCTGTTGCGCTGGGGACTGGGTCTGTGGCTCAGTCCCGGGGCGCTGATTCCGTGGGGAACCCTGGTCGCCAACCTGCTTGGCGGCTATCTGGTCGGCCTGTGCATCGCCGTGTTCCAGGCGCTGCCCCAGCTCGACCCGGTGTGGCGACTGGCGCTGGTGACCGGATTTCTCGGCGCCTTGACGACGTTCTCGAGCTTCTCGGCCGAGGTGGTCGGCATGTTGGGGCAGCAGCGGTATCTGCTGGCGTTTGGCACCGCGGCAATGCACTTGTTCGGGTCGCTGCTGCTGACCGTTGCCGGCATGCGCTCGGCGGCACTGCTGCTGGCGCAGCGAAGCTGACATCTGCCGGCGCCCGCATCGGCGCCACTCAAGCGTGTGCCAGGTAGCCGATGTGCTGCAGCCGACCCCGAAAGCGGCGGCATGCATCCATAGGGCGGCCACCTGATCCCGGTCAGGGGCAGATCAGGGCAACCTGCGGAAAATAGCGTCGGTACCGTGTCGCGTCCCGCGTAAGCAGAGTCCAACCCTCCGCCTGCGCCTGCGCACCAATGCAGAAATCCAGCGATACCCCGGTCTTGATGCCTTTGGTCCTGCGATAGCGCATGAACGCCCGGCTGGCCAAAAACGCGGTCTGGTTCGACTCCGGGCTGACCGAAATGCCGGTTGGCTTTAGAAACGAATCGAGTTCCGACACTGACGCGTACGCGACGGCGATCTCCGCGCAAATCAACGGGTTGATGGTGAGCTTGTCGCCGGCCTTCGCCAAACGCAACTGGGACAGGGACCAGTCACACCAAACCGGGTCCTGGCTGATCACGTCAATCAGGACGTTGCTATCAACGAGCACCATTGCCGGCTACTTGTTCCAGTCGTCACCGCGGGTGGCGCGCATCAGCTTTTCCGTGCTGACGCCGCGTTTGCCGCTGCCCTTCAACCGTTCGAACGGATCAGTGGCACTGGTCTTGCGCGGGGTCGCCGGCGCAATCGCCACTCGGCCATCCGGCATCGGCTCGAACTTGATGCGTACTCCCGGGCCAATGCCAAGAAACTGCCGAATTTCCTTGGGTATCGTGACCTGGCTCTTGACGGTTAGCGAGGGGTTCATGCTGGTCCTCCCGGAACGGTGTAATACCACGTCAAATTGTATTACCTGCCACGGCGATTTGGTGCGGGCTCAATGCGCGGCATCGGTCTTGCGATGCCCCGAGCAGCTCTGGCCCAGCGTCCAGCGCGTGCAGGTCTGCGTTGAGGTACCGGCAAGCGCGGACAGCACTGAGCATGCCCGGCGACACGGGGTCGGCGCGGTCACGCGGCTTGTGCTAAATTCAACGGGTAGTCACGTTTGACTACTCGCAGGATCGGAGCGCGAAATGCCTGAATTGGACGATCGGAAGAACAAACCGACCAGCCTGAAGCTGCCCCCAGCGCTCAAGGCGCAAATCGAGGACGTAGCGAAGAAGGCTGGCGTGAGCGCCCACGGGTTCATGGTGCAGGCCATCGCCGATTCTGTGCATCGAATCCACTTGCGCGAGTCGTTTGCACTGGACGCCGCGAATGCCCTGCGTGATATGCGCGCCAGTGGTCTGGGCCATGAACTGGGCGACGTCCGCAAGCATTTTTCAAAGTTGGCCCTGCATCGCAGAGGGCAGGGACCCAAGCCGGCCCCCCTTCGTCCCAAGCGCCTGGCATGAAATGACGCGGGTCTACCTGAGCGATGCCGCGCTTGGCGACTTGATTCGACTGGAGGAGTTTCTTTCTCGATCCAACGACCCGCTGGCGGATGAATTGCTGGAATACGTCCTGGATGCTCTTCAGGTGCTGACCCATCAGCCCGGTATCGGTCGACCTGTGGAAGGCGGCTTGCGAGAACTCATCATTTCGCGCCGGCGAAGCGGGTACCTGGCCCGATACGAATTTGACGACACCAGCGACGTTGTTCGCGTGGCGCGTGTTCGGCATCAAAGGGAATCGGGTTATGCGTCAGAGGAGCTGTGAAGCGGCGCCAGCATCTGTGGCGCACTGGCCAAAGTGGGCGCCATGGTTGGCAAGGCTGCGCGTTGATAGTCCATGTTCTCCGGTACCACTTGCGATCGAAGTCCCGGCAACCGCAATCCACGCGAGGGATCGTGCGCGTCGATGTCATTCGTTCGCCGTCACTGAAAGCCGGCTGACGGATTCACTGTCTGCTTCGGAGCAGGCCCAATACCTGCAAAGCAGCGGGAGCTCTCTTTCGCCAATGGTCGCTGTCCGGCAGTAAAACTGCGATTGTTCGATTTCCGATCAAGAGGCAGTAGCAGCGGGTGTCCGCAACTGGCCGGTGGATGGCAAGTTGACCGTCATTTTACGCGCCCACGACGCGCGATCGCACCTATCAGGCCCAAGCCAGCCAACATCATGGCATAGGTTTCAGGTTCTGGGACCGGCGATGACACGACCAAATTATCGAACTTACCCGCGCCGGTTCCACCAACACTCAGCCCAAAAGTTGTTGAGCCGGCCACGTAGCTGGAGTCGTTGAAAACTTCGTGGAAAGTGCCAGCCGAGCTGACGATGTCAATCGTGGCAACGCCGGTGCTTGCATTGATTCCCAGCGAGAAACGGCTTAGATCAATAGACGGGGTAAATCCCATATCCAAATTTGGGTGCCCGCCAGGGCCTTCAATTCGAAAGGCACCGGTTGCAAATCCAGGGTGAAACAAGAAAGTGTTGTCACCCATGCGCAACCCCACATTGATCGAGCCGGCGCCGCCAACGACAGTTGTGTCGAACCCGATCATCAGGTCCCCGACGAAGCTGCCGAAGTTGACGCTGCTTTGTCCGCCACCCGCGCCAACCACCAACTGGCCGCCAACCACCGTTACCGACGTGGCGCTGCTAGTCAAACCATAAGTTGACAGCGACGAGGCCGTGTCGCCAGTGTCAACGTCAAAACTGCGTGTGAATAGATTCGCAGCTGTCGCCGGCGCCCCAAAAAAGCAGCCAGCGATAGCAACGATAGCTAGCGCAGAGATATTAGCTTTGAATTTCATCGGTGTACCTTGGCGGTGGTTGGAAAGCTTCGAAAGCCGTTTGGATTCTGACGACCGAACCAAGATCGGCATATCCCCCATTCGGGGGGGGCCAGCGACAGACGGATTTCAGTCTCAAGCCGCAATCGCCCACGTCGGTCTGTCGCAGTGATTGGGTTCACAACTCCGACCGCGGGCGTGGTTTCACGGCCACGTCACACCGTCCCGGCCGGCTCCGTCAGGCTCGCGCAGTGCGCGCCACCTCCGACCCAATTGGGGGATAGGAATTTCGGGGATAGGAATTTCAAACGCCCTGGACACGGCCAGAAACGGGAAACGGAAACGGCCGGGGAACGATCTGCGGCGGCCTGAATTGCCTGGATTGGGTGAGCGCGCCGTCGGGTTGTGATGGCCAGCCAGGCAGGTTCTTGAGCGTCCACACAGAGGCTCTTTCGGCTACGGCCTCAGGGTCAACCCTGAGTTCGACAGCGTCGGGCCGACATGTCGCTCAGGACCACCGGCGGCTGCAGTGCGGCAGTGCAGCCCCTTGGCGATGTATCCGAGCATTGTTTGCGACGTCCGGCGCGGCTCAGGCGGCGAGGTCTAGCCCCGCCTCGCGCGCCCTACCCTTGGGCGGCGGCTACGCAGGCAGCCCCAGGTGGGCGAGGATCTTCTCGATGACGGACCGCTCCAGGATGGCGGCAACGATCTTGAGCTCGCCGCCGCCGCAGTTCGGGCAGTGCCGCATGTCGACGTCGAACACGCGCTTGAAGCAGCCGCGCCCAGCCGATGCGGTGCGCCCGGGCCTGGCCGGTCTCGACTTCGCACTCACCGCCAGCTGGTGCCTCGGTGGCCGCTTGCGCCTGCGCGGGCGGCCCTTGCGGCACCACCCGCGAGCGCAGCTTGGCGTTGGGCGCCAGCACACCGTGGAACCTGATGAGGTGCAGCCTCGGCCTGGGCACCAGCGCCGCCAGCCGCTGCATGAACTCCAGCGGGCTCATCACCAGGTGCGTGGTGCCATCGCGCCAGGGTGTCTTGAGCTTGAGTTCCACCTGACCGGCAGCGTTGAGCTGCACTCTCTCGTCTGCCAGCGCCGCCCGGGTGATGGTGCGGCACAGCTGCTCCAGCCGCTTGCGCTCGCGCGCCTCCACCGGCACCGCGGCGTGCAGACTGAAGCCGTCGATATCGGCGCAAAGTGGTTGGCGTGCCGTGGTCTCGCGCGGCATCGCGCCTTGCAAGGTGAGCATCTTCTGACCTGCGCGGGGCCGAAGGCGATGCGGTAAGTGATGGCCGCCGCCTGCAGTGGCCGCAGCGTACGCGCTTCGTCACCGTCGGCGCCGGGGTCGGTGTCGGGGTCGGGGTCGGGGTCGGGGTCGGCCAGGTAGGTCTGGCCCATCTCCTCGATCAGCAGGCCCCGGCGCGTGAGCATCTTCATCAGCCAGGTGATGACGGTCTGCAGCAGCGCCGGACGCTTCAGCGCATCACCCATATTGTGTATTGCGGGCTTAAAAGATTGCGCGTAGCATGCCGCTCCATGGGGTGATCTGGTAACAATCAGCAACAGGAAATACCCAGGTGCTTGACTCCAATCTCACAGTGCATTGCGCTGCGATTCTGGCTGCAGATGTGGCTGGCTATTCGCGCCTGATGTCGCTCGATGAGCGTGCGACGGTGGCAGCTCTCGATGCTGCGCGTTCACTGTTTCGATCACAAGTGGAGGCCCATCACGGCACCGTGATCGACATGACCGGTGACTCCGTGCTCGCGATGTTCGACTCCGGCGTCGCGGCCGTCGACGCCGGACAGGCAGTCCAGCGGGAAATGGATGCCGGCAACACTGGCACGCCCGAGACCCGGAGAATGCGCTTTCGTATTGGCGTGCACATGGGCGATGTGATCGAAAAGTCGGACGGTACCGTGTACGGCGACGTCGTCAATGTTGCGGCCCGGATGCAGACCTATGCGCCGCCCGGCGGCATCGCGATGTCGAAGGCGGTCGCCGATACGCTGGAAGATACTTCCGACGCCGAGTCGGTCGATCTGGGCGAACTCTATCTGCACAACATGGCACGCCCGGTGCGGATGTATTGCCTGCGCCCCACGCTGACATCAACGCTGTCCCCAGGCCAGTTGCCCCCCGGTGACGACGCACGGCCTTCGATCGCGGTACTGCCGTTCCGCAAGAACATGGGCGAGGGCGAGGACGCCTATTTCGCCGACGGCATCGTCGACGACATCATCCATCTGCTGGCCGGTTTCAAAGAGTTGTTCGTTATTGCGCGCGGCTCTACGCTCGGCCTGGGCGGCGACGAAATCGACCAACGGCGCGTTGGCCGCGATCTGGGCGTGCGTTATGTGTTGCACGGCAGCGTGCAACGCGCCGGTGGGCGCTTGCGGGTGTTGGCCGAGTTGTCGGAGCCGGAAACCGGCGCCATCCTCCGGTCCTACCGGCACGACGGACCGCTGACCGAACTGTTTGAACTGCAGGACCGCATTGCGCTGGACGTGGTGCGCACGATCGCACCGCAGGTACAGGCACGGGAACTGATGCGCGCCAAGCGCAAGCATCCGCAAAACATGTCGGCCTACGATCTGGTATTGCAGGGCATCGACCAGATGTTCCGCATCGACGCCGAATCGGCCGCGCGCGCGCGCGGCCTGTTGCAACAGGCCATGGTGCTGGATGCGCATTACGCGACCGCCTATTCCTACGCAGCCTACTGGCATGTGCTCAGCTTCGGCGAAGGTTGGTCCTCGGACCCGACGGCCGATGTGAAGGAGGCCTCCCGGCTGGCCGAAACCGCGATCCGGCTGAACCCCGACGACCCGCAGGGCCTGGCCATATACGGTCATGTGCAATCGTTCCTGTTGCACGACTTCGAAAAAGCCCGGATCTACCTGGACCGGGCGCTCGAGGCGGGACCCAGTTCAGCGCTGGCCCACACGATGAGCTGCGCCACCTGTGTATATCTGGGCCAAGGCGAGCTAGCCGTGACCCGCGGCCAGCAGGGCCTGCGTCTGTCGCCGATCGACGCCCATCGCTTCTGGCACGAAGGTGTGCTGGGGCTGGCCCACTACATCAATGGCGACTTTGCCGAAGCCGTTGCATTTGCCCGAGTGGCATCCGGCCACAACGGCGGCGTGGCCTTCAATTTGCGCTGCCTGACCGCCAGTCTGGTAGCACTGGAACGGATGGACGAGGCGCGTGGCGTGGCACAGCAGATTCAGCGCATGCAGCCGGCGTTTCGCCTGAGCGGCTACCGGTCGCGTTGCCCATTCAAGGGCGCAACCCTCGACACCTGGATCAACCGGCTGCGCCAGGCCGGCTTGACTGACTGACTGACTGACAGATTGGCGCGCTTTCACAATCTGACCACTACGCAGGAGAAGACGATATGGGCGCAAATACAGCCAATACAGCCAATACGGCCAACACGGCGAACACTGCCAACAGCGGGAATCAGGGTGCGGGCGGCGCAAGCAGTCTGATCATCGCAGACCGCGTCGACCTGCCCTTTGTCAAGGACTCGGAGGTCGAACAGGGCCGGGTGGGTTGGGTGGCGCCCGGCACGGCGAATGTTTGTCCGCCTATCGGGCCGACAGACTATTTCAATGATCGCAAGGTCGATCCGTTTTTTGCCGGTTGGCAAGTGCTGGCGGAGTTTTCGGCCACCAATTGGCGGAGTGAGACACCCTTCGAAGTAAACCTCCCCTCGGGCGAGGGCAGGATCACCCGGTTAAGCCCGGACGGAACCATGCGCCACCAAGTGGACGTCAGGTTCCCCATCCCCAACCAGCCAGCAAGATTCACAACCATCAGTGGTCCGGTCGCTGGACCTTTAATACCCTCGGACTGGGAGCTCGACCGACTGCTGCGCGCTTATGTCGATGAACGGCCCGACGCGATGGGCGAAATCGTGACCCAGAGCAGTGAATTTCTGACCTATTTCATGGATCTGCTGGCGTTCGGACCGGCCTCCCATCCGGCGACGACCAAGGTGATGCAGGCGGCCAGCCTGATGGGAATGTTCAGCTGTCAGTACTGGAAGAACAAATACAAGCGCGTACGTCCGGCGCAGCTATTCCCAGGCCTCTTGCCACCGATCGCGACTCCCGGCCATGCGTCTTTTCCGAGCGGACACGCGACCCAGTCGCACCTGGTTTACCGGTGCCTGCTGTCCGTGCTACCGATCACTCCAATCGGCGGCACCGGCTTTTCCCTCCATGCGATGGCCGACTTCGCCGGCAAAAGGCTGGCGCGGCGTATCGCGCGCAATCGCGAGATTGCCGGCGTGCACTATCCCAGCGACTCCCTCGCGGGCCGGTACCTGGCGAAGAACCTATTCCTCAACATCCTGTCACCGGTGTTGACGTCAACCGCCCCGGCGAACCAGGACATGCCGATCTTTCGGGACTTGGTCGACAAAGCCAAACAGGAATGGGTCTAGCCGTGGAAACCGATCCACCCCTAAACTGGTGCGGGCGTGTCAACACGCTGCCGGAGCAGCCAAGGACGGCGGAGGCGTCGGCACGACTGTTCGCAGACGCGACTGCCCGATCGACCTACTGGCTGCCCGCTCCACCTGGACCCCGGTTCCCCGAACTCCAGGCGTTCTGGCAGCGCCTCAGCAGCAATATCACCGAGTACCGTAGCGCGAACGCCATACCCGGGCCTGCATCAGACCTGCTAACAATCTTGGCCCTGCCAGCCGGAACGGTGGTTTCGCAACTTTTGCTCCGTGTCAACGGCGCGAGCCATCAGTCACGCAGCCCGAACTGGTCCGGATCGGTGGTGCATGCGGTGGACGGGAACACGTTTACACAGGTCGTTGGATGCTGGAACGAGCCACTGGTTGCGACTTCCGGCCCTCACACCAATACCCAAGAGTTTCGCAGCTCGGTCTGGATTGGATTCAATGGCCATGGCGCGTACGACGACGCTGCCTTGCCGCAGATCGGTACCATGCAGCAGATATTTTTTGACACCGGACCAGGCACCTGGCAAACGAAGCATTGGGTCTGGTTCGAATGGTGGGCCAATTCCAAGGGCACTGTCGTAGATGTGAGCGTGCTTCCGGTCTATCTGGCCCTGGACGTCGAACCGGGCGACACGGTGCTATGCAGTGTCGAACTGATCCCCAGCGACCCGCTGCACTATCCTGTTGAAACGTTCCCGTATGTCGCGCGCATGTGTGTCTGCGTCGAGCACCTGGACCCAGCGACATCGGTGCTCACGAAAGTGCTGGTCATGCCCTTCATCGTCTACCCGCCCATCGTGGGTGGGCGTCGCGTCGTGCCAACTGGTTCGACCGCCAACTGGATCGCTGAATGTCCCGCCAACATTGACCCCAGCAATCCGTTCCTGTTGCCTCGATTTGGAAACCCCCCGGCGCCATCCAATTGCGTGACATTTCAAAATTGTGCAGCCGCCGTTGCGACGAACCCGGGGCAGCCAATCTTCGCCGAACGCGGATTCGAACTATCCAGGTGCATCGACATGTTCAACCGACAACCGGACAGCCCCGGTTCAATGAAAAAAATGGCAGCCACCCTGATGCCGCGTATCAGCGACGCTGCGTTCAGCATCCAGGTCGACGGCAGTGACCCGTAGCTCGGGTATCCATGGCGGCGTCACCCGAGGCCGGGTGACGTAGTCGCGGCCTGCGACGCCGCCGGCCAGCGCATGATCCGCCTGTCCGGTCGCTACAGTCGGACGATCAAGGGCACCGCAATGAAAGTCGAACAAGGCATGACCGATCCAGCACCACGCCCCAACATCATCTTCATCGTCGCCGATGACCTGGGCTACGCCGACCTGGGTTGTTACGGCGGACGCAACGCGCCATTCGGCGCCGTATCGCCCGAACTGGACAAGCTGGCCGCCGGTGGCATTCGTTTCAGCGAGGGCTACGCCAATTCGCCAGTATGTTCGCCAACCCGTTTCGCGCTGATGACGGCGCGATACCAGTACCGGCTGCGGGGCGCCGCCGAGGAACCCATCAGCAGCCGCAGCGCCGGGAGCACCACGCTGGGCCTGCCGCCAGAACATCCCACCCTGCCTTCGTTGCTCAAAGACAGCGGCTACCGCACCGCGCTGACGGGCAAATGGCACCTGGGATTCCTGCCGCATTTCGGGCCGCTGCGATCGGGTTACGAAGAGTACTTCGGCCCGATGGCCGGCGGCGTCGATTACTTCACGCACTGCAACTCGGCCGGCGCGCATGACCTGTACCTGGACGAAACGCAACAGGCCGAGGACGGCTACCTGACCGACCTGATCACGCGCCATTCAATCGATTTCATCGACCGCATGGCCGAAGGCGCCAAGGCCGGCACGCCATTTTTCTTGAGCGTGCACCACACTGCGCCGCACTGGCCCTGGGAAACCCGCGACGACGTCGATACGCCGGCGCAGGTCAGCAACAACCTGTTCCACCTGGACGGCGGCAACATCGACATCTACCGGCGCATGATCCACCACATGGACGAAGGGATCGGCCAGATGGTCGCGTCCCTGCGCCACCACGGCCTGCTGGACAACACGCTGATCGTGTTCACCAGCGACAACGGCGGCGAGCGCTTCTCGGACAACTGGCCACTGGTCGGCGGCAAGATGGACCTGACCGAAGGCGGCATCCGCGTGCCCTGGATCGCGCACTGGCCGGCCGGCATTGCTGCGGGTGGTGTCAGCGCCCAGCACTGCATGACGATGGACTGGTCGGCCACGATGCTGGATGTCGCCGGCGTGCGGCCGCATCCGGACTTTCCACTCGACGGCATGTCGCTGGCGCCGGCACTGCGCGACCCGGCACATACCTTCGCGCGGCCCATGCACTGGCGCATGAAGCACCGCGGGCAGCGCGCGCTGCGCGATGGCGACTGGAAATACCTGCGTGTCGACGACACCGACTACCTGTTCAACATCCCCGGCGACGCGCGCGAACGCGCCAACAAGGCCAGGCGGGAAGCGGCCCTGCTGGCGGCCATGCGCGCCCGTTGGGAGTCGTGGAACGCCACCATGCCTGCGATACCGGACGCAGCCGGCGTGTACCTCGGTTACTCGGCCAAGGACATGCCGCAGCGCTGAACCCCGCAGCGTGCCGATAACGTTCATCCACGTGCGCCGCCAGCGCAATCGGCAATCCGCTACGAAAGCGGAAAGTACAGCCGTGAAAAGCTGCGGCCGCTTTGAATTGCCGCGCGTTCCACCGAAACAGCGGTTTGCCCGGTATCCAGCAAACCGCGTTGCTCCAGGAAGAGCAGGTAGGCCCGCGTGCTGATCTTGTGGCAGTTGCCGGGGATCAGGAAGCTGGCTCGGGCGACCTTGTGGTCTTCGAA
>JAYUQC010000118.1:0-11632 GCA_043759735.1 Rhodoferax sp.
CATGATTACCCAACGCCGTCACCTGCTGGCCCTTGCCGCCGCCCTCGCCGCCTCTGCCCCGGGCCTGGCCCTGGCACAGGCCAAGCTGAAGGTCGCCGCCGTCTACACCGTGCCGTTCGAGCAGCAGTGGGTCAGCCGCATCCACAAGGCGCTCAAGGCCGCCGAAGGGCGTGGCGAGATCGAGTACAAGGCAAGCGAGAACGTCGCCAACGCCGATTACGAGCGCGTGATGCGCGAATACGCCACGGGCGGCAACCAGCTGATCGTCGGCGAGGCGTTCGCCGTCGAAGCCGCCGCGCGCAAGGTGGCCAAGGACTTCCCCAAGGTGTCGTTCCTGATGGGCTCGTCGGGCAAGCCGCAGGCGCCCAACTTCTCGGTCTTCGACAACTACATCCAGGACCCGGCCTACCTCAGCGGCATGATCGCCGGCGGCATGACCAAGAGCAACCAGATCGGCATGGTCGGCGGCTTCCCGATCCCCGAGGTCAACCGCCTCATGAACGCCTTCATGATGGGTGCCAAAGAGGTCAATCCCAAGGTCGGGTTCAGCGTCAGTTTCATCAACAGCTGGTTCGACCCTCCCAAGGCCAAGGAAGCCGCGTTCGCGATGATCGACAAGGGCGCCGACATCCTGTATGCCGAGCGTTTTGGAGTCAGTGACGCTGCCAAGGAAAAAGGCAAGCTGGCGATCGGCAACGTGATCGACACCCAACCGCAGTATCCGGACACGGTGGTGGCGTCGGCGCTGTGGAACATGGAGCCCAGCATCGATCGCGCGATCAAGCTGGCCAGGGAAGGCAAGTTCAAGCCCGAAGACTACGGCCCGTATTCGATGATGAAGCACAAGGGTTCCGAGCTCGCCCCGCTGGGCACTTTCGAGAAAAAGATTCCCGCCGAGCTCGTCGCCAAAGTCCGGGCCAAAGAGAAGGCCATCCTGGACGGCAAGTTCACGGTCAAGGTGGACGACGGCCAGCCCAAGTCGACCTCCAAATAGGACTGGAACGCAAGCTGAGACACCCTTTTCGCGGGTGTCTCTTTTTTTTGCCGCATGACCCAACCTGTCCTTGAGCTGGCGAACATCACCAAGCGTTTCGGACCGCTGGTGGCGAACGACGCCATCTCGCTGCAGTTGCATGCCGGCGAGGTGCTGGCCTTGCTGGGTGAAAACGGCGCCGGCAAGTCGACCCTGGTCTCGATCCTGTTCGGGCACTATGTGGCCGACGCGGGCTGGATCACGGCGTTTGGCAAGCCGCTGCCACCGGGTGATCCCAAGGCGGCGTTGGCCGCCGGGATCGGCATGGTGCACCAGCATTTCACGCTGGCCGACAACCTCAGTGTGCTGGACAACATCGCTATGGGATCCGAACCCCTGTGGCAGCCTTTCGCGCGCCAGCGTGCGGCACGCGCGCGGCTTGATGCGGTGGCGCGGCGTTTCGGCCTGCAGGTCAATCCCGACACACTGGTGGGAAGCCTGACGGTTGGCGAGCGCCAACGGGTCGAGATTCTCAAGGCCCTGTACCGCGGCGCGCGCATCCTGATCCTGGACGAACCCACCGCGGTGCTGACTCCCGGCGAGAGCGAAGCACTATTTGCCGTGCTGGCGCAGATGGTGGGACAGGGACTGGCCATCATCTTCATCAGCCACAAATTGGGCGAGGTGTTGCGGGTATCGAACCGGATCGCGGTGTTACGCGCCGGCAAGCTGGTTGCCCAGGCGCAGGCAGCGGCGACCTCTCAGGAACAACTGGCGCAATGGATGGTGGGTCATGCGGTCGAACCGGCCCGCGCACATCCGGCCCGGTCGGTGGGCGCTATTGTCTGCGCGCTCAACGCCGTATCCGTCGGCGTCGGCCGCGAGCGGCTCGAACGGGTGTCGATGGACCTGCGCGCGGGAGAGATCGTCGCTGTGGCGGGAGTGTCGGGCAACGGACAGACCGCACTGGCCCAATTGTTGTCCGGCACCCGCGTTCCGGACAGCGGGCAGTTGCGCTTGCTCGACCAACCGATGCCTCGCCAACCGGCGCGGCTGGTGGCGCTGGGTGTGGCCCGGATTCCGGAAGATCGCCATACAGTGGGTGTCGTCGGAGACCTGCCGGTCTGGGAGAACGCCGTGTCCGAGCGCCTGCGCAGCAGTGTGTTCTCGCGCTGGTCCTGGGTGCGGCGGCGCAGGGCACGCGAGCATGCCGAGCGCGTGATCGCGGCATTCGATGTACGCGGCGCCGGCGCAGCGAGCCCAGCACGCGCACTGTCGGGTGGCAATATGCAAAAGCTGATCCTGGGCCGCGCCTTGCTGCATCCCGACAGCGACGACCAACGCACGATCACGCCATGCCTGATCGTGGCGCACCAGCCCAGCTGGGGCCTGGACATCGGCGCGGTGGCTTATGTGCAGCAACAACTTATCGCCGCGCGCGATGCCGGCGCCGCGGTACTGCTGATATCGGACGACCTGGACGAGGTGCTGGCCATGGGCGACCGTATTGCGGTGATGCACGCCGGGCACCTGAGCCCGGTACGCCCGGCGAGTGATTGGAGCCGCGAGACGATCGGGCTGGCAATGGCCGGTGCACAGGCCGAACCCACGGCGGCTGCATGAGGCTGGAGAAACGCGCCACCCATTCGACCGCCGCGCTGGTGCTGGCGCCCGTGGGCGCGGTGATCTTCACCTTGCTGGTCAGTTCGGTCCTGGTGCTCTGGGCCGGTGCCGCCCTCACCGAGACCTATGGCCTGCTGTTCAAGGGCGGTTTTGGATCGGTGTTCGCGCTGAGCGAAACACTGACCCGCGCGGTGCCGCTGATCCTGACCGGGCTGGCGGTCACCGTCGCGTTCAAGGCGCGGCTGTTCAACATCGGTGCCGAGGGGCAACTCTATGTCGGTGCGCTGGCGGCGGTGGCCGTGGGAGGACTGCACGGCGGCACCGGATTCGACCTGCCGCCGGCGCTGCTATTCGTTGGCATGCTGCTGGCCAGCGCGCTGGCAGGCGCCCTGTTGCTGCTCGGGCCGGCGCTGCTCAAGGCCCGCATGGGTGTGGACGAAGTCGTCACAACCTTGCTGCTGAACTTCATCGTGTTGCTGTTCGTCTCGATGATGCTCGACGGCCCGATGAAGGACCCGACCGCCATGGGCTGGCCCCAAAGCGTGGCACTGATGGGCGAACTCGAGTTGTCCAAACTGATCGAGCAGACGCGCGTGCACAGCGGACTGATCGGCGCCTGTGTCGCGGCGCTGCTGGTATGGGCATTGATGCGATACACGGTGATCGGCTTTGACATCCGCGCCGTCGGCGCCAACGCCCGCGCGGCCGCGTTTGCCGGTGTGCCGGTGACACGCACGGTGGTGCTGGTGGCGATGCTCTCGGGTGCGCTGGCCGGCCTGGCCGGAGCGATCGAGGTCGCTGGCCGCACCGGCTACGTCACGCTCGACATGTCGCCCGGATATGGCTACACCGGCATCGTGATCGCGATGCTGGCGGCGCTGCATCCGTTGGCCGTTGTTGCCGCCAGTGTGTTCGTCGCCGGCATGCTGGTGGGTGCCGACAGCATGAGCCGGGCCGTCGGCGTACCAACCTACATCGCCGACGTCATCGTCGCGGCCTCGCTGATCGCAGTTCTGGTTGCCACGCTGATGACGCAATACCGGGTGCACTGGAAATGAGCAGCGGCTACACCACTTTGGGGATCGCCGGGCCGTTCCCAAGGTCGAACTGCGCCATGCGCAGCATGGAGCATTCCTGATGAGCGCCGCCGGGCCGTTCCCAAGGGCGAATTGCGCCATGCGCAGCATGGAGCATTCCTGATGAGCGAGGTGCTGGATATGCTGGCGCAACCGGCATTCTGGGTCGCGGTGCTGCGCATCGCCACGCCGCTGATCCTGGGCACCCTGGGCGTCTTGTTGTGTGAGCGCGCCGGGGTGCTGAACCTGGGTATCGAAGGCATCATGGTCGCAGGCGCGTTTACCGGCTGGCTGGCCGTCTACGGTGGCGCGCCACTGTGGGTCGGGGTGGCGGTGGCGGCCGGGACCGGTGCGGTGATCGGCCTGCTGCATGCGTTTCTGACCGTCACGCTGGCCTTGTCGCAGCATGTCTCGGGCCTGGGCATCACTCTTTTGGCCACGGCGCTGAGCTACTACGGATACCGGGTAAGTTTCCCCAAGGTATCGACGCCGCCAACGGTAACGCCCTTTGCCGACATGGACTGGATCGGCATACCGGTGCTGGCGCAACAGACACCGCTGACGCTCTTGGCGCTGCTGATGGTGCCCGTGCTGGGCTACCTGCTGTACCGCACGCCACTGGGCCTGGCAGTGCGCATGGTCGGCGAGAACCCGCAGGCGGCCGAAGGCCAGGGCGTCTCGGTGGCGGCGGTGCGCACCGGCGCCATCGTGGCCGGCTCCGCGCTGATGGGCATCGCTGGCTCGTTCCTGACCCTGTCGGCCTTCAACGCGTTCTTCTTCAACATGGTCAACGGCCGTGGCTGGATCTGCGTGGCACTGGTGGTGTTCGCCTCCTGGCGCCCGGGCAAGGCGCTGCTGGGTGCACTGCTGTTTGCTTTCTTCGACGCGCTGCAGCTGCGCCTGCAGCAGTCGGGCGGCGCCACCCTGCCCTACCAGATGTACCTGATGCTGCCCTATGTGCTGTCGATCGTGGCGCTGGTGCTGGTTGCGCGCAAGGCCAGCTATCCGCAGGCGCTGATGAAACCCTATCGCAAGGGGGAACGCTGAAATGACCTTTGCACTGCATACCGACCGGCATAATGCGTGGCCATTGCAAGCCACCGCGTTACTACTGGCGACGGGCGACATCGGCCTGCGCCGGCAGGTGCCTGAAAAGCATGACTGAGAGACCCTTGATGACCGTGGCCCCACCCGTTTCCGACAACACGACGCTGGCCGTCGACGTGCGCAAGGCGTCGCTGGTCTACAACCCACACGAGGCCCCGGTCCATGCGTTGAGTGAGGTCGACCTGACCATCGCACCGGGCGAGTTCGTCTCGCTGATCGGCCCATCGGGCTGCGGCAAGACCACGCTGTTGCGGGTGATCGCCGACCTGGAGCACATCACCTCGGGCAGCGTGCTGGTCAATGGCGTTTCGCCCCAAGACGCACGCCTGGCGCGCGCCTATGGCTATGTATTCCAGGCGCCGGGTCTGTTTCCGTGGCGCTCCGTGCTGGGCAATGTCAAGCTGCCGCTGCAGATCCATGGCCGCAGCGCCGCGCAATGCGACGCCATCGCCCGCGATCAGCTGGCGCGGGTCGGCCTGACCGGATTCGAATCCAAGTACCCGTGGCAGCTTTCGGGTGGCATGCAGCAGCGGGTATCGATTGCGCGCGCCTTGTCCTTCGAGCCGCGCATCCTGATGATGGACGAACCCTTCGGCGCACTGGACGAGATCACCCGCGACCGCCTGAACGAGCAGCTGCAGCAGCTGTGGCAGCGCGAGCGGCGCACCGTGGTTTTCGTGACCCATTCCATCGCCGAGGCGGTCTATCTGTCGAGTCGCATCGTCATCATGTCGCCGCGCCCGGGGCGCATCGTCAAGGTCATCGAGTCCCCGCTGCCGGTCGAGCGCACGCTGGACATGCGCGACTCCGCGGCGTTCGTCAACGTGGCCCATGAAGTGCGGGAGGCGCTGGCCCATGGCCACGACGAGTAGCCGCAACGGCGCGAGCGCCGGGCTGGTCAGCCAGGGCGCGCCGATTGCCGTGGTGCTGGCGCTGGTACTGCTGGTCTGGTACGGCCTGGCGGTGGCGCTGAACGCCCAGGGCGCCATCGAACGCGACCTGACCGATGTGCAATGGAACTGGCGCCAACTCGTGTCCACCACATGGGCCATGGAACGCCCGGTGCTGCCGGCGCCGCATCAGGTCGCGCTGGACCTGTGGTCCAGCATGACCGGCTGGCCGCTGTCCTCGCCGCGCAATCTGCTGTTTCACATGGCGGTGACGGCCCAGTCGACCCTGGTCGGCTTCGTACTGGGAACCCTGCTCGGCCTGCTGCTGTCGATCGCCATCGTGCACTCGCGCACGCTGGACCGCGCATTGCTGCCCTGGGTCGTCGCATCCCAGTCGGTACCGGTACTGGCGATCGCGCCGATCGTGCTGGTTATCCTGGGCTCGATCGGCCTGAGCGGCGTGGCGCCCAAGGCGGTGATCGCGATGTACCTGTGCTTCTTCCCGGTGACGGTGGCCATGGTGCAGGGCCTGCGCTCGCCGCAAGTGATCGAGACCGAGATGCTGCACACCTATGCAGCAACACCCTGGCAGGCGTTGTGGATGCTGCGCCTGCCGGCGTCGTTGCCGTTCCTGTTCCCGGCGCTGCGGGTTGGCGTTGCGGCGGGCCTGGTCGGTGCCATGGTCGCTGAATTGCCTACCGGCGCGCAGGCCGGCCTCGGTGCGCGGCTGCTCACCGGTTCCTATTACGGCCAGACCATCCAGATCTGGTCGGCACTGGTGATGTCGGCGCTGTTGGGCCTGGTTTTGACGGCCGCGATGGCGGGTCTGGAGCACCTGGTATTGCGCCGCAGGAGGCAACTATGAATGGCGTCACGACCAAGGCGCGCAGCGCCAGCGCAACCACGGTGTTGGTGGCGGCATCGTTCATGCTGGCGTTGGCGCTGATGTTCTCTCCCCTGGCCCCATCCGAGACGCCGGTCGGCGTGGCTTTTTGGATCGCAACCGCAGCGCTGGCGCTGCTCGCCTGCGTCGGAATCCGCCGCCTCGCCGCCATCCGCGGCACCGAAAGTGGTTTTTATGCCAGCATCACGGCGGCGGTGTTCGGCATCTGGGTGCTGTATTTCTGGCAATTGCTGGTGGTAGCGGCTGATGTTCCACGGGTGCTTCTGCCCTCGCCCGCGCTGATCGTCACATCGTTATGGGAGAACCTGGCCACGCTGGGCGGCGATTTCGTGCAGACCGTGATCAAGGCGGTGCTGGTGGGCTGGGCGCTGGGTTGTGGCCTGGGTTTTGCGGTCGCGATCGCGATCGACCGACTGCCTTTCCTGCAGCGCGGCCTGTTGCCGATCGCGTCACTGACCAGCGCCATTCCGCTGGTGGGCGTGGCGCCAATCGCGGTGATGTGGTTCGGCTTCGAGTGGCCGTCCAAGGCGGCCGTGGTGGTGCTGATGACATTTTTCCCGATGCTGGTCTCCACGCTGGCCGGCCTGCAGGCGTCGCAGCGGCTCGAACGCGAACTGATGCACAGCTACGCGGCAGGTTATCTGCGCACGCTGTGGTCGCTGCGGCTGCCCTCGGCGGTGCCGTTCATGTTTGCGGCGCTCAAAGTCAATGCCAGCCTGGCACTGATCGGGGCCATCGTCGCGGAGTTTTTCGGCTCGCCCACGGTCGGGCTCGGCTTTCGCATCTCGACCGAGGCGCTCAAGATGAACATGACGCTGGTCTGGGCCGCGGTCGTCGTCGCGGCCGTCACCGGCTCGACCGCCTATGCCCTGCTCAGCAGGCTCGAGCGCCGCGTCGCATTCTGGCACCCGTCGGTGCGGGGCCGAAAGTGAATCTGCGCATGACGCCGGTGTTATTACCCATTGAAGTTTCCCCCATCGTGGTTTAGGCTTTTGCGCTTGCCACCCATATCGTGTTTTCTCAACCCAAGGAGTGTTTATGTTCCGACGTTCGATGTTGACCCAGGCCCTACTGGCAACCGTGCTGGCCGCCAGCGGTTTCGCCGCCATGGCGCAAGAGAAAGTGACCGTGCAACTGAAATGGTTGCCGCAGGCGCAGTTTGCCGGTTATTACGTGGCCCAGTCCAAGGGCTATTACAAGGCAGAGGGCCTGGACGTCACCATCAAGGCGGGTGGCCCGGACATTTCGCCGGTGCAGGTCATTGCCGGAAAAGGTGCCGATGTGGTCGTCAACTGGATGCCCGACGCACTGGCCGCGCGTGAAGCCGGCGTGCCGCTGGTCAATATCGCGCAGGTTTTCAACCGTTCCGGCCTGATGCTGACCTGCAAGAAGGCCAGCGGCGTGACCAGCCCGAAGGACCTCAAGGGCAAGACCCTGGGCGTGTGGTACGGCGGCAATGAATACCCGTTCCTGAACTGGATGGCCAAGCTCGGCCTCAAGCCGGACACCGACATCAAGATCATGAAACAGGGCTTCAACGTCGACCCGCTGCTGCAAAACCAGGCGGCCTGCATTTCGACCATGATCTACAACGAATACTGGCAGGTGATCGATGCCGGCGTCAAGGAAAGCGACCTGGTGACCTTCTTCTACGAAGACCAGGGCGTGGCGTCACTCGAAGACGGCCTGTATGTGCTGGAATCGAACCTGAAAGACCCGGCCTTCGTCAAGCGCATGGCCAAGTTCCTAAAGGCCACCTTCAAGGGCTGGAACGATGCCGTCAAGGATCCTGCCGGCGCAGCCAAGATCGTCGTGGCTGCCGATACGTCGGGTAGCGCCAACGAGAAGGTGCAAAAGCGCCAGATGGACAACGTGGCCAAGCTGATCACAACCGCCAACTCACCCAAAATGGGCTACCTGGAGCCGGCAGCGTACGAGCGGACCGTCAAGGTGCTGATGTCCAGCGGCAGCGCGCCTGTGATCAAGAAGGATCCGGGCAAGGCCGGGTATTCGCACGCGGTGTGGGAGGCGGCGAAATAGGACCCAGCCGTTTGCGCGCGACCGAGGGAGACGATATTTCCACGGCGCGCAAGAAGGTGGCCCCGATCGTTTCGACGATTCGGGGCTTTTTTCCTGGCATGCGGCTCCGCTACCATAAGCGTTCCTATCGCCAATTTCACAGCCACGGCTCCATGCTCGATCTGCTGATCCACAACGCCACATTGCCCGACGGCCGCAGCCCGATGGCGATCGCGGTCCTGGACGGCCGCATCACCGACATGGCGCCCGTCATCGACGCCCCCGCGCGCGACACCATCGACGCGCAGGGTCTGCTGATCAGTCCACCGTTTGTCGACGCGCACTTTCACATGGACTCGACGCTCAGTTATGGCATGCCGCGGGTCAACCAGAGCGGAACCTTGCTCGAAGGTATTGCCTTGTGGGGCGAACTCAAGCCGAGGCTGACACACGATGCCGTCATCGAACGGGCACTGGCTTATTGCGACTGGGCGGTAGCGAAAGGCCTGCTGGCCATCCGCTCGCATGTGGATACCAGCGATCCACGATTGCTGGCGGTCGAGGCGTTGCTGGAGGTCAAGAAGCGGGTCGCACCGTACCTGAGTTTGCAGCTCGTGGCGTTCCCGCAGGACGGCGTGTTGCGTTCGCCAGCCGCCGTGGCCAACCTGGAGCGGGCACTGGACCTGGGCGTCGATGTGGTCGGCGGCATTCCGCATTTCGAGCGCACCATGGCCGAGGGCGCTGCCAGTGTCACGCTGCTGTGCGAGATCGCGGCCCGGCGCGGCAAGCTGGTCGACATGCACTGCGACGAATCCGACGACCCGCTGTCGCGCCACGTCGAGACCCTGGCCTTCGAAACCCAGCGCCTGGGCCTGCAGGGCCGCGTTACCGGCTCGCACCTGACCTCGATGCATTCGATGGACAACTACTATGTGTCCAAGCTGCTGCCACTGATGGCCGAGGCGCAATTGCAGGTTGTCAGCAACCCGCTGATCAACATCACGCTGCAGGGACGCCACGACAGCTATCCCAGGCGCCGTGGCATGACCCGGGTGCCGGAGCTGCTGGCCCATGGCGTGAACGTGGCGTTCGGCCAGGACTGCGTGATGGACCCCTGGTACGCCATGGGCAGCGGCGACATGCTGGAGGTCGCCAGCATGGGCCTGCATGTGGCCCAGATGACCAGCCAGGCTGCCATGCGCCAATGCTTCGACGCGGTCACGACGAATGGCGCGCGCATCATGCAACTGGACGGGTATGGCCTGGAACCCGGCTGCCATGCCGACTTCGTGCTGCTGCAGGCGCGCGACCCGGTGGAAGCGATCCGGCTACGCGCCACCCGGCTCAAGGTGTTCCGGCGCGGCAAGCTGATTGCAGAGTCGCCCGAGGCAACAGCCTCGCTGTTTCTCGACGGCAGGCCCGAGAAGACCGCGTACATGGGCGCAAATTGCGCATAGCTTGATCGGCGTCAAAGGCTGCCGCGCAGACCCTTGCAGGATCGAATGCTGCGGCGACCGAATCGGGTAGCCCGCAACCGGAGTGCACTGTCCTTATTCGTTACCGTGCGGCGTGCCACGCTTGCAATGTGGTAGCTCGTAGTTGTACAATTAAACGTACATGTACAAAGGGGCCTTCTTATGGACGCGATCACCTACAGCGCTGCACGAGCGAACCTGGCTAAGACAATGGATCGTGTGTGCAACGATCATGAGCCGCTAATCATTACTCGTAACGGAGAACAATCCGTTGTGATGCTTTCACTGGAGGACTACAAGGCACTTGAGGAAACGGCGTTCCTTCTGCGAAGCCCAGCAAATGCAAAGCGGCTGCTTTCATCTGTTGCACAGCTTACCGCAGGACAAGGAACTGAGCGAGAACTGCCGCAATGAAGTTGATCCTTTCGGATGAAGCTTGGGACGATTATTTGTACTGGCAGAAGCAAGATCGCAAGATGGTGGAGCGAATCAATAAATTGATTCAGAAGGTCAAACGCGAGCCGTTTTCCGGGCTTGGTAAGCCTGAACCACTGAAGCATGCTCTGTCCGGGTTTTGGTCAAGAAGAATTACTGACGAACACCGGATGGTGTATCGAGTCGAGGGGGATGCATTGCTTCTTGCTCAGTCGCGCTACCACTATTGAACTCCGACGGTAACCGGTAACGTCACCGTTAACCCGGCCGAGGGACGGCGCGCAGCGCCGCTCCCGAGGATCGGGTGCAACGGTTTCGTTAGGCTTCACCGGCTACGCAGCGAGTTGCTCGCGTACTGGAACCACGCGCTCGATGTCATGAAGGGTCGGCAGGGTCTTCAGGTCGTAGTTGGCCTGCATGACCAACCATGAAGTCGCGTCGCCGCCAAAGTGCTTGGCCAGGCGGGCTGCCGTGTCTGCTGTGACTGCACGCCGTTCTTTGACGATTTCGTGAATGCGAGTCGCTGGTACACCCAGCGCGACGGCGAGCGCATTGACGCTTAGCCCGAGCGGAGCAAGATAGTCTTCGCGCAGTACCTCGCCAGGGTGAACGGGACGCATACGATTAACAGGACGTGCCATATTGACTCCTTCAGTGGTAGTCCACGATCTCAACTTCAGCAGGCCCAACTTCTGTCCATACAAAGCAGATGCGCCACTGGTCATTGATACGAATGCTGTGCTGACCCTTCCTATCGTCTTTCAGCGCCTCCAGGTGATTGCCAGGCGGCGCCTTCAAGAAAGCCAGTGTCTGTGCAGCGTCAAGTTGCGCGAGCTTGCGCTCGGCTACCTTGGCAAGAGCCTTGAACTTACGGGGGTTCTTGCCCTCGTACAGCGCCAGGGTGTCCTTGCACTTGAACGACTGGATCATGCGACAAGTGTATTACGCAGCGCGTAAGATTGCAAGAGAGGCCGTCGGCGCGGGGCGCAAGAATGGGCTTTTGTGAAGCCTAACGTAAAGCTAAGCGGACGCCAGCAGCGTGGCGCGCTGGACAGCGAGCGCAAAATGGGCCGAAGGCCCTGCGCTCGATGGCCGGCGCGGCGCGCTGTTGGCGTTCCGCTTGAGCGCCG
>JAYUQC010000119.1:0-11522 GCA_043759735.1 Rhodoferax sp.
TGACGGCCAAGGCCCAGCCCGATGGCCATACGCTGCTGGTGGCCACCAACACCGGCCAGGCGATCGCACCGCACCTGCTCAAACTGGCCTTCGATCCGATCAAGGACCTGACTCCGGTGGCGCTGATTGTCACCGTGCCCAATGTGCTGGTGGCCAGCCCGGTGGTGACGGCCACCAATGTCAAGGAGCTGGTCGCCTACATGAAAGCCAAGCCAGACGACATCAAGTACGGCTCCTCGGGCGTGGGCAGCACCCAGCATATCGCGGGTGAGGGCTTCAACCTGGCCGCCGGCGTGAAGAGCATCCATGTGCCGTACAAGGGCAGCAGCCAGGCCCACCTGGACCTGATCGCCGGCAACATCCAGATCATGTTCGACACCACATCGTCGGCCATGGGCCAGATCAAGGCCGGCAAGCTCAAGCCCCTGGCCGTGACCACCGCCAGCCGCAGCGCGGAGCTGCCGCAGGTGCCAACACTGGCCGAGGCCGGCGTGCAGGGATTTGAGATGAGCACCTGGTACGGCATGTTCGTCACCGGTGGCACGCCGCCGGAGGTGACCGCCCGTTTGCAGGCCGAGTTGGCCAGGATCCTCAAGCTGCCCGATGTGCAGGCCAAGCTGAAGGGCCTGGGTGGCGAGCCCGGCAACCTGACACCCGAGCAGTTCGCACAGATGAACCGGCAGGATTACGAGAAATTCGGCACGCTGATCAAGCGGGCGAATATCAAGCTGGAGTAATCCAACGCGGCGGGCAGATCGCCACCCATGCCTGGGTAGGCCGGTATGGCGCCATAGTTGTATGGGCAAGGCAGCGGCGACACGATGTGGCTCCGATCCGGCAGGCCACGCTTGAGGAAACTGCCGCGCGGCACCTCGACGACCACTGGGAATACGGGCGGATTGCACAGAGATGCGCCGGGGGGCAGGGCGTTGTTAGCCCTAGATCCATTTGGCGGATGTGCAAACCAACAGTATTGACGAAGCGCCGCCACTCACCCATCATGTCGCTTGCTGTGTGACAACCGTGGCCGACCCTGAGGCGGATGCCGGCTCGCGCGACAGACCCGTAAGACCGCCTCGCCTGACAAGGAGACTGCCATGGCCCGTGACTGGAAGATCGAAGGCCGGTACATTGAGTACTGCAGCTGCGACCTCGGCTGCCCCTGCGAGTCGATGGCCAACCCCACCCAGGGCCACTGCACCGGCCTGGTTGGATTCAACATCGACAAGGGCCGCTGCGACAGTGTGACGCTCGACGGCCTGTCGGTCATCGCCGCCTTCTACTTCCCGCGCGCCATCCACCATGGCCAGGGCGTCATGCATCCCATCATCGACGAGCGCGCCAACGAGGCGCAGAGGGATGCCTTGTTCTACATCCTGTCGGGCGCGGACCAGGCGGTCGGCACCATGTTCCAGATCTTCTCGATCATCATCGAGACAATCAAGGAGCCGCTGTTTGCACCGATCACCTTCGAATGGGATCTGGACAAGCGGCGCGCCCGTGTCGAGGTGCCGGCCACAGTGCGCGCGCACAGCGAGCCGATCCGCAACCCGGTCACCGATGCCGAGCACCAGATCATCACCGTGCTGCCCGATGGCTGGGTGTTTCATGAAGCCGAGAACGTGGCCGGCTTTGCCAAGGGTATGGGCCCGATCAAGTTCGACCTGAACCGCAGCCACAGTTCGATGGCAAATGTCGCCTGGGGCCCGCAAGGCCTGGTGCACAGCTACCCGGAGTACAAGCAGAAGTTTGGCCGGCCCTGAACGCCTTCGGCGCGGCCAAGGACCATGCTTGAAGCGCTGCTGCGACGCGACCGGCTGGTGCTGGCCACCGCCCTGGTCTTTGTCCTTGCCATGGCCTGGGGCTGGCTGCTGGCTGGCGCCGGGATGGACATGGGTGCGCTCGAGATGACTGCGATGGCCGATATGGACGGCTGGCTGATGGCGCCGGCGGTTTGGACTCCGGCCTACGCGCTGTGGGTCCTGGCCATGTGGTGGGTGATGATGGTCGCCATGATGCTGCCAGGCGCCACGCCGATGCTGCTGTTGTTCGCCCGTGTCAACCGCGAGGATCGATTGGCCGGCCCTTCGCTGACGCCGACCGTCCTCTTCGGCGCCGGGTATCTGCTGGTCTGGGGCGGCTTCAGTGCGGTTGCGACCGCGCTGCAATGGGGCCTGGAATCGGCGCGCCTGTTGTCGCCGATGCTGGCTACGACCCATTACTGGCTCGGGGCGGCCATCCTGGTTGCGGCCGGCCTGTGGCAACTGACGCCACTCAAGGCACGGTGCCTGCGGCACTGCCATACGCCACTGGGCTTCTTGGTCGGCCACTGGCGTGCAGGCCGATCAGGCGCGCTGCGGATGGGATTGATACATGGTGCCTACTGCCTGGGCTGTTGTTGGTTCCTAATGGGCCTGCTTTTCTTCGGCGGCGTCATGAACCTGTACTGGATTGCCGGACTCGCCGTCTATGTTCTGCTGGAGAAGTCAGTGGCGATCGGCTACTGGCTGGGGCGCGCAGCAGGGGTTGTGCTGATCGCATGGGGCCTTGCCCTGATGACCCGGGCCCTGTGATTGCAGCGCGAGGCGTCTTGGCCTGGGTAGACAGGCTCTCCGGAGCGGATCAGCACGCACGCCCTTACCGCGCCGCGGACTGCGCAAGCCGCGCACATCGCTGTGCGTCCAGCGGTTGGCCGGCCTGGGCATAGCGAGTGGCTGCCGCAGCAAAAAGTGCTGCCGTGATGTCGGCGCGCTGCGTGCGCGCAGCGGCGATATGGCCGCGCACCTCGTCGTGCGCCGCGTGCCACGCGGGCAGGCGCATCACCACGTTGGCCAGGTAGGCGCACTGTTCCTCGTGCTTGTCGGCCAGTTCCAGTTCGCCGGCGCGTGCTGCCGCAATCGCAGCGGGAACGGCAAATGTGATGCGGCAACCGGGGCAGGTTTCCAGCGGGCCGCGCACCGATTCGCTGGCGTCCTCCATTATCTGCAATGCGGTTGCAGGGTCGTGCATGTGCAGGTTGATGCGGGTGCCGTAGATGCGATCGAACAGATGAAAGCCGATATCGGTCTGGCGCGCCACGTCCAGCGCCTCGTCGACGAGGGCACGCGCTTCGTCACGCCGTCCTTCATGCAATGCGACCTCGGCCAGCCGTTGCAGCGACAGGGCTTCACCCACCGGGCCGCCAATGGCGCGGTGCAGCCGCGCGCCTTCGCGCAGGTGCGTGCGTGCGCTCTGCAGGTCACCGGCCAGCCACTCGGCCTCGCCGCGCAAAGTGATGCCGAAGGCATGGCCGCGCGCGGCGCCCAGGCGCTGCGCCTCGATGGCCAGCGCGTCGGCAAATGCAATCACGTCGGCATAAGGCCGCGCCCCATACAGAAAGCGCTGCGTGATGCACAAGTGGCCATCGAACACGCGTAGCGCCAGCTGCGGCAGCTTGCTGGTTTCCTGCAGATCGGCCCACACGCTGCGGTGCAGTTCGCCGCGCGCATGCGCAGCGGCTGCCTGCGCCCAGGAGGCGATCACCAGCGATGTGGTGTCACCGGTTTCCAGCGCCAGCTTGCGCGCCACCGCCGCCTTGGCTGTGCCCATGGCGGGGTCGGCCGCGCCCAGTGCGGCCGCGCCAGCGTAGGCCAGGGCCTCGCTCAGGCGGCCGTCGACCGACGTTGGTTGTAGTCCGTCCAGCACCAGCAGAGCGCCTTTGGGATCGCCTTGCTTGACCTGTGCCAGCGCGGACTTGGCCAGCAGGTTGTGGCTGTCGGGCGCGCCGGCCGCATCGGCGGCCAGCCGGTAGGCGCGCATGGCGCCGGGGTCGCCCATGGCGTCCAGCGCCTCGGCGCGCAGCCGCAAGGCCTCTGCGTGGTCACTCTGATAAGCCAGCAGCGGCGCGAGGTGGCGCAGGGCATCGCTGAACGCCGCCAGGCGAACCGCATCCCGCGCAGCAGCCAGCAACCAGGGCATCGCGTCGCGCGGCTGACCGCCTTCGAGCCAGTGGCGTGCAATGTGGGCCGGCGGGGTGTCCAGGTCGGCCAGTTGGGCGGCGATCGCGCGGTGCATCTTGACGCGCCGGTGCGGTGCCACCTGGTCGATCAGCGCCTGGCGCACGAGTTCGTGCCGAAAACGGTAACGCGCTCCCGCCAGTATGAGCACGTCGGCTTGCAGTGCGTAGTCGAGCGCGGCGCTACCAGGTACCTGGGCCAGCGCGGCAAGCGCCTCCACGGTGCGCAGGTCCGATTCGGCGCCGCCGATGGCCAGCCAGCGCAGCAGGGCCAGCGCCTCGTCTGGCACGTCGCACAGTCGCTCGGTGATGGCCTCGGCTGCGTTGCCCGGCAGCCGCTTGTTGTCGCCACCCGCACATCGCGCCAGTTCGATGGCGGCAAAAGGATTGCCCTCGCTGGCTTGGACGATGCGCTCGACGATGGCGTCGGGCTGCGGCGCAGGCAATGCCCGCGCGACCAGCCGGCGGCTCTCGTCATCGTCCAGCGGCTCCAGGTCGAGCGCCTGCAACGCACTGGCGCGCTGCAGCCGCGCGATGCCCCGCGCCAGTGCGGTGGTGGGAGCCGTCGGCCGGGCGGCGATGAGCAGGCACAAGGGGGCGCCAGCCATGGCCATTTGCACCAGTATTTCCACATCGGCGTCGTCGATCAGATGGGCGTCGTCAATCTGCAGCAGGATGTCGGTGTCCAACGCCATTGCCAGCAGCAGGCGCCGGATCGCGCCAACGACCTGGTGCCGCCCCAGCGGGCCGAGTGCTGCGCTGGCCGGCGCAGCGAGCGGGCTGAGTTGCGCCAGCACGGTCCGGGCGGGCGCGCCAATGCGGTCGAGCACGCCACGGTCTGCGAGCAGCAGCTGCTCGGCGATGGACGCAATGGCGCCGTAGGCCCGGCCGGTTTCGACCGCCTCCAGCCGCCAAACCGACCAGCCGCGCTGGCGCGCCTGGGTGCCGATCTCGCGGCACAGGGCACTTTTGCCGATGCCGGCCGGTCCGCGCAGCACGATGGCGCCAAGCCGCTCCTGCGCCGGCATGCCCAGCCACGCCGTAACCTGGCCGAGCACATCCGCGCGTCCGACAAAGACGGGACCCAGAGCCTGCAGGCCGGCCACGCAGCGCTCGTATACGGCTTCGGTTCGCGCATCGGGCGTCACGCCCAGCGATTGCTGCAGCGCTTCGCGCAGGTGGCTGTACCAGCGCAGGGCCGCGGCGCGGTTGCCGGCCTCCAGCTCGTGCTGCATCAGCGCGCGGTGGGCGGGCTCGTCGGTCGGCTCATGCTCGGCCAGGCGTTCCCATTGACCGCTGGCACGCAGCAGATCCAGGTAGAGCGCGCGCAGGCGTTCGCGGCTGGGCTCGGTCCAGGCCTCGTAGCGGGAACCGGGCAGCAGATCGCCACCGTAACGGCTGGCCACTTCGGCGCATTCGGCCGGGTCACGCTGGCGCAGGGCTGCCAATGCGCCCGCCTCGAAGCGGTCGGCGTCCACCACGACCGGCCGCTCTGGCCAGAGCGCCAGTTCGCCCGCGCGCAGCGTAACGCCGTCGTGCCGACCCAAGGCCAGCCGGCCATGGTGCAAAGCCTTGCGCAGATTTGCCGCGCCGGCGTCGGGATCCAATCGCGGCCACAGCGCGTCGATGGCCAGATCGCGCGACATTCGGTGTCGTGGCTGCAGGCTCAGCAACTGGACCAGGTGCGTAGCGCGCAGGCTGGGCCAGCGGTCGGAGGCAATGCCCTTGCCATCGACCGCCACTTCGAAGCGCTCCAGCAGATTGACGTCGAGCCGCGACGGCAGATCGCCAGACGCGGTCAAGGGTGGGTGGGTGTCCATGCCAGGCAGTGTGGGGCAGCCCGGGCGTGTCCGCAAGGGCCCGCGGAGTCAGGAACGTTTGAGGAACGGAGCGTCCCGATGATGCGTTTGTGCGGGTCGATTCCGGCCCGTCAACCGCTCTTGGAGGACATCATGAACACCCGTCAACTGACCTTCGCACTACCCGGCAATCTGCCATCGGTGCTGACCCTGCCGCAGCAGATGGCACCCGAAACCCTGCCGGAGCTGGCGTGCGCGATTGCTGCGGCCCTGGGCGATCTGCGACGCGCGATGTGCGACACCGGCGCCGACCCGGGCCAGATCGAATACGCGTCGTGGCAGGCGCAGTCCGGCGCGGCGCGCCACTGACGCATGCGTCTACCTGCACCACCATCAACCCAAGGAGCCAAGCATGACTGAAACCACAACCACCCTGTATGAACGTCTGGGACGCCGTGACGGCATCACGCATATCACCCGCGCGCTGATCAAGAACCATCTGGCCAACCCGCTGGTGAGCAATCGCTACAGCCAGATCAAGGACATGGATCGCGTCGAGCGCAACGTGATCGATTTCTTCTGCGCCGGCTCGGGTGGCCCCGAGACCTACGCCGGCAAGGACCTCATCACGACCCACCGCGGCATGAATGTCAGCGAGCAGGAGTTCGTCAGCGTGATCGACGACGCCATGGCGGCGCTGGAGACCTGCGGCGTGGAGGCGCCTGTGCGCAACGAGGTGCTCGCGGTGCTGTGGTCGATGAAGGCGGAGGTGATCCGGATCTGATGGCCCGCGACGCTTTCCCGGGTTGCTCGACCTGACTGCGGGAATCACCCGGGTGCCTCTGCGCAGCGAGCTTGTGCTGTCGTACGGCCAGGTCACCACGCCTGCGGGCGTGGCACTGCTGCGTGCTGCCGTTTTCCTGTACCCGATCTCGGCGTTGCTGTGGACGCGACCGTTGGCGCAGGCCGAGTGGTTTGCATTGGCTCCCGACCCCACGATGCTCGCCACACTGGCGGTGTTGTTGCTGCTGTGCGGTGGCCAGGGACTGCAGCGCCCGCGCCGGACCTGCACCTTGTTGCTGGTGCTGCCCCTGGTGTGGTGCGCCGTGACGGGCACCATGTCATGGGCGCTCGACGCGCCCGGCTGGTGGATCATGCCGGTGGCCGCGGTGTTGGTGTGTGCCCAGGCAGTATCATCCGCCCGCCTGCCCTGAAGCCCGTCGCCACCAGCGCCGGCGCAGCGTTTCCCGTCCCACCACCCGCCGTGCCGTCGACTCCATCATGCAAGCCCTCATCGTTTCCACCGGCGTGGTCGCGCTCGCCGAAATCGGCGACAAGACCCAGTTGCTGGCCTTCATCCTGGCGGCGCGATTCAGGAAGCCGCTGCCGATCATCACAGGCATTCTGTGTGCCACCATCATCAACCACGGACTGGCCGGCGCGCTGGGTGCATGGATCACCAGTGCCGTCAGCCCGAACCTGCTGCGCTGGGTGCTGGGCGGCTCGTTTATCGCGATGGCGATCTGGACGCTGATCCCGGATCGGATCGAAGACGGGGAGACCCGCGTCGCCAGCCGGTTCGGCGTGTTCGGTGCGACTTTCGTCAGCTTCTTCCTGGCCGAGATGGGCGACAAGACCCAGGTCGCGACGATCGCGATGGCGGCGCACTATGCGCAGCCGGTGCTGGTGGTCGTCGGCTCGACGCTGGGCATGCTGATCGCCGACGTGCCGGCGGTATTCCTGGGTGACCGGTTTGCGGGACGGATTGCGATGCGGCTGGTTCACGGTATCGCGGCTGCGGTATTTGCGGTTCTGGGACTCGCCACCTTGCTCGGGGCAGGTACCGGACTGGGTCTGTGATAGCTGCTGGGGTCGGGCGCAGCGGTTTGCCGCTGTCCTGACACCGGCGGGAGCCGGGTCGGACATGGCGTAAACCTACACCGCGCGCGGTGAGGGAGAATCAAGACCCATGACCGACGTCGAAAACTCCCCCCGCCCTGACTTGCCCGATCACCTGTCGATCGACCCGCACAGCCCGCACTATCGGGCTGCCGTGTTCGAACACGATGTGGGTATCCGCTTCAACGGCAAGGAACGCTCCGATGTCAGCGAATACTGTGTCAGTGAAGGCTGGGTCAGGGTTCCCGCCGGCAAGACGCTGGACCGCAAGGGCAACCCGCTGCTGATCAAGATCAAGGGTACGGTCGAGGCGTTCTACAAATAGGGTGGGGCGAACGTTGCCGCCAGCGCAGAGCAGGGCGGCACGCGTGCCTTGTCAACACCGATTCGCGCCAGCAATGGGACCCGATCCATTCATTCCGGGTTTACCTTCGGGCGCGCTGACGCACCACCAGCGTCGTCAACGCAAGCCCGGCCAGCAACAGGGCGTAGGCTTGTGGTTCCGGCACTGCCGGTATCGGCACACCAAAGGTGCCCGATGCCGAACCGGTGATGCTGACGCCAGCGGGAAGCATCAGGTTCAACAAGGCCGTATTGTTGAGCTGGCCCGACACCGTTTCGCCCGGCAACACGCCAAAAATGTTGAAACTCAGAAATGCGTCGAAACCCATATCGACACTCGAACCGGCCGCGAACTGGACCGATCGAGTCACCGACAAGGTATCGGCGATCGCACTCCCTGTGTAAAGGCTGCTGTCGGAACCTGTCGGCTGATTGATAACGCCGAATTTCAGCAGGCTGTTGGCACTGACAAAGTCAAAACCGACATTGGCCGAAGGCGTGATGGTGCCGGAGACCAGTAATTCCATCGTGACCGGGAACGTTCCCGTGACGCTGGACGTCAGCGTGATCACGTCCAGTGCCTGTGCCGTGCTCTGCAGGATCGGCACACCCTGGCCAAAATACTCGGCCGCGGTCGCGTTGGTCAAACTTCCGGCGACCCGCAGTGCGAGCGTGCCGATGTCGGCCGACGCTGAATAGGAAAACAGGTCGGCCTGATCATCCAGCACGCTGACCACCGATCGGGTGAATGGCAACGAGAGTTCGGTGTCGTCGATCGGTCCCGAAAACGGTGGTTGAGCACCGAATCCATCGAGATCGACCCTGCCGGTGGCTTGCAGCCCAACGGTTTCGTTGAGCAGCACCGCAGATGCCGGTACGCAAAAGCCCGCCATCGCGAACAGCACGGCACCAATGAGCAGAAGTTTCTTGCCAGACATGTGATGGATCTCCCTGGTCGGTTGGCCATGCTGTGCAGGCAGCGGCAAACCCGTGGGCGCAGGCGTCAATGTGCGCGCAACAGCCCTGCGAAAACTCTAGCACTTCTGTTTGTCGATGTCGCGCAAGCTTGTCCCAGATGGCATGGCCCAAACGGACTATTCCCCAGCGGTTCGGCCGACGGCGCGGCCGACGTTGGCAGGTTGCTTCGGGTTCGGGCAGTCCGACCGGCGATTTGCTTTGCACCCACCCGACATTGATCGGGTGTAAACCCGAATGGCATTAGATTGGTTGTGCTGTTTAAAATAAATATTCTTAAAAATAATACCTATTTGTGTCCAATTTGAAATTCACGACCGTCGCAACGAAACAGGAAAACGCATCAGACGCAGCACCGCGGCCGCCCGAGGCCGCGCCGGTGCTTGCGGGTGCGGGTCGGTTTGACTTCTCCCAATTGCTGCTGGCCTCGGTCGCGCGTGGGCACATTCCGCTGTATCAAAAAATGGCGGCTTCCCTGCGCACGGCGATCCGCTCCGGCATGCTGCAGGCCGCGTCGGGGGTGCCGCCGGAGCGGGATCTAGCGACCCTGCTGGGGGTATCACGTGTTACGGTGCGCCGCGCCATTGATGAGCTGGTGCAGGAAGGCCTGCTTCAGGCGCGCCAGGGGTCCGGCACCTTTGTGACCGGGCGTGTGGAACAACCGTTGTCGGCCTTGGGCAGCTTTTCGGAAGACATGGTGCGCCGTGGCCATGTTCCCGGTTCGCGCTGGATCTCACGCGAACTCGGCTACCCGTCGCCCGACGAAGTTCTGGCGCTCGGGCTTGCGCCAAGTGAGCAGGTGATTCGCCTGGCGCGTGTGCGTACTGCCGACGGCGCGCCGATTGCGGTCGAGCGGGCGGCTTTACGGGCCACTTTGCTGGGCGGGGAGGTTCATTTCGGTGACTCGCTCTACGAGGCGCTGCGCAAGCATGGAGTCTTCCCGCAGCGTGCGTTCCAGCGTTTGCGTGCCGAGGTGGTGCGAGGGCAGGATGCGCGCCTGCTCGGGCTGCAGGACGCAGACCCGGTGCTCGCGACCGAACGGCGCTCTTTTACCAACGAGGGCCGGCCGGTCGAGTTCACCCGCTCGATCTATCGCGGGGACCGCTACGACTACGTAGTGGAGTTGCGCGCTGCCTCGCACGCCATCGCGGTGTCAAGCCAGGCACCAAAGCCAGCGCGAACCCGCGCCACGAGCGGAGCCGATGTATGACGCTGATGCGTGACGAAACTCTGGCCAGTGGCAGCTGCACCGCCGCATTCCTGCAACGCGGCCTGGTCCAGGCGCTGGCCGCCGGGCGAACCCTGAAGCTGCGGGGTTTGCGCCACGTGGACGTGCTGGGGCGTGGTTCGTCCAGCCACGCCGGCACTGTGCTGCGGTATGCGCTGGCTGTTCAGGGTGGTATGACTGTGTCTGCCGTCATGCCTTCGGTGGCGCACAGCCAGGGCGTGCTGGCTCCAATGCAGCATGCAGCACTGCTGGCGATATCGCAGTCTGGCAAAAGCCCGGATCTGGTGCGTTATGCGCTGGCTGCACGTGTGTCAGGGGCCACTGTGGTTGGCCTGATCAACACCGAAGGGTCCCCGTTGGGCTTGGCAGCCGAACTGGAAGTGCCGCTGTGCGCAGGCCCGGAGCTGGCGGTGGCGGCAACCAAGAGTGTGGTCCTGTCGGTAGTCGCTGGCCTGGGTATCGTGGCCGGGTACGGTGCTGACGCCTTGTTGCTGGAGGCCCTGCATGGCTTGCCGGATCGGCTCGATGCAGCTGCAGCCTGTGACTGGTCCGCGTTAGGTTCGGCACTGCCAGGCGCGCGGGCGGTGTACGTGGTCGGGCGCGGGGCCGACCTGGGTATTGCCAAGGAACTGGCGCTGAAAGTTGCCGAGGCGGTCGGCGTGCCCGCTCTGGCCTTCAGCAGTGCCGAGTTTCTGCATGGCCCACTGGGTGCGGTGTCGGCGCAGACACCGGTGGTAGGGGTGGTCAGTGACCGGCGCGCACTGCAAAGTGTGCTGACCGCGCTGGAGCGTGCCCGTGGCCAGGGTGCACCAACCCTGCTGGCGCACGGGCTCACAGCTTCGCTGGGGGTGCCGCCCGCGCAACTCCAGCTACCGGCCGCCCTGGGGACGCTGGCCGACACGGTGTTGACGCTGGTGCCGGCCTATCTGGCGATAGAAGCGGCTGCTGTCGCCGCAGGCCGCAACCCGGACCAGCCGCAAGGTCTGTCCAAGGTGACCGAGACCCTGTGATGGAACAGCGCATTTTTTGCCCGCGCCTGTTTGACGGGCAGCAACTGCACCACAACATGCTGTTGTGGCTGCGCGCCGGCCGTATCGCGTCCATCATGGATGGCGCTGGCGAGAGCACTACGGCGGTCAGTATGCGGTTGCCCGCAGGCAGCACCATTGCACCCGGTCTGATCGACATCCAGGTCAACGGCGGAGGAGGGGCACTCTTCAACGATCAGCCCAGCGTGCAGACGCTGTCGGTGATCGCACAGGCCCACCGACTGCAAGGAACTACC
>JAYUQC010000120.1:0-77248 GCA_043759735.1 Rhodoferax sp.
CCAGCATGAACACGCGCGGCACGTTGTGGCCCAGCGACTCGACTGCGTCGGGGTGGGTCAGCGCGGCTTGAATGACCAGGCCGATGCGGGTGCGCGTCAGCAGCAACCACAGCGCCAGCAGCATCAGCAACGCCACCAGCATCATGAAGCCGCGGGTGGCCGGGAACGGCGAACAGACGATGCGCACCGCAGCGTCGGCCGCCTGGCACATGGCGGCGGGCGCCGCGCCCCACAGCACGCTGAGCCCGTCGACCGAACTTTGAACCAGGGTGAACGCAGGGCCGCGCAGCGCCTCGGGCGGCAGGAACTCGACCGCCGTGCGGCCCCAGATGAGTTGCACCAGTTCGAGGATCACGTACGACAGGCCGAAGGTCACCAGCAACTCCGGCACATGGCCGAACTTGTGAACCTTGCGCAGGCAGGTCCGCTCGAACGCTGCGCCCAGTGCGCCCACCACCAGCGGCGCCAGCACCAGCCCCGGCCAGAAGCCGACCAGCCGCGCCACTGAATAGCCCACGTACGCACCCAGCATGTAGAAACTGGCGTGCGCAAAATTCAACACGCCCATCATGCTGAAAATCAACGTCAGCCCCGAACTCAGCATGAACAGCAGCAAGCCGTAGCTGATGCCGTTCAGCAGAGAAATGGTGTAGAACTCCATGGGATTCCTGCAGCTGTGTCACCCGTGCGCCGGTACAGGCAGAGCGGCATTGGCGGCCGACACGACAAAGGCCGGACAGCCGTGAATGCCATCCGGCCTCACCTTGGACCAGCCTTCAGCCGGGGCGCTTCATCGAGCAACTGGTGGGTGTGCTCGCGACATAGGGTTCCATCTGCTTGATGGGTACGAAGGTGTAGCCGGTGTTCTCGACGCTGTAGGGATTCGCCTTGTCAACCTTTTGCCACTTGGTGATGAACATGCTTTGCTGCAACTGGTGGTCCGACTTGCGCATCTTCGCCTCTCCGGCAAAACTCTTGATGCTCAGGTCCTCCAGCGCCTCGGCCACTTTGACCGTACTGGTCGACTTGGCCTTGGCCATCGCAGCACCCAGAAGATTGATGCCGTTGTAGGTGGCGAAGGTGTAATAGTCGTCGTTGACATTCTTCTTGAATTCAGCCCCCATCGCGCCGATTTCGCCACTATGGTTGCTGTGGCCATACGCCACCACATACACTTCGTTGTCACCACCCGCGGCGAGTACGGTCGGGGTGCCGGTCACGCCTGCATAGTAGGTATACATCGGCAACTTCAGGCCGGCGTCATTCAGCCCCTTGACCAGCAGAGTCAGGTCCTGGCCCCAGTTGCCGGTCACGATCGAGTCGGCGCCAGACTGCTTGATCTTGGCCACATAGGGCGCGAAATCCTTGACCTGCCCGATCGGGTGCAGATCGTCACCGACGACCTGCACGTCCGGGCGCTTGCGCTTGATGTTTTCCTTGAAAAAATGCGAAACCTGTTGGCCGTGCGAGTAGTTCTGATTGATCAGGAAAACCTTCTTGACTTTGGGCTGGTCCTTCATGAAGGCGGTCAGTGCCTCCATTTTCATGGTCGTGTCGGCGTCGAGCCGGAAATGCCAGTAATCGCACTTTTCGTTGGTCAAAGCCGGGTCGACCGCCGCATAGTTCAGGTATAGGACTTCCTTGCCGGGATTGCGGGCGTTGTGTTTCGCAACCGCATCCGAGATCGCGAGGGCGGCACCGGAGCCATTGCCCTGCGTCACATAGCGAATTCCCTGGTCGATTGCGGCCTTGAGGGTATTGAGACTCTCCTGTGGCGAGCCCTTGTTGTCAAAGGCGACGATCTCGAAATTCACCCCAGCAGGGTTCTTGGCACCGCTGAAGCGCTGCGCCACATACTGCCAGCTCTTGAGCTGGTTCTGCCCTACGGCCGCAAACGGACCCGACAAGGGGTCCATGAACGCGATCTTGACGGTCTCGCCTTTCTGGGCAAGTGCGGCGCTCGCACAAACGGCGAATGCGCAGGCGGCGACGGCGTGGACAGTGAACTTCATCGGGTAGCTCCTTTGGGTCATAACAATGCAACAACCGGGCAAGGGTACGACGACTGTGCGGCGCGACAAACAGGGATTGCCCTAGGGTCTATCGCGTCTGCGACAGGCGCTTGACGGCCAGCGACCGCATGCGCATGACGCGGGCAACCTCGACGCGAGGCGCCGCACGCCCATGGACGGGCCAGGCCCCGCATTCGCAACCGCAAGCCCAATCCCACGGCCGGCGAAGCGCGGCTCACAGCCCCGGCAGTTTGTAGTCCTTGAGTTGCTCGCGCAGCTTGGTTTTTTGCATTTTGCCGGTGCCGCCCAATGGAATGGCATCGACAAATACCACGTCGTCAGGAACCTGCCACTTGGCGATCTTGCCCTCGTAGAACGCCAGCAGGGCATCGCGCGACACATCGACACCCGGCTTCCTGACCACAGCAATGATCGGCCGCTCGTCCCACTTCGGATGCCGGATGCCGATGCAGGCCGCCATCGCCACCGCCGGGTGCGCCACCGCAATGTTTTCCACGTCGATCGAGCTGATCCATTCGCCGCCGGACTTGATGACGTCCTTGCTGCGGTCGGTGATCTGCATGTAGCCGTCCGGATCGATGGTCGCCACGTCGCCGGTCGGGAACCACCCATCCACCAGCGGCGAGGCTTCCTGCGACTTGAAGTAGTCGCTGATGATCCAGGGGCCCTTCACCAACAGGTCGCCGTAAGCCTTGCCATCCCAGGGTAGTTCCTTGCCATCGGGATCGACGATTTTCATGTCGACGCCATAGATGCAGCGGCCCTGCTTGAGCCTGACCTTCATTTTTTCCTGGTCCGACAGATCCTGATGACTGTTCTTCAAGGTGCACACCGTGCCCAGCGGCGACATCTCGGTCATGCCCCAGGCATGCAGCACCTCCACACCGTATTGGTCGTTGAACGCGGCGATCATGGCCGGCGGGCAGGCCGAGCCGCCAATGACCGTGCGCTTGAGGGTCGAGAAACGCAGTTGACCGGCCTGCATGTGCGACAACATCATCTGCCAGACTGTCGGCACGCCAGCAGCGAAGGTCACCTTTTCTGACTCGATCAGCTCGAAGATCGACTTGCCGTCCATGGCGGGGCCTGGAAACACCATCTTGCAACCGGTCATGGCCGCCGAGTACGGAAGGCCCCAGGCATTGACGTGAAACATCGGGACCACCGGCAGCACCGAGTCGCGCGCACTCATGTTGAGCGCGTCGGGCAGAGCACCGGCAAATGCATGCAGCAAGGTCGATCGGTGGCTGTACAGCACCGCCTTCGGATGACCGGTGGTGCCGCTGGTGTAGCACATGCTGGAGGCCGAGTTTTCGTCGAACTGCGGCCAGCTGTAGCTGTCCGGCTGTTCGGCGAGCATGGCCTCGTAGCTGACGAGACCGGAAATGCCGCTGTCGGCCGGCAGTTTGTCCGCATCGCACAAGGCCACGAAGTGCTTGACGGTGGTCAGCTTCTTGTGCACCGCCTGGATGATGGGCAGGAAGCTCATGTCAAAACACAGCACCTGGTCCTCGGCATGGTTGGCAATCCAGGCGATCTGGTCCGGGTGCAGACGGGGATTGAGGGTGTGCAGCACCCGCCCGGAACCACTAACGCCAAAGTACAGCTCCAGGTGGCGATAGCCGTTCCAGGCCAGCGTGGCGACCCGGTCGCTGAACGCCAGTTGCAGCTTGTCCATGGCGTTGGCGACGCGGCGGGCGCGCACGGCAATGTGGGCGTAGGTGCAGCGATGTATGTCACCCTCGACTCGCCGCGACACTATCTCGCCCGTCCCATGGTGGCGCTGGGCGAACTCGATCAGCGAGGAAATCGTCAAGGGCTGGTTTTGCATGAGGCCGAGCATGGGAAATCTCCTGACAGGTCGGTTGGTTATTGGAGGGACCGACGATATCCGGCCCGACCGCTAGTATTACGCAATTGGCGGAGTCGCCAGCCCGGCCATTTCCCGCACAGCGGTGCGCGCTTGTCAAGTACAGGACAATCCGCCGATGGATATGCCCGTGACACCGGCCCTCGACGCGGCGCGACTGCCCGCTGCGCGATGGCGCAATGGTTTTGCCGCACTTGACGCGGCGTTTTATACCCGGCTTGCGCCGGCCCCATTGTCCGATCCGTACTGGGTCGGCCGCAGCCAGCCGGTGGCCAGCATGCTGGGGCTGGACCGGCAATGGATGCAGTCAGACCTGGCTTTGCAGGCCCTGACCGGAAACCGTGCCCTGCCTGGCACCGAACCCCTGGCCAGTGTGTACAGCGGCCACCAATTCGGCCAGTGGGCCGGTCAACTCGGTGACGGACGCGCCATCTTGCTGGGTGAACTCCAGTCGCCGGATGGCGCGGGTTATGAATTGCAACTCAAGGGCGCCGGCCTGACGCCCTACTCCCGCATGGGTGATGGCCGTGCGGTGCTGCGCAGTTCGATCCGGGAGTTCCTGTGTTCCGAAGCCATGGCCGGACTGGGCATTGCCACCACCCGCGCCTTGTGCATCACCGGCTCGGACGCACCGGTGCGGCGCGAAACCATCGAGTCTGCGGCCGTGGTGACCCGGGTTGCGCCAAGTTTTCTGCGCTTCGGGCATTTCGAGCATTTCGGTTACGCTAACCAGCCCGACCGGCTCAAGCGTCTGGCCGACTACACCATCGACCGCTACTACCCACAGTGTCGCGATACGCCGGACCTGGGCGGTAATCACTATGCCGCACTATTGCAGGCAGTCAGTGAACGTACCGCTGCGCTGCTGGCCCAGTGGCAGGCGGTGGGTTTTTGCCATGGGGTCATGAATACCGACAACATGAGCATGCTGGGTTTGACCATCGACTACGGCCCATTCCAGTTCCTGGATGCATTTGATCCCGGTCATATCTGCAACCACTCCGACACCCAGGGCCGGTATGCCTTCAATCGCCAGCCCAATATCGCCTACTGGAACCTGTTTTGCCTTGGCCAGGCCTTGTTGCCCCTCATTGGTGAGCAGGACCTCGCGCTGCAGGCGCTGGAGTCGTACAAGTCGGTTTTTCCAGAGGCATTGCAGCAGCGCTTTGGCGCCAAGCTGGGACTGGCCCCATTGCTGGACAGCGACCTGGCTCTGATCGAGAACATCCTGAAACTGTTGGCCGAAGGGCGGGTTGACTACACCATTTTCTGGCGCCGGCTGAGCCGTTTCGTCGCCGACGGCGCGGTCGAGCCGGTGCGTGACCTGTTCCCGGACCGTGCAGCGCTCGACGACTGGCTACACCGCTACGAAGAGCGCATCGCCCAGCAGGACCGAGCCGCCGCTGGCCGCACCATGTTGCAGACCAACCCCAAGTTTGTATTGCGCAACCATCTGGGCGAGCAGGCCATCCGCAGCGCGCAGCGCAAGGACTTCTCCGAAGTCGCCCGCCTGTTGCATCTGCTGGAGGAGCCGTTCGACGAACACCCTTCCATGGAGGCCTATGCCGACTTCCCGCCCGATTGGGCATCAGGCATCGAAATCAGTTGCTCGTCTTGAGCGCCCCCAGCCCTGGCTGCGCCAGGCCCCCCGAGGGGGTGCAAGAAGACTTGGGAGCGGCCCGGCGTCTTCTTGTGAGCGCCCCCAGCCCTGGCTGCGCCAGGCCCCCCGGCACCTGCTGGCCCCGTTTCTGTCGGCCGATCAGCGAGAATGCCGTCGGCACCAAGGTCGATGGCCTGTTGTGGATGGAGCGCACTGGGGTACATTGCGCCGACTGTGGTGCGCACCGGGATATATGATTTTCGGATCGCCCGCCGACCACCGGGCTGCGCTACTGCATCAACTTGGTCTCACTGGATTTCACGCCCGCATGAAGATACTGATCGACTTTTTCCCGATACTGCTGTTTTTCGGCGCCTACAGGTTCTACGACATCTATGTCGCTACCGGCGTGCTGATGGCCGGAACCATTGTGCAGACCGCCATCATGTACGCCGTCGACCGCAAGGTCACGACGATGCAGAAGATCACGCTGGGCATGATCCTGGCATTCGGCGCCTTGACCCTGTACCTGCAGGACGAGCGCTTCATCAAGTGGAAACCCACGGTGTTGTACCTGGCCATCGCCATTGCATTGACGATCACGGTGTGGATCTTCAAGAAGAGCTTCCTCAAACTGATGCTCGGCTCGCAACTCGAGTTGCCCGACCGCGTCTGGATGCGGCTCAATGTGGCCTGGATTGTCTATTGTGTGCTCATGGCTACCGTCAACGGATACGTGGCCGCGTACTTCAGCACCGAGGCCTGGGTAAACTTCAAGCTGTGGGGCTATGTGTTCCCGCTGGCTTTCATTGTTGGACAGGGTTTTTATATAGCGCCGCATCTCAAGGCCGGTGAATCCGAGGCAGGCAGCTGAGCATGGAACCCACCACCGCTGCCATCGAGCAGCGCCTGCGCGAACGACTCGCCCCGCAGCATCTCGAGGTGCTCGACGAAAGCCATCAGCACGCAGGCCATGCAGGCGCCAACGGCACCGGATTTGGGACCCATTTCAGGGTCCGGATAAAGTCCCCACAGTTCGATGGACAGGCCCGCGTGGCCTGCCATCGCCTTGTGTATGATGCGCTGCAAGATTTTATCGACCAGGGCTTGCATGCCCTGGCGATCGAGGTGGTTCGATGACCACGCGATCACCCAGCCAGGTCCGGATGGGGTGACATTTTTCCCGCAACCCGTTGAGAAATACCATGAACAGACCCCTGATTGCCGTACTGCTGGCGGCAGCTTGCACGATCCTGGCACCGTTGTCGGTGTCGGCGCAGAACATTGCCATCGTCAACGGCAAGGCCGTTCCCAGCTCCCGCGTCAATGCACTGGCTCAGCAACTGGCCAAGTCCGGCCGGCCGGTCACGCCCGAGATGCAGGGCCAGTTGCGCGACGAGATCATCACACGCGAGGTGTTCATGCAGGAGGCGCGCAAGCGCGGGCTTGACGTTACGGAGGACTTCAAGGTCCAGATGGAGTTGGCGCGCCAGTCGCTGCTGATCCGTGAGCTGTTCACCGATTTCCAGACCAAGAACCCGGTCACCGATGCGGACGCCAAGGCCGAATACGACAAGTTTGCGGCCACCAATGGCGGCAAGGAATACAAGGCGCGGCATATCCTGGTCGAACAGGAAGCCGAGGCCAAGGCCATCATCGCCAGTCTGAAAAAAGACGGGAACTTCGAGGAAATCGCCAAGAAATCGTCCAAGGACCCCGGATCCGGAGCGAAGGGCGGCGACCTGGACTGGGCCGCAGCCGGCAGCTATGTGAAGGAGTTCTCCGACGCCATGGTGGGGCTGGAGAAGGGCAAATCTACCGAGGCGCCGGTCAAGTCGCAGTTTGGCTATCACATTATCCGGCTGGACGACATACGCGAGGCGCAGTTGCCCAAGTTTGACGAAGTCAAGCCGCAGATCCTGCAGCAGTTGCAACAGCAAAAACTGGCCAAATTCCAGCAGGATCTGCGCGCCAAGGCCAAGGTCGAATAGGCGGCTACCCCGGGGTGGCACAGCGGGCGGTTCCGGTTCCTCTGCCGCTGTCCGTACGTCCTCTGCCGCTGTCAGTACGGCCGGTAGCGCCTCCAGGCCCGGCCGATAGCGACTTGCCGCTCTACCATGCGCGAATGGATTTGAAAAGCGTCAGGCCGCCGATCAGTATGGGCTGGTGCGCCAGATAGAAGGCCAGACTATGCCGGCCCAACCAGCCCAGACCCGCAACCATGCCAGAGGGTGACCGCCGGCTGGCGCTGGCAGTCGCACCCAGCGCCAACCAGGTATGGGCAGCGGCCACACCAATCCAGACCACCCCCATCCAGGGCAACAACGGCACATAGTCCTCGGTGACCGGCTTGTGCGTGATCAGACCGAGCCAGTTCAGCGCCGGGCCGTTGAAAACGTTCGCCAGTGGATGGTTGGCCAGCCAAGTGCCGGCCAGAAAAGGCGCGATCAAAGCCAGCGCCGCCGGCAACAGGCACCACAAGCCCCACCCCGCCGTGAGACGCGCGATTACCAGCATCACGGCCATGCCGTGCAACACGCCGAAATAGATGAAACTGCGCGGGAACATGAGCCAGGAGCCGGCGCTGACCAGCACCGCGCCGGCGACGACCCAGATCCATCGGCGCCAGAAGCGTCGCCAATCCTGCCCGCTATGCCGGGCCAGCACCTGCCCGAAGCCGGCACAAAACAGGAACAGGCCAAGAATCATCGTGCGCTGCAGGGTCCATACCGGGTCGCGATAGAAATCCTGGCGCAGGAAGCCGAAATTGTTGAGGTCGAACGCGAAGTGGTAGACCGCCATCCACACCATCGCGCATCCGCGCAATACGTCGATCGCTGCGAGGCGTTCGGGTGGATAAGCGACTGCCGCGTGGCCTCGCGCTAGCATGGCGCCCTCGCCCGCTTCACCCGACCCAGCGCCTCGCGTTGTGCCACAGTTGCATCCACGGGCTGTGCCGGTCGCGCGCTTGATCGGTCCAGCTCAGCTGGATATTGCGGAACACCCGCTCGGGATGCGGCATCATGGCGGTGAACCGGCCATCCGGGGTTGTCACCGCCGTCAGTCCGTTGGCACTGCCATTGGGATTGAACGGATAGGCCTCGGTCGCCACGCCGTGATTGTCAGTAAATCGCATCGCAACCAGCACCTTGTCGGCGTCGCCACGGTTGGCAAAATTGGCAAAACCTTCGCCGTGCGCAACGGCGATCGGCATGCGGCTACCCGCCATGCCGCCGAGGAACAGCGACGGTGAATCCAGCACCTCGACCATCGATAGCCGGGCCTCGAAGCGCTCACTCTGGTTGGTCGTGAAACGCGGCCAGTGATGGGCCCCGGGAATGATATCGGCCAGCTCGGCGAACATCTGGCAGCCATTGCACACGCCCAGACCAAACGTGTCAGTGCGGTCAAAAAAGCCGCGGAACTGGTCCAGCAATTGACCATGGAAGGTGATCGAGCGCGCCCATCCAATGCCCGCTCCCAGGGTGTCGCCATAACTGAAACCACCGCAGGCAACGACGCCCTGGTAGTCGGCAAGCCGGGCCCGCCCGGCCAGCAGGTCGCTCATGTGCACATCGAATGCGTCAAAGCCCGCTTGCGTGAACGCATAGGCCATCTCTACATGCGAATTGACACCCTGCTCGCGCAGAACTGCCACTTTGGGCCGGGTCAGCATCAGCGCCGGCGTCGCGGGCGTGAAGGCCAATGCCACGTGCAGCCCCGGATCGGCAGGATCGCCGACGCCCTGGTGCTCACTGTCGGCGCCCAGGGGGTTGTCCCGTTGCCGACAGATCTTCCAGCTGACCGAGTCCCAGACCTGCTGCAGATCGCGCAGCGGGGCGCAAAACACCATGCCGGCATCGCGCCAGATCTGCACTTCACTGATGCCAGCGGTGATCGCAGAGCCACTCGGCCGTGTCTTGCCGATGCAATGGCTGTGCTGGCTCAGGCCATGCTCGCGCAGTACCTGCATCACGGCCGTGCGCTCAGCGGTACGGATTTGCAGCACTGCGCCAAGCTCTTCGTTGAACAGTGCCCGCAGCGTCAACTCCTCGCGACGGGCATTGACCTGCGTCGCCCAGTTCTTGCTGTCACCGTACTCGGCGCGGCTGTCGCGAATGCCATCGCTTTCGGTGATCAGCAGGTCGACGTTGACCGAAACGCCCAGCTTGCCGGCAAACGCCATCTCGCAGAGAGTGGCGAACAGGCCGCCGTCGCTGCGGTCATGGTAGGCCAGGATCAGGCCGCGCGCGCGCAGCGCATTGACGGCCGCCACCAGGGCCACCAGCAGTTTCGGATCGTCCAGATCCGGCGCCACATCGCCGACCTGCTCCAGCGTCTGGGCCAGGATGCTGCCCGCCATGCGCATGTTGCCGCAACCCAGGTCGACCAGCACCAGCGTGGAGTCGGGCTCGTTGGCGTCAAGCTGCGGCGTCAGGCTGGCGCGCACATCGTCCAGCGTCGCAAAGGCGCTGACGATCAAGGACACCGGTGACGTAACCTTGCGCTGTACGTCGCCCGCGGTGCCCGGCCACTGCGAACGCATTGACAAGGAATCCTTGCCGACCGGAATCGAGACGCCCAACGCCGGGCAAAGATCCATTGCGATCGCCCGCACCGTTGCATACAGGTCGGCGTCCTCACCCGGTTCAGAACAGGCCGCCATCCAGTTGGCAGACAGTTTGACGCGCGCCAACGCGATCGGCGCCGCCAGCAAGTTGGTGATCGCCTCGGCCACCGCCATCCGGCCCGACGCTGGCGCGTTCACCACGGCCAGCGGCGTGCGCTCACCCATCGCCATGGCCTCACCCCGAAAGCCCTGGAAGTCGGCCAGCGTGACCGCGCAGTCGGCCACGGGCACCTGCCAGGGGCCGACCATCTGGTCGCGGTGCGTCAGCCCGCCAACCGTCCGGTCACCAATGGTGATCAGGAAGCGCTTGGAGGCCACGGTGGGATGCGCCAAAACCGCGATACAGGCTTGCTGCAGGTCGGTGCCCGACAGGTCCAGTGCAGCGAAGCGCCGCGCCACGCTGCGTACATCGCGCTGCATCTTCGGTGGCTTGCCCAGCAGAACCTCCATCGGCATGGCAACCGGTGTCGCCTGCCCGATGTCATGCACCACCAAATCGCGCTCTTCGGTCGCCACACCGACAACGGCAAACGGACAACGCTCACGTTCGCAAAAGGCCGTGAACAACGCCAGGGACTGCGGTGCGATCGCCAGCACATAGCGTTCCTGGCTTTCGTTGCTCCAGATTTCGCGCGGGCTCATGCCGGACTCGTCCAGCGGCACGGCACGCAGGTCGAAGCGGGCGCCGCGGCCCGCGTCATGGGTCAACTCGGGAAAGGCATTGCTCAAGCCACCGGCGCCCACGTCATGAATCGCCAGCACCGGATTGGACTCGCCCATGGCCTGGCAATGGTTGATTACCTCCTGGGCCCGGCGCTGCATTTCCGGGTTGCCGCGCTGTACCGAGTCAAAGTCCAGTGCGGTCGCATTGGTACCCGTTGCCATGGAGCTGGCTGCACTGCCGCCCAGGCCGATGCGCATGCCCGGTCCGCCCAGCTGCAGCAGCAGACTGCCGGCGGGAAACGCCTTCTTGTGGGTCAGCAACGCATCGATCGAGCCCAGCCCGCCGGCCACCATGATCGGCTTGTGGTAGCCGCGCCAAATCGCATCGACGTCGGATTCAGCCCACTGCTCGTACGCGCGAAAATAGCCCAAAAGATTGGGGCGGCCAAACTCGTTGTTGAACGCCGCGCCACCCAGCGGGCCATCGATCATGATCTGCAAGGCACTGGCAATGTGATCGGGCTTGCCGTAGCCAGGCGCAGCCCCATCCCAGTGCAGTTTCGAGACAGTGAAACCGGTCAGACCGGCCTTGGGTCGGGAGCCGCGCCCGGTCGCGCCCTCGTCGCGGATTTCGCCACCGGCACCCGTGGCAGCGCCGGCAAAAGGTGATATCGCCGTCGGATGGTTATGCGTTTCCACCTTCATCAGCACATGTTCCAAGCGGTCGTCCAACCGGTACAGCGGCGCGGCGCCGTCCGTTCCCGACTGCGCCACCAGCCGCTGCACAAGGCCGCCTTCCATCACCGACGCGTTGTCCGAATAGGCCACCACCATATGCTGCGGATGCAACAAGTGGGTCTGGCGGATCATGCCGAACAGCGATTGCGGCTGCGCCACGCCGTCGATGGTGAACTGCGCATTGAATATCTTGTGCCGGCAGTGTTCGCTGTTGGCCTGCGCAAACATCATCAACTCGACGTCGGTCGGGTTGCGCCGCAACTGCATGAAGGCCTGCAACAGGTAGTCGATCTCGTCATCGGCCAATGCCAGGCCAAAACGCGTATCGGCCCGCTCGAGCGCCGCGCGCCCGCCTGCGAGCAGGTCGATATGCTCGAGCTTGGGAGCAGCAAGTTCGGCAAACAGCCGCCTCGCCTGCGCGCGATCGAACATCACGCTCTCGGTCATCCTGTCATGCAGCAGCGCCGCCAGCTTGTGCAGTTGCGCGGCCTCGAGTCTGGAGCCTGTGTGCGCCCCCAGCCCTGGCTTCGCCAGGCCCCCCGAAGGGGTGCAAGAAAACGTGGGAGCGGCCCGGCGTTTTCTTGGGAGCAGACCGCTCTTGAGGCTGATCCGGTACTCGACGATGCGCTCAATACGGTGCACATCCAGGCCACAGTTGTGCGCAATATCGGTAGCCTTGGAGGCCCAGGGCGACAGCGTGCCCAGGCGCGGTGTGACAACGATCAGCGGGCCATCCGTCGGTCCGACATAAGGTTCCCCGTAACACAGCAGCGCGCTCAGTTGCTGCGCCGCCGGGCCGGACAGGGGCTGGTCCGACCAGACCAGATGCACATGGCGCGCATCGATGCGCGCGATCCGATCGGATACCGCCTGCAGGCCGGACAGCAGTTGCTGCGCCCGAAAATGGCCAAGCGCGTTGCCGCCTTCGAATGGGGTGATGTTCTGGGTCACGGGGTGGTCAGGAAAAAGTCGTGGCGCTTGTGAAGCCAAATCCGCAATCCTGGGATGGCCGGGCCGGCGGCGCAATTTTAGCGGGGCCGCAATGGGATAATTGAAGCATGACAATTACCTACAAGGACGCCGAGGGCGTCGCCGGCATGCGGGTTGCCGGCCGGCTTGCGGCAGAGGTCCTGGACTACCTGACGCCGCATGTGGTGGCAGGTGTCTCGACCAACCATCTCGACCAGCTGGCGCACGACTACATCACCCAGATCCAGCGCAGCATACCGGCTCCGCTGAACTACCGCGGTGGCGGCAATGTGCCTTACCCCAAGTCGATCTGCACCTCGGTCAACCACCAGGTCTGCCACGGCATTCCCAACGACAAGCTGCTCAAGAAGGGCGATATCGTCAATATCGATATCACCGTCATCAAGGACGGATGGCATGGCGATACCAGCCGCATGTTCGTCGTCGGCGAAACATCGATCGCAGCCCGACGGCTGTGCACGATCACCTACGAAGCGATGTGGCGCGGCATTGTGATGGTGCGCCCGGGCGCCCGGTTGGGCGATATCGGCTGGGCGATTCAGAAATTCGCCGAATCGCAGGGCTTCAGCGTGGTGCGCGAGTTCTGCGGCCACGGCATCGGCAAGGTCTTCCACGAAGAGCCGCAGGTGCTGCATTACGGCAAACCGGGCACGCTGGAGGAACTCAGGCCCGGCATGACATTCACCATCGAGCCGATGATCAATGCCGGGCGCAAGGATATCAAGGACGGGCCGGAAAAAGACGGTTGGACCATCGTCACCAAGGACCACTCGCTGTCAGCGCAATGGGAACATACGGTGCTGGTCACTCCAAGCGGCTACGAAATCATGACATTGTCTGCGGGCAGCCCCCCGCCCCCCGATTTTGTCGGCCCTGCCTGAACCACCGCCGCTGCCGGACGCGTCGCCGCTGCGCGCGGTGAAGGAGCTGCGGGCGGATTTCCGCTCCAAGAAGCGCGTACTGCTGGCCACCATCAGCGCCAGCGTGGCCTCAACCCGGGCCGTGGGCAAGACACTGACCCAGCTGTCGAGCCTGGCTGACGCCACTTTGCGCACCTTGTGGGAGCAGTCCGGCCTGAGCGGTCCCTGCGCGTTGGTGGCGGTCGGCGGTTACGGGCGCGCCAAGTTGTTCCCGCATTCGGATGTCGACGTATTGCTGCTGCTTGCGGACGACCAGCGGCCCGAAAACGGCAACCGCCTGCAGTCGGGCATCGAGACTTTCATCGGCAGTTGCTGGGACACCGGGCTCGAGATCGGTTCGAGCGTGCGCACCGTGGCGCAATGCCTGGCCGAGGCCGAGAAGGACGTCACGGTGCAGACCTCGGTACTGGAGTCTCGGCTGGTGGTCGGCAATCGCAAGCTGTTCGAGCATTTGCGTGAGCGGCTGACGCAGACGATGGATCCGCACGCGTTCTTTGTCGCCAAGACGCTGGAAATGCGCCAGCGCCATAGCAAATACGAGGACACTCCTTACGCGCTGGAACCCAACTGCAAGGAATCCCCCGGCGGCTTGCGCGACCTGCAGATGCTGCTGTGGGTATCGAAGGCCGCGGGCATGGGCAAGAACTGGGACGAACTCGCGCGCTCGGGCATGGCAACCCCGTTCGAGGTGCGCCAGATCAAACGCAATGAGGCCCTGATGCGGTTGATCCGCATGCGCCTGCACCTGATTGCCGATCGGCGCGAGGATCGGCTGGTGTTCGACCTGCAAACCGCGGTGGCGGAGTCCTTCGGCTACCGCACGCCCACCGACGGCGCAGGTCCGTTTTCGGTCGGGTTGACCGAAACATCGGTCAAGTCCAGGCGCAGGATCACCGTCGTGCGCGCCAGCGAAGCCCTGATGCGCCGCTACTACTGGGCCGCCAAGGCGATCACGCAGCTCAACCAGATCGTGCTGCTCAACATGGAGGAACGCTTGTACGCGTCTGCTGCGCAGCCGCGCCCGATCAACGCCTGGTTCAATGAAAAAGCCGGGATGATCGACGTTGTCAGCGATGACCTGTATGTGCGCGAGCCACACGCGATCCTGCAGACTTTTTTGCTGTACCAGACCACCAATGGCACCAAGGGGCTTTCCAGCCGGACGCTGCGCGCGCTGTACAACGCGCGCTCGGTGATGGACGCCAAATTCCGCAATGATCCGGTCAACCGCGCAACGTTTCTGCAGATCATCCTTCAGCACGACGGTCTGACCCATGCGATGCGGCTGATGAACCAGACCTCGGTGCTGGGGCGCTATCTGTGGGTGTTTCGGCGCATCGTGGGCCAGATGCAGCACGACCTGTTCCATGTCTACACGGTGGATCAGCACATCCTGATGGTGTTGCGCAACATGCGGCGGTTTTTCATCGTCGAGCACGCACATGAATACCCCCTGTGCTCGCAATTGGCCGCAGGCTGGGACAAGCCCTGGATCCTGTACCTGGCCGCCTTGTTCCATGACATCGCCAAGGGCCGGGGCGGCGACCATTCAAAACTGGGAGCCAGCAGTGTGCGGATTTTCTGCCGCCAGCACGGCATCGCGCGCGAGGACGCGCGCATGATCGAATTTCTGGTGCAAGAGCATCTGTCGATGAGCCATACCGCGCAAAAGGCCGATCTCAGCGATCCGGACGTGGTGCTGAAATTCGCGGCCAAGGTCGGCAACGAAAGACGCCTGACCGCCCTGTATCTGCTGACCGTGGCCGATATCCGGGGTACATCGCCCAAGGTCTGGAACGCCTGGAAGGGCAAGCTGCTCGAAGATCTGTACAAGCTCACATCGCGGGCGCTCGGCGGCGAGGCGCCCGACCCGCAGGCTGAGGTGGAAGCGCGCAAACGCGAGGCGCTGGTGATGATCGCGTTATATGCGCTGCCGCATGAGGCACACAAGAAGTTGTGGGACACGCTCGATGTAGGCTATTTCATGCGCCACGATGCCGCCGACATCGCCTGGCATACCCGGCACCTGTCGCGCCATGTGGGCTCCGACAAGCCAGTGGTGCGGGCGCGCCGCTCACCGGTCGGAGAAGGCCTGCAGATCATGGTCTACACGCGTGACCAGAGCGACCTGTTCGCCCGCATCTGCGGCTTCTTCGACCATGGCGGCTTCAGCATCCTGGACGCGCGCATCCACACCGCACGCAATGGCTATGCGCTCGACACGTTTCAGGTCGTCACCTCGGCCATGCCGGAGCACTACCACGAACTCACCAGCATGGTGGAGATCGGCCTGGCGGCGGCGATTGCCGACTCCACGCCCTTGCGCGAGCCCGGCCGTGGGCGGGTCTCACGCCGCGTCAAGAGTTTCCCGATCACACCGCGGGTGACCTTGCGTCCGGACGAAAAAGGCCAGCGCTGGCTGCTCAACATCACCGCCAGCGACAGCGTCGGCCTGTTGTACGCGGTGGCCCGGGTATTGGCCAGGCATGACATCAACCTGCAGTTGGCCAAGATCGCGACGCTCGGCGAACGGGTCGACGACACCTTCCTGATCGACGGGGCGCAGCTGCAGTACAACCGCAAGCAGATCGAGGTCGAGACGGAATTGCTGCAGGCCCTGGGCTGAGGCAGTTGATCCCCTGCCGCCCGCCAAGAAGCTGTCAGTCGTCGCCAGTCTGATCCAAACCCGGGAACAGCACCGAGGTAAAGCCAAACCGGCTGAAGTCGCGCACCCGCATCGGATACAGCACACCGATCAGATGGTCACACTCATGCTGCACGACCCGCGCATGAAAGCCATCGACCTCGCGTTCAATCGCATCACCGTACTGGTCGAAGCCGGCATAACGCACCCGGCCATGGCGCGGCACGACCGCGCGCAGGCCCGGCACCGACAGACAGCCTTCCCAGTCCTCTACCAAGTCAGCAGTGCCGTCGGCATCGGGCAGCGGCGTGAGGACCGGGTTCACCAGCACGGTGCGCGGAATCGGTGGCGCATCCGGATACCGCACGTTCACCGCATTGCTGCCAAAGATCACCAATTGCAGGTCCACGCCAATCTGTGGCGCGGCCAGACCAGCACCGTCGGCCGCGTGCATCGTGTCGAGCATGTCGGTGATCAGCCGGTGCAGTTGGTCCGTATCGAATTGCCGCACAGGTTGTGCGATACGCAGCAGGCGCGCATCGCCCATTTTGAGGATTTCACGCACTGCCATCGAGCATCTCCTTGAGCTGTGTTTCATCGATTACCGGCACGCCCAGCGCCAGCGCCTTGTCGAGCTTGCCACCGGATTGCGCACCGGACACCACGAAATCGGTCTTCATGCTGACCGAGCCAGCAACCTTGCCGCCGGCACGCTCGATCATCTCCTTGACTTGTTCGCGTCCCATGGACGGCAAAGTACCGGTGACGACGAAGGTCTTGCCCGACAGCGGCAAAGCGACTCTCGGTGCCGGCTCTGCCTCCTCCCAGGACACGCCACAGGCTCGCAGCTGTTCGACCACTTCGCGGTTGTGCGCCTGGGCAAAGAAGGTATGCAGGCTTTCAGCCACGGTCGGTCCCACATCATCGACCTCCAGGTACTGCTCCACGCTCGCATCCATGATCGCGTCGAGTTTGCCGAAATGGCGCGCCAGCTCCTTGGCGGTTGCCTCACCCACATGGCGAATACCCAAGCCAAACAGAAATCGCGGCAGCGTCGTCTGCTTGGACATTTCCAGTGCGTCGAGCACGTTGCGCGCCGATTTGTCGGCCATCCGCTCCAGGCCGGTCAACGCGGCCAGGCCCAGCCGGTACAGGTCGGGCAAGGTCCGGACAAGCTGGCCATCCACCAGCTGATCGACCAGCTTTTCGCCCAGCCCTTCGACTTCAACCGCGCGACGCTGCGCAAAATGCAGGATGGCCTGCTTGCGCTGGGCCCCGCAGAACAGACCGCCGCTGCACCGGTAGTCGGCCTCGCCCTCCTCGCGCACTGCCTGCGATCCGCACACCGGGCATGCGCGCGGCATGGTGAAGGGCTGGGCGTTTGCGGCCCGCTTGTCGGCCAACACCGACACCAGCTCCGGTATCACGTCGCCCGCGCGCCGCACGATCACGGTGTCGCCGATGCGCACGTCCTTGCGGCGGGCTTCATCCTCGTTGTGCAGGGTCGCATTGGTCACGGTCACACCGCCAACGAACACCGGCGCCAGCTTGGCGACCGGCGTGAGCTTGCCGGTGCGCCCGACCTGGACCTCGATACCCAGCACGGTCGTCATCTGCTCCTGTGCCGGGTATTTGTGCGCCACCGCCCAGCGCGGTTCGCGACTCACAAATCCCAGTCGCCGCTGCAGGGCGATCTGGTTGACCTTGTACACCACGCCATCGATGTCAAAGCCCAGCCTGTCGCGCATTGCGCCTACACGTGCATGGTAGGCGGCCAGCGCTTGCGGGCCACTCGCCATTTCCACCAGGTCGCTGACCGGAAAGCCCCAGGCACGCAAGCACTGCAACAATGCAAAATGCTCGACAAATGCCGGTCCGCCGTCGTCGGGACCTGTTACCAGGCCCAGACCATAGGCAAAAAAGCTTAGTGGCCGTTGCGCGGCAATGGCAGGGTCGAGTTGGCGCACCGCGCCGGCCGCGGCATTGCGCGGGTTGACGAAAGTTTTCTCGCCCTTGGCGCCGGCGGCGATTTTCTCGCGTTGTGACGCGTTCAGGCGCTCGAAATCGTCGCGCCGCAGATAGACTTCACCGCGCACCTCCAGCAGCGCCGGCGCGTCCGCCGGCAGGCGCAGCGGAATCTGTCCGATAGTGCGGATGTTCTGCGTCACATCCTCGCCGGTCTCGCCGTCGCCACGGGTGGCGGCCTGTACCAGCACCCGGTCCTCATAACGCAGGCTCATTGCGAGACCGTCGAACTTGGGCTCGGCCACATATTCCAGCGCCGGCGCGTCCGGATTCAATCCCAGTTCACGGCGCAATCGCGCATCGAATGCCTGCGCGCCGCTGGCCTGGGTATCGGTCTCGGTGCGGATACTGAGCATCGGCAGCGCATGGCGCACCGATGCAAATTGCGCCAATGGTGCGCCGCCCACCCGCTGGGTCGGCGAGTCCGCGCGCCGCAAATCGGGGCGATGTTGCTCGATCGCCTGCAGTTCCTGGAACAACTGGTCATATTGCGCGTCGGCTATCAGTGGATCGTCCAGCACATAGTACTGGTGCGCATGCCGATGCAGGGTCGCGCGTAGCCAGTCCACCCGCGCGCTATCCACATCGGCGTCGCCATCGACCGGGCTGGGTTTATGCGTCATCGCTGCAGCCCTGCAGGTGTGCCGCGCGGGCCTCAGGAAAACAGGCGCCGGGCCAGCACCGAGCCGGCTGCCAGGTCACGCGCCTCGAGCGTGTCGTACAAGCCTTCGAGTTCGCCACCGATCAAATCCATGGTCTCGCGCGCCAGCGGCTGGCCGTTGTCATCGGTGATGACGCCCTCCATGGCCTGCGCCATTGCCTGTGCCACGTCGCGCAGCCGCACGAAGGGCTGCTCGGACCGATCAACCTGGGCCACGTCCAGCGCCAGGGATACGTCACGCACCGCGGCTTGCGCCGGATCATCGGCCAGCGCCGCCTGCGTATCGAATCCGAGGCGCAGGACCGGCGGCAGGCCGGCACTGCCGGCAGGCAACACCATGCGTCCCGGCAGCGCGCCCAGAATGAAGCCCAGCCGCGCGGCATGCTGCTGTACATAGCCGGGGCTCCAGGCCGCGCTGCGCGCGCGCAGCGTGAAACCGAGCTGTGCATCGTGGCCGCTGGCGAACTGGTCCAGTTCGCGGGCCCGGGCAACTTCCTCGATCATGTCGGGGAAATCGGGTGTACCGCCGACCGCATCACAAAATGCCTGCGCCTTGGCGACGAACTCGGAGTACTCGATCTCGTTCAACGCACCAGAACGGTTGGCCAGTTGGACACCGGCCTGCAGGGCTTCGTAACGCTGTCCTGCCAGCGGCGTTTCCCATTGCCGGCTCTGGACGTTCAATCCTTCAACCGCGAAGGGCTTGCTGCCCACGCGACGGGAGGTCGGTAGTGCCGCAAGCGCGTTCTCACCTCGAATCTCCGACTCCAGAACCACAGGCGCAATAACATCGATCAACGCATCGAGACCCGGCCGCTTGTCGATCGAGCCCTGCGGCACCGTGGGCGGACCAAAATCCTCTTCGTCCAGGCTTGGTTCAATGGCAGCGGATGCTCCAGCCTCCCGGTCATCGTCACCGGGCAGCGCCTGTCGCGGCGCGACCTTGCGCGCCGACCAGGCGCCATGCGCCACCACGGCCGCCAGCACCAGGCCACCGGCGATGGCGAGACCGATCTGCAAGGTGCTCATCGTGCTCATGGCCAAGTCAGTACCGCCCGGCCGTTCCGAAGGGACTGACGGCCCCCTCGGGGGGCAGCGAACGCAGTGAGCGTGGGGGCAGTTTCATTTCAGACGGTTTCGACCAAGTTGACCGCCGCATCCATATCGACCGCCACGATGCGCGAGACACCCTGCTCCTGCATCGTGACGCCGATCAGCTGCTGGGCCATTTCCATGGCGATCTTGTTATGGCTGATGAACAGGAACTGGGTCTCGCGGCTCATGGTGGTGACCAGCTTGGCATAACGCTCGGTATTGGCGTCGTCCAGCGGCGCGTCCACCTCGTCGAGCAGGCAGAACGGCGCCGGGTTGAGCTGGAAGATCGCAAATACCAGTGCAATAGCCGTCAGTGCTTTTTCGCCGCCCGACAGCAGATGGATGGTTTGATTTTTCTTGCCCGGCGGTTGCGCGATGACCTGTACGCCCGAATCCAGAATTTCCTCGCCGGTGATCACCAGCCTGGCGTTGCCGCCGCCAAACAATTCGGGAAACATCTTGCCGAAGTGCTCGTTGACGGTGTTGAACGTGCCCGCGAGCAACTCCCGCGTTTCGCTGTCGATCTTCTTGATCGCGTCCTCCAGCGTTGTCATCGCTTCATTCAGGTCGGCCGACTGCGCATCCAGGAACTGCTTGCGCTCGCGTGCGGTGCTCAACTCATCGAGCGCCGCCAGGTTGACCGCGCCCAGCGTCGCAACTTCGGCATTGAGCCGGTCGATGGACTGCTGCAGCCCGGCCAGCCGCACGTTGCCCTGCTCGATCGACTGGCGCAGGGCATCGCGCTCGGCATGGGCGTCGTCCAGCAGTTGCTGGTATTGCTCAGCGCCCAGGCGAGCCGCCTGCTCCTTGAGTTGCAGATCCGTGATGCGTTGGCGCAGCGGGTCGAGCTCACGCTCGAGTTCCAGCCGGCGTTCGTCGCTGGCACGCAATTTTGCCGTCAGGTCGTCGTATTCGCTGCGCGTGGCGCCTAGCGCCTGCTCGCGCTCGAGCTTGACCGCCAGCGCGCTTTGCAAGCCCGCCTGCGCGGCGGCGTCACTCAGGCGCGCCAGCTCCTGCGTGGCACCGACCTGCTCCTGCTCGAGCCGCGACGCCTGTTGCGTGGCGGTCTCGATGGCACGCGCAAGCTCGGACTGGCGCGAACGCAGGCTGCGCAATGCAAACTCCGCTTCCTGCGCCTGGCGCTCCACGGTGCGCTGCTGCGCACGGTTTTCGGTCAGGCTGTGTTCAGCCTGGATGACCCGATCGTCCAACTGTGTCTGGCGCTCCTGGGCGTTGGCCAGCTGCATGTCGAGTTCTTCGAATCGCGCCTCGGCTGTCATACGGCGTTCCCGCAATTGCTCCAGCAAGGCATCGATCTCGGCCAGTTCACCCACCAGCTGATTGCCACGGGCCTGTGCCTGTTCAGCCTGCTGGCGCAGGCGCAGGGTTTCCACCTGCAGCGTATGAGCCTGGTTCTGGTGCTGGGCCGCGTCGCGGCGCAGCTGCGCCAGGCTGGCGGACGACTCGCTCAACGCGGCTTCGCTGCGCACCAGATCGTGCCCGCTTTGCTCGCAGATCAAGGCCTGTGCGCGCAACTGCTTCTCCAGGTTCTCGATCTCCTGGGCACGCGCCAGCAGTCCAGCCTGCTCGGAGTCGGGTGCGTAAAACGAAACGCTGTGCGCGCTGACCGCATGGCCATCCTGCACATACACCACGTCGCCAGGCTGCAGTTGGCTGCGCGCTGCCATCGCCTGTTCGAGGCTTGGCGCGGTGTAGCAGCCCTGCAACCAACCGCGCAGCAGCGCCGCCAGACCGGCATCGTTCAGTTGCAGCAGATCCGACAACCGCGGCAACGCCCCGGCGCCAGCCGCGGGAGCAGCCGCATCCGGCAGGCTGTAGAACACCAGCTTGGCCGGCGGCGCCTCAACGGCAAACGCCCGCACCATGTCGAGCCTGGACACCTCGAGCGCCCCCATGCGTTCACGCAGCGCGGCCTCGAGCGCGTTCTCCCAGCCTTGCTGCACATGGATACGGCTCCACAAACCGGCCAGCGACTCCAACCCATGCCTCTTCAGCCATGGTTGCAGCTTGCCGTCGGTTTTGACCTTCTCCTGCAGCGCCTTGAGCGCCTCCATGCGTGCGGACAGGGCAGCTTGGCGCGACGCCTCGGTATTGACGCCTTGTTGGTGATCACGCCGCGCCTGTTCCAAAGCGGGCAGCGCCTCTTGCATGTCTTGCAGCCGCGCATCGGCGACGCCAGCCGCTTGCCTGGACTGCTCCCATTGGGCTTCGAGGCTCGCGAGGTGCTGCGCATCGGGTGCCTGCAATGCACGCTGGTCCGCATCGAGCCGCTCGCGCCGGGTCTCCAACTGCCGCGACTGCTCCTGCACGCTGCGCTGCTCGGCGGCCAGTACCTGGATCTGCTGCTGGACCTGGCCGGCCTTTGAACGCTGTTCACTGGCCAGCGACTGGGCGAGTCGAAGGGTCTCCTGCAACTGCGGCTGCTGTCGCGACTGGTCCTCGACCCGGCCCGCCAGCACCACGCTTTCTTCCCGCGCCTGCTCCGCGTTCTGTTCAAGCCCACCGGTCTCATGTTCGGCATCCTGGCGCCGCTGCAGCCATTGCGCAAATTGTTCCTGGAGCGTCGCAAGGCGCTGCTCGGTCTGCTTGCGACCCTCGACCACGAAACGAATCTCGGCTTCCAGCCGGCCCACCTCGGTGCTCGCTTCGTACAGCCGGCCCTGCGCCTGGTTGACCTGGTCGCCGGCGGCGTAGTGCGCCTGGCGCACCGTCTCCAGGTTCGACTCGATCTGGCGCAGATCTGCGACCCGGCTCTCCATCGCCATGACGGCCGATTGCACGTCCTGCCCGATCCGGGCCTGGTCGGCCTGCGCCTCGTTGAGCTTGAGCAGCCACGACTGGTGCTGGCGCCGGGTCACGTCGGCCTGCAGCGTCTTGTATTTCTGCGCCACCTCGGCCTGTTTCTCGAGTTTGTCCAGGTTGCTACCGAGTTCGCGCAGGATGTCCTCGACGCGGGTCAGGTTCTCGCGCGTATCACCCAGGCGGCTTTCAGTTTCGCGGCGCCGTTCCTTGTATTTGGATACACCGGCCGCCTCCTCCAGGAACAGGCGCAATTCTTCCGGCTTGGACTCGATGATGCGGCTGATCGTGCCCTGGCCGATGATGGCGTAGGCGCGTGGTCCCAGGCCGGTGCCCAGGAAGACGTCTTGCACATCGCGCCGGCGCACCGGCTGGTTGTTGATGTAGTAGCTGCTGGTGCCGTCCCGTGTCAGCACCCGTTTGACGGCGATCTCCGCGAACTGGCCCCACTGCCCACCGGCACGGTTGTCGGCGTTCTCGAATATGAGTTCGACACTGGCGCGGCTTGCGGGCTTGCGCGACGTCGTGCCATTGAATATGACGTCCTGCATGGACTCGCCACGCAACTCGCTGGCACGGCTTTCACCCAGCACCCATCGCACCGCGTCCATGATGTTCGACTTGCCGCAACCATTGGGGCCCACGACGCCGACCAGCTGGCCCGGCAACTGGAAATGGGTGGGTTCCGCAAAGGACTTGAAACCCGATAGCTTGATCGAATTGAGACGCACGGACTACAGGAGCACGATGGGGAGGAACAAAACACGAATGGGGTATGCCCTGGAGAAGCGGACATGCCGCGCCAGGATGGCCGGATGATACCGTGTCGGGCCCAGGCAACGGGTCCCATCGTGACTTTGTTGTAACTGCCTGGGCTCCGAGCGCGTGGTAGCATCGGCAGGCATCCGCCCGGCGCCGTGACAGTGGTCGCCGCGCGATCTGCCACCGTACCAGGAGACCGCATGAAGGACGAGATCGACGATCCGCGACGCCAGATTCTGGTACGGGCGCTTGCGGCAGGTTTGCTGGGATCGGCATTGACGCCGGCACAAGCGATCACGTTCGGCATCTTCGGCAGCAAGCCGACCAAATTGCCGGAAAACCAGTCGATCTACGGCCTGTCCGGGCAGGTTACCGTCAACGAAGAAACCGCGACACTGCAGACCCGCATCAAGCCGGGCGACACGGTGCAGACAGCCAGCAACAGCGAAATCGTGTTTGTCGTCAACAGCCATTCCATGATCCTGCGCAGCGACAGCAAGCTGCTGATCGAGCGGCCGGACAATGCCGTTTCGTCGGCCATCATCGGTGGCCTGCGCATGCTGACCGGCAAGCTGCTGTCGGTGTCGCGCAACTCCAACATGCGCGTAACGTCGGCCACCGCGACCATCGGTATTCGGGGTACCGGTTTTTATATCGAGGCGGACCCGGAACGCACGTATTTCTGTACCTGCTACGGCGCGACCGAGGTCGAAGCCAATGCCGACCCGCAAAGCCGCGAGACGGTGGCAGCCTCCCGCCATGACCGGCCGCTATACATCGTGGCCGACGGCAGCGCCGGAAACAATATCCGCAATGCGCCGTTCATCAACCACACCGACCAGGAACTGTCGCTGATCGAGACGCTGGTCGGGCGCAAGACGCCATTTGTATTCTCCGGCTCGACCTATACCGGGCCGCGCAGAACCTACTGAGCCGCCCCCACAGGCCTGGCTGCACCAGGACCGCTGCGCCGGCACCGGCCAGCGCAGTGGCGTGGAACTGTTCGGGCGCCAAGGCCGGCGGACCCGGCCCCCCAACCCGAACGTAACTACTCCGGCGCGCCGTTCAGGATCCAGTTCAGGATCAGGTCGAAGTCTGCACGCCCGGCCGAGCCTGGCGTAAGGCTGGTGTCGTAACCTGGACGCGGCGTGGTGAGCGGGAAATCGTTCGCCCCATGGTGTTGTCCGGCCGGCTTGCGCAACAGAGGGCTTGCCGCGATGTCGGTGAAATTGATGCGCCCGCGCAGCTCGGTATAGAACCAGTGGTCGTTGGTGGCACTGTTCTCGGTGCCAATGCCTGTGCCGGCACGATCCTGCGCCAAATACCAGATCGGCGGAATCTTCTGCCCATTGCCATTTGGCTTGTGGCATTGCGTGCAATCACCAGCGCCATTTTGCAGTACTGCCTTGACGTCGGCAAATCGCAGGTCGGTTGGCGCCTTGACCATCGCGTCGGTCTTGACCACGATGGAGAACTGCGCCGGCACGCTGTTTAGGCCGCCCCTGCTGGCGATCAACTGTACTGAATAGGTACCATCTGCGGTGGCGATGAACGTCGGCTGCAGCGACGCAGTATTGGCGAGCGACGCGCCACCGCCCGGATTGGTCAGCAGGCTCCACTGGTAGGAATCGGCATACAGGCTCATGGCTGCCGACAATGTGGACGGGCCGAGCTTGAGCACCCGGTCCGGCCCCGGATCTGCGATCGGTCTACCCGGCATGCTGGCCCCATCGGCGAATCCACGCGACACCAGGTAATTGCCCATGGTCTGGAACATGCTCGGCGTACTTTGGTACTTGTCGTAGATCAGCTTGGCCAGCGGCATGTTGCCCCGATCCACCATGTGGGCCTTGATGCGGTCCCGGTAACTGTCGAACTTCGGGAAACTCTCGAAATCGACGTCCGACTGGTTGCCGCTGCCGCGCAGCAGGTGGCAAACCCGGCAGGCCTGGGCCTGCACATCGAGGTACAGCGCCGATTGTCCGGCGGTAACCCAGGACTGCTCCACATAGGTGTCGGTCGTGAACGTGGCCGCGTTGGGCAGACCGACGCCGCCATACATGTCCTTGAGGTGAACCGCCGCCGTACCCTGGTACTCATCGCGCGTCGCGACCCGCCGGCAGGCATCTTCCGGCCCGGTAGGAATGGGCGCAGCCAGTCCGGGCGCTGGCAACGACATCGAGCACAACACGAGTTTGTTGATTTCCTTGATCGCCGGCTCCTGCTCGGCGCGGCTGAATCCGGGAATGGTCGAGAAATCGAACGAAGACGGCTCGAACGGATGCAACTGCGCCGCGACATCACCCCGATGCTGCGAGGTGCTGTTCAAGACCAGCGGATACAGGGCCTTGCCGGTCACCGGGTCCGGCGGTGTCAGCGGATCGCCCCGGCCGCCGTGACAAGAGGTGCAGACGGTCGGCATCGCCTTGGACGGACGTCCGTCCAGGCTCAAGGTGGTCAAGCGCGTACCGGCGCCGGGATCGAAAGTGTAGAACTTGACGAACCAGGACTGCTTGTTGTTGGCCGCGGGCCGGCCGTCCAGGCCCGCCTTCGGACCGGGACCGAATTCGATCGCATTGGTACCCAGGTGCCACTGCGGCGAGCGCTGGATCGCGGCCTCCAGGTTCAGCGGCGTATACCCGCCGTAGGCGCCGACCAGATAGTTCTCGACCACGAAGGCCATCGTGCCGTCCGGATTGCGATGCGCGGTCATACGCCGACCATACCCCAGGTCGCGCTGGTCGCCGATGACGACCGAATACTCCACATGCCCGCCGGTGGTGACGCCGATGTTGTTGGCGAGCTTCCACTTGGCCAGTGTGTCCTTGTCGTTGTTGGGATCGATCGCCTCGTAATAGGCATCCGCATAGGCCTTGATGCCGACCTCGAACTGCCCGTCGGTGCGCACGATCGGATTGGGATACAACAGAAAACGGTCCAGTCCGGTGGCCTGCGCCGCAGCCCGCACCGCAGTCTGGATGTCGCCGCTCGTGCTGCTCCCACCGCCACCACCACCGCAGGCGGCCAGCAAAGTGGCGGTGGCAATCGCCACCAGTAGTCTTGATCCAGGTCCAATTTGCATCGTCATCTTCCTAGAACCGCATCAGATAAACCGCCGACAGCTGGTTGGCAATGTAGCTCCTGGGCGAAGTCACCCAGCCCGGGCGCAGGCCCGGCGTGGAGCGGATATGCCGCCATGAAAAATCGATCGAGTCACGCGGACCGAGGCCCAGGTTGTAGCCCATGGTCAGCAGCACGGTATTGCCGCGGAACCGGTAGCTGAACAACTGGCCCCCGGCATAGGCATCGTCCTGTGCGAACACCTCGGCGATGGTTACGTTCTCCAGCGAGGCACGCCCGGTCGAGACGATGTCGCCGCGACGGTATTCGCCACCCAGGTACAGGATCTCCTTGTCGCTCAGCGCATAGTCGATGTTGCCCCGGATCGCGTTGTCGCGGGTGCTGAACACCTTGCTGCTGGCATTGCGCAGGTTGTGCGACAGGGCCGCAAAGACATTGATGCGATCGGTCAGCGGCTGGCGGTACGATACGCCGACACTGATTCGATAACCATCGCGCAGCGACGACTCGAACGCCTCCGCGGAAACCCGGCCGAACGCACCGAAGGTGGGTTCGTCGAACTCCGACGATGCGCGGTACTGGTATTCGGCCTCGGCGCTGGCAGACAGCCGACTCAGACCATTGAAGCGCCGTGCCTTCTCGCCACCCAGGGTGCCGATCATCAAAACCCGCGACTGCTCCGACAGCGGCTGCACGATAGTCTTGCTGACATTGAGCGCATAGGAGTGGTCGCCGCGCGTGTCCGGACCGGCCTTGGCACGGGTCACGTTGTCATCGTACACCGCGCCAGCCTCAAGCTGCACGTTGATCGGCTCGTCGTGCACCAGCTTCGGGTCCTGCGACAGCAGGCGCGGCAGGCCACGTACATCGAAGTCCTTGCTCAGGCGCAACCGCAGCGCATGGGTAGACGCATTCGAGAACGAATGGCTGAGCTGGTATTCCACCGACAGCGTCAATCCGTCACGCAAGATGAAGTCGCTGCCCAGGCCAAGCAGCATGGAGTCCCGTGGGCCGCCGGCGGAGGCCAGCGTATAGCGCGGCCCTCCCACCTGATCCGCATACCCGATCGTGGCCTGGCCGGAACGCCGGAATTCATGCCGGTACTCAACGCGCAGGCGGGGCACCGCGTAGCCGAATTCGGTGGCGTGGATGGATTCCGCGCGCATGCCCAATGCGCCTTGCACCGACGTATGTGTCTGCGCGAAATAGGTCAGCGCATAGGCGCCGGCGCCGGTTTCGGTGCTGTTGTCCAGGCGGTCAGTTGAGAAGTCGACACGACCGTATGGCGACAGCAGCAGGTTCCCGTTGCGGAATTCATAGCCACCTGCCAGTGAACCAAATATCTGGGTGCCACTGCGCTTGCCCAGCGCGAAATCATTGGCGGGCGCGACAAACCGGGTCGTATCGAAGGCCAGCGAGCCGAATCCGAGCAGCGCATCGACAAAGGTGTTCTTGCTCGGTTGGTAGCTGCCGTACACCGCGATCGAATATCCCTTGGCACGGTTGACCGAGCCGTCGGTGCCCACCAGCGTCTTGTCGCGGGCATAACCCAGGCCCAGGCCCAGCGCCAGCGTGTCGCTGTAGCGCTTGTCGGCGCCCACCGTGATGCCGCTCGAACTGAACTCGCTGCCGCTGAAACCGCCGCTGGCATCGCGGGTACCAAAAGTAGCCACGCCCTCGACCCAGTAGCTGGTCGAATCGCCGGTGCGCCCCGCGCCACTGGACAGGCCCAGTCCGCTGGCCACACCAGACAAGTTCACCGAACGGTTTTTCACCAGCGACAGCACACCTTCGGCCAGCGGCATTGACTTGATGCCCAGGCCGCTGGCCAATGCATCGAGCACCTCGGATTCGCGCGCCACCGTGGGCGTGCGATTGCCCGCCCCTGCTGGCGTGATATCGCCAGGCAACTGCGCTGTCACCGCGTTCGCGGCGCCCCCGGCAAACGCGTTGCCGCCCAGGCTTGGCACGGCTTGCGCACGAGCGGCTGCGGCGCCGCCGGACAGCCCGGACTCGCCAAAGCCGGCAAATGCACTGGCCGTACCCGGGGCCCGCAATCCGGCCACGGGTGGATTCGCCTCGCCCGCGCTGCGGTGCAGCGACTCCATGCGCCGCTGGAAGTTGGAAATCTGCGCGCGCGAGAACCGCTGCGCGGTCTCGCTCTGCGCGGTCAGCAATCCGGTTACGACCGGATCCTGTGTCGGATTCGGCCGCCCGGTCACGGTGACAGTCACCAATCCCTGTGGCGACATGCCGCCCGCGCCCGAGCCCACGAAAGTAAACGTATCGGCACCGAAAAAGTTGTTGACCGGCGTGTAGGTGACGCGGGTTCCGTTGGCAACCGCCGTACCGTGTGCCGGCGTCGCGACGATCGACACGCCCGTGGGCGCAAAACCGCCAAACAGGCAACTCGCCAGGTCCAGCGTGGTGGCCGTGTTCAGCGGCACTTCCATCGCACAGGCCGTCGGCGCAGGTACGCCCACGGTGAACACGACGGCCCTGGGCGTGCCAAATGCCGGGCCCGGCGCCTGATTGTCGGCCGACAACATCGCGGTGAAGACACCCGGCGTCGTCGGCGTCCCGCTGATGATGCCGGTCGTGGCGTGCAGCTGCAGGCCAGGCGGCAGGCCGGTCTGCTGATACGCCGTGATCACCGGATTGGTGGCAACGACCTGGATCGGCGTGATCGCCACCCCAGCAAGGAAACTGGCAAACACCGGACTGGTGATCGTCGGCTTGACATCGGAGATGATGTTGAATGTCAATGCTACCGGCGCACTGACAGCGAACGCGTTTTGTGCGGTGAACCGTACCGTGAATAGCCCACTGGTGCTTGGCGTGCCGGTGATGGCGCCGTTGGAACTGTTCAACAACAACCCGTCGGGCAACACGCTGCCCGTATCCAACGCAAAAACGTTCACCGGCTGAGTCGCGGTCACCGAGAACGCAGGGAATGGCGTACTCACATTGCCATCAGGCGGGTTGATGCTGCTGACCACCGGAGCGGTATTCGGGTTGATCCTGATGGTTCGGTTCAGGGGTGTGCCTGCGCCACCGATATTGCTGGCTCGCAGGTTGACCACAAAATCACCACTGGCATTCGGCGTTCCGGTGATCGCGCCGCTCGCCGGATTGACGGTCAGTCCAAGTGCGGCCAGTTCGGTCGACGAATAAGTGACCGGTGTTGCCGACGTGGCCGAAATGGCGTAGTTGAATCCGTTGATCAGCGTTCCGACCGTTCCCGCCACCATCACACTGGAGGCCGGCAGATTACTGCTGATAGCATTTGGCACGCTCGCCGGATTCACGGTGATCGTGACATCCTGGCTCGTGACACCGAGGCCTGTCGTTGCAGTCAACGTGACCGCAAACGGGCCCGAGCCAGTGGGTATCCCGGACAGCTGACCGCTTCCATTGTCGAACGCAAGGCCGGCGGGCAATGGCGTCAGTGAATAGGGTGCATTTGCGCCCGCGCCACCCAGGGTCGTCGTGATGTTGTAGGGCGTGATGGCCATGCCCTGGTCGAACGGGCCTGGAGTGCCGCTATTGATACCACCCAATTGCAGCATGAAGCTCTTGCTGACCTGTCCGTCGCCAGAGTCCACCGCCCCCGAACTGTTCGCGCGCACGGTGACGGCATAGTTTCCAACGGCCGCACTATTGCCCGGCGTGCCGTTGATCTGCCCGCTGCTCGCATCGATTGCCAAGCCGGTGGGCAATCCGATCGCGGAGAAGCTTCCAGCCACGCAGCTATTGCAGGTCGCCGTATAGAGGGTTCCATTGACGTAGCCCTGTCCCTTGAGCGCCTGAATCGTGGATGCGCCGCTGGTGATGCCATACACCTGAACATCCACAGTTCCGACATCGGATCCGACGGAATTCTGGACGGTGACACTGAATCCATCGGCACCGGCGTACTGGGAGGCTGCATTGGGCTGATACCGCAGGTTGTACAGCATCGCCGACGTCGCACCACTCATTGCCACGGACGTTGTCGCCGAACTCTGGATTGCATTCGCGGGACTGGTAGCTGAAAGCCCGAAGCTGGTGCCACCGGTGCCATCGCCTGCGGCACCGTAGTAGATGACACCTACCAGGCCCTTGCGCAGAAGTGGGTAGATGTCCTTTGTTACGAGTGCCGACGCTCCAGAGCGCACGCGAATGGTCGCAACCGGATTGGCAACCGCAAACTCCGGCACCTGCTTTTGTCCGATAAAGAGCGCAAGGCTCATCTCCTCCACGGTACTCAGTACGAGTCCTCCCATTCCTCCGGTATTGTTGGTGATTGCATCGCGGATCGCCTGGCGGTTATTGGCACCGTTGCGATTGTTGTTCCCGGTGAGCGTGGGTGGCGTTATGTGACAACCACTGCAGCCCTTGGATGTGTACAAGCCCTGGCCGTCAGACACCGACTGCGCAAGAACATTGGCCGACTGCCCAAGACCCAGCGCGAGCAAGATGGCGAGCGATGCCCAAACCCGCAATCGGCCGCAATCACGGTCGATGGGCCGTACGCAGCGCGCAGTGAAGAGCATTTGAAATACAGATTGCACAAGTCGCACGTCGTCCCGCCTTCTTATGTGCACCTTATCGGACCATCGCATCGACTGTGTAAAGTCAGTATCAAGCGCGCCTGCCGGTTTCGATGTATCTTCCCCAAAAATCAGTTTAGCGATGTAGTTGCGCAACCGCCTGCGGAATCGTCGGCCGACCGCGAATGATGGTTGCTTTGTCGCATTAACCCCACATTTTTGCGAGATCACGCCCATCAATACATTGATGGCCGGCAAGACCATCACCCCCAAGCTGCTGCTGCGCGCAGCGCAGGTCGTCGGCGCGCGCCTGACCGCCAGGCTGGCCGCCAAGAATGTGCCGCCGGCCGGACAGGCCGTGGCCGCGCTGATCGGCTATTCGGCCGTACGATATGACGGTTCAGCCCGTCCCGGCATTTCTGGCAGGACATGCCGAAGCAATCGGGCACAAGCACAATCGCTGACCCAACCATACACCTGTTCCATATGCCCACCGCGCTACAACTCGCCGCGGGCCATCCGACGCTGATGGCCGCTGTCACGGATTGCCGCAGACTGTTGCACAAGCGTTCGCTGGTCGCAGCCGCCGCCAGCGTTATTCCCTTGCCCGGCCTGGACTGGGTGGTGGATGCCGCACTACTGTCGCGTTTGATACCGCAGATCAATGCCCGCTTCGGCCTCTCGCCCGAACAGATACGGCATCTGGCGCCTCGCAAGCGCGAGGCGCTGCAAAAGGCCATCCATTCGGTCGGCTCACTGCTGGTCGGAAAAACCATCACCCGCGAGTTGGTGCTGCGTGCGGCTCGGACCGTCGGCATGCGCCTGACCGTCAAGCAGGCCGCCAAATATGTGCCGCTGGCCGGACAGGCGGTGGCGGCGTTGATCGGCTATTCAGCCGTCCGATACCTCGGCGAACAACACCTGAAGGAATGTGTGCAGGTGGTCATCGGCGCCGGCCTTGCTCTGCCTGCTCCGGGTGTGTTGATGGAAGCAGACGGTTGAAGGCCCGGCGTCAGACCGGCATCGAACCTCAAAACCGGTAGGACGCGGCGAGATGCATGCGCACGGGACTGCGCGATGCCGCAGCCCGGTTGGCGTCCAGCACCTGGGCCAGATCCGCACCTAGCTGCCATTTGTCGTAGGCGATCCGAAGACCCACGCCGGCGGCCATCAACGTATCGCTGACGCCACCCTTGATCGATACCCGTCCGCCCTCCAGAAACACAATCGGGCGGATCTTGAGCTCGCCCATTGTGGGGCCCATGCCTTCGATATTCCACTGGTAACCATGGTCGCCCGACACAACCCGGTCGGCAAAACCGCGCACCGAATTGGCACCGCCCAGGCCGAACTGTTCGCCGGCGATCAATGCGTCGCCCGACAACTGGCCTTTTAGCCGCCCACTGAGTTGCCAGGCGCCCACCAGGGTTGCCGCCTCGACGTTGTATCGCAGCGCATTCCAGTTCTTGGTTCCTCCGTTGATGGTGTGGTTGGCGGTCGAGTTCGCCCGTCCGCCGCCCATGTTGAACGCGTAGTCGACACCCCCGGCGACGACGCCCCAGTTGGGTTCATGGCGGAATGTGTACTGCAACGACAGCACCCGCGAGCCGACGTTGGGCTGGATCTGTGCGCCATTGAACGTGGTGCTGTTCTTGAAATAGCGCTCGTCCAGGCCGATGCCGATGCTCTGCTGCAGCGCGTCAACACGGTTGAGCGCGCGGGTCAGGCGAAGACTGATGAACTGGCCGCTGCCGCTGACGTCAAAAACATTGGGACCTTGCAGCACCCGGCCGGAACTGACGTCCGAACTGGTGAACGCGGCGGAAAAGTTCATGCCGGTGCCGTAAATCGGAAACTGGTAATAGGCGCCGATCAGGCTCACAGTGTTCGGATAGCCGGGATCGGTGGTGTACGAGACCGTCATCACATGATCAAGGTCGAACAGGTTGGAATGCTGGAAACCACCACTGACGCGGCGCGTGCGGGTCGTGGAGCTGTCGCCCGAGACGGATTCGTTCAGGCTCAGCGAAGCAAAGTAGCTCACCGGATCGCTGTCTTTGACCCGGATCACCGCATCCACTGCATTCGGTGCCGTCGATTCCTTGAACGTCACGGTCACCTGTTTGGCCGGGTTGGCATTGCTGGCGGTCACGTCGCGCCCGAGCGTCTGCACCTGCGGAATCTCGCCCTCCTTCAGACTGCCCAGGCTGCGTCGGATGTTGTCAGTCGAAAAATGGTTGTTACCGGTCACCTCGACGGTGCCGACCCGGATCTGGATCACGCCAAGGCGAATACTGCCGTCGGTGGGTTTTTGCTCGGGAATGAACACACGGTGAAAAGCATAGCCACGACCGCGCAGGTTCTTCTCCAGCGCTGCGGCCGCCGCTTCGATGTCGCGGATGGATTTCCCGGACCCGACAAACGGCGCCAGCAAAGCCTGCATTTCCTGATCCGACAGCGGCACACCTGCGTCAACGACATAGCGCTGGATGTCAAGGGTCGGCCCGCCGGGTTCGGGAGCCGGTGCCGTCTGCGCAGCGGCAAGACCCGCAAATCCGATCACAATGCCACCGAGCAGGTGCTTGTGCCGCATCGACCTTGTTGTTGTTGTTGCTCGCATCGTGGTGCTTTCTAGAGTCTGCAAATTTCCTGGCCGGGCTGGCCCAGGGTTATACCAAAAAGCTGGAATAGCGGACGTTCCGACTGGCTGAACAGTTCCGGTATCGGATACGGATCGCCGGTCAGGAAGCCTGGCACCGGAGACATCCGCAGCGCGCGTCCATCAGCGCCCACGAAGCCACCCTCCCCGACTCCGAGGTCGACCCGGGAACCGCCGGAAGTCAGGAACACATGCCCATCGCGAACGAACACATAGATGCCATCAGCACCCGTGGGCGCGATGGTGGCGAACAGGTTGTCCCAGTCCACATCGACCCCGTCTGGCCGGGGTGCGGCTTGGGTAGCCAGGAACTCCGGTGCAGTACGCAGGATGCGGCCCAGGCCGTCAATGCCGATGTAGCCGACCTGGTTCAGCGCGACATCCAGCGGGCCGACAAAGAAGTAACTGGTTCCATCCCAGGTGGACAGGAAGAGACCATCGCGCTGGGTAGGGTCTACCGTGCTGGCGCCGGCAAAGGATTCACCCAGGGATGGGTCGACACAAGGTCCCTCGCAACTGATGTCCATGCCCGTGCCACGTATTCCGACGGTCGCTGTCAGCGTCTTGACGGTAAAAGCCCGCGGCTCTTTCTTGCCGATCAGGCCGGTGAGCAGGCGCATCCCGCCCTTGAGCAATGACAAGCCAACGCTATCGCTGGAATCGGGCCGGTCATAGACATAGGAGTCGATGCGCATCACGGTGCCGGGGTTGACCGACAACTTGGTTCGGTCCCTGAATCCGAGCACCGCAATGCCGTCGGCACCGGTGCGTAGATCATCGCCCTGGTACAGCGACGCGCCCACTGACAGAATCCGAGGGCCTTGCCCGGGTTGTGTCGCCGTGATCGAACCGCTTGCCCGCACCACCCGCGCCACGACCGTCCCGACATTGGTCACGCCCGGCACGGACACATTGACGGCCCTTGGCGCGACGCCCTCCTGGCGACAGTCTTCGCCACAGATGCGCGCATCAAAACTCGTGCCACGGATACCTACGGTCGCGGTCTTGACCCTGAGCTCGAACCCGGCCGGATTGCGCTTGTTGACAAAGCCGGTCACCATGCGCATGCCGCCGCGCAACAGGCGCATGAAAGCAGCTTCATTGCCCTGGTCGACTGAGAATTTTTCCAGCGCAAATGTGGTCGACGGCCGCAGCGTGAATTTGGTGCCGTCACTCAGCGCAACCACCGCGAAGCCGCGCTCGGTGGTTGAAATGGTGTCTCCTTCGAGCACCGGGTCACCGCGCGCGAGGAACCGAAACCCGCCATTGGGCTGCTGCGCCGTGGCCATGCCTTGCAGGTGCGAGACCTCGCCGGCCCTGGGCTGCGCCAACGCCGCGCCCGACAGCAACGCGCCGCACAGCACCAGCAGGACGCTGGCGGTTGAAGCTCGCCGACGCTGATCGGCTGGCAGGAACTGAAACGTCGAAGTTTTCATGGTGATCGCCCTGTCAATAGCACTGGTTCAGACGCCGGTTGCTCAAGACCAGGGAACCGTCCGCGTCCAGCCAGGCGTCGAACAGTCCGACGCCCAGATCGGCCAGTGCCAACACATTACTGGTAGCGAACGCACCAAAATCCAACGGCGGCGGGATGAATGCAGACACGCTGAACGGGCCGAACAGGTTGGTATCGCAGCTAAAGCAAATACCCGTGATCGTGATTGCACCGGCCGTGGTCACCGTGATCGTGCCGCCACTCAGATTGACGTTGCCGGCACCAAAGTAGTTGAACACGTCGGCATTGATCGACGCGAGTGCCGCAGCCGAGTTGATCAGCGACAGATCGCCGCTGGTCGCCGCAAGATTGAAGATACCCGCCTGGATGGTCGCGTTGGCGCCAGCACCCGCGCCCGCAAGCAGGAACACGCCACTGTTGGACACCATGTCCAGTTGCGGCGGATCGATGATCGCAGCGCCCAACGCACCGCCCTTTAGTTCGATCGGGCCGTAGATGGTGCTGATCACCGCCGCGCCGTTGGGCACGAAGATACCCGCCGTCGCGGCTGAACTGGCACCGCCCTGGATCAGCAGTTGGCCGGCAACCATGGTGTGTGTGCCACCGGCAGATATCTGAGCTCGACCCAAGCCGTCGGTACTGCCAATCTGCACCAGACCCGCGGAGTCGTAGTCCATCAGGATCACCTGGTCGGCTGCGGTGGATAGCGCAGCCGAGGAGTCGGTCAGGCTGCTGGTATTGACGATGGACAGGGTTGCGGTGCCGATCGTGGTTCCATCGCCCTGCAGGTTGATGGTCTGGTTGCCGGTGGCAGAAATACCGGCAAAGGGAGCCGAAACCGGCGATGCAGTCGACAGGTTGATCGCAATCGTGTCCGCGGTGATCGACTGCGCGCCGGCTGTGCTGATGTACGTCAGCCATCCGGCCTGGTTGTCAATCGTCAATCCGCCACCGACGAAGATGTTCTGGGTCGGACCCAGCGATTCGATGCTGGTGACACCGGTACTTGGCGTAGCGGCGGGCGCCAGCAGTGCCAGGTTACCGCCCACGGTGATCGCCTGGCCGCCGCTGCCATTTTGCTTGACCCAGGCGTCGGAGCCAAATCCGCCTCCGGTGACCGACATGTTGCCGGTGACGTTGATGCTCTGCTGGCCACTAGTATTGTTGCGAATGGCTGTTTCATTCGATCCCGGGACGCTGCCGCTACCGCCGACCATGGCCAATGTGCCTTGCACGGTCATGTTTTGCCCGGTGCCGGCCAACAACGTCGCACCTGCATTGTCGCCAGCGCCGCCGGCAAGGGTCAGGTTGGCCGAGGTGAGCAAGCTCTGGAAACCGGCGCTGGACATGATGCGTGCATAGGCACCGGACGCGGAACCACCGGTAAGACTGATGTCGTCGGTCCGGTCCCGGTTGGAAGAGACGTTGCCAATGGTCTGTGTGCCCGTGTTCGTTACGACTTCCGCAAATGCATTGGCCGCGGCGCCGATCAGCGCGATGCTGCCACCTGCATCGATCGTCTGACCCGTTGCCGCCCTGATAAAGGCCGCCGATCCGACTCCGTTCCCCGCCTGGACCAGGATCGAACCGGACGGGTCGTTGCCAAAGGATGTCGATGTACTGCCGATGTTCTGAGAGCCCGCCGTCGACTCGATCGAGGCCTGCATGCCCGCGCCCGGCCCGCCCACCACGGACAGGTTTTCGCTGGTCAGGATGGTCTGGCTGCTTTGCGCCAGGATGCGCGCGATGCCGCCGCTGCCGGCCTGCACCAGTACGCTGTCGGTGGCGTCGTTCGAATTGTTGGAGGTCGATCCGATCGTTTGCGAACTCGCCACACTGCGGATTTCGCCCGATGCACCGGCCCCGGCGCCACCGACGACGCTGATCGAGCCGCCGCTGCGGATGGTCTGATTGGTTTGTGCCTTGACCGACGCAAATGCGCCGGATGCGGTTCCGCCTTGCACCAGGATGTTGCCCGTCGGGTCGTTGCGGAAATTGCTCGCGTTTCCAATGTCCTGGCTTGCGTTGATGCTCTCGATCACCGCGGTCATGCCAGCCGCCGAACCGCCCAGTACCGATATGGTCTCACTGGCCCGAATGGTTTGGGCGTTGTTGGCCCGGATACCCGCCGTGCCCCCGGAGCCGGCCTGCACCAGGATACTTGCGGTTGGATCAAAGGAGATGTTTCCGCTGAACGTTGTCGTTGAACCCACCGTCTGCGACGTACCGCCAAAGATCTCCGCCAAGGCGCCCGTGCCCGAGCCGCCGAGAACCCGGATATCGCCCGAACTCTGCACGGTCTGGACAGTGCCGGATCGGATCGATGCCGTGGCGGCATTTCCGGTGCCACCTTGTACCAGCACCAGATCGGTGGCCGTGCCAAACACGGTCGTGCCAATCGACTGGCTCCCCGAGATCGACTGTATCGCGGCCGATGCGCTGGCGCCGCTGCCACCCTGCACGATGACGTTACCGGCCAGGCTGATGACGGTCTGGCTGGTCCCCGCCTGCAGCAATGCCGCGGCATTGTCGCCACCGCCCAACACCGAGACATTGCCCACTGCCCCGCTGGTCTGGCTTCGGCTGGCCTGCACGGTTGCTGCTGTGCCGTCGGTCGCGCCGCCCTGCACCAGCAACAGATTGCCAGCGCTCAAGAACTGGTTGCCGGTTGAGCCGATATTGGCCAATGCACCGACCACTCCGGCCGAGCCGCCAACGACGCGAATGTCGCGGCCGGCGTTCAGTACCTGGGTAGCGAACGGCGTTATGTGCTGGACACTGGCCGAGCCTGCATTGGCGCTGACAAGAATGTCGCGCCCGGCCGACACGGTGCTACTGCCAAACGCACCAGCCTGGGCCACCGCCACGCTCTCGCCCGCCGCCGCACCCGCGGCAATCACGACGTCCTGGCCGGCGCGCAGATCGTAGGTGTTGGCAACAATGCTTCTTGGCCCACCGCCGGCCTGGATACGCAGGTCACCCGTGGAGTTGAAGCCAAAACCGGCATACAGTGTCAATGCCGTGATGTTGCCGATATCGCCGCCCACGACGATGTTTCCATCCGTCGCCGTCAATGCAAACGCAGTGGCGACGACGGGACTCAAGGGACCGAGCAATAAATCAAAGCCGCTGCGCGATAGCAGCAAGCCCGAGAAGTTGCCGCCGATGTCATTGACCGAAACTGCGCCGCTGCCACTGGCTGATGCGGTGATCGACAACTGGGTCAGGGCCGCGTTTGCCAGGTCGACTTCAATCGCGTCGCGGGCCGACACATTCAGCCCCACCGCGCCACGGGTCAGGATCGGATTCGCGGCGCTGCCGATGCTGCCATTGGCGGCGTTGAGCGTCGTGCTCCCACTGGCCGCGCCATTTCCGTCACGCGTATCGATCTGGAATGGCTGCGCGCCGACGCGCACGATATTGCCGTTGTCCGCCGTCAGCGAGACGCTGCCCCCCAGGCTCAGTATCTGTTCGACATTGATATGCTGGTTCGCGTCACCGAGGGTGCGCGCGGCCACCGAGCCTGCGGCGCTATTTACCGACGTCAGGTCCACCCGACCATCGGTGGCATCGACTCTGACAAATCCACCGCCCGTGACGACCGAGGTCAGCACGATGTTGCCCCCGGCGCGCAGGTCCAGGCTGCCGTTGCCCATGGCCACCGCGTTGGCCGTGATGTTGGCCGCAGGCGCAAAGACGTTGATGGAGGAACTACCCGTCGCGCCAAAAATGCCGACCGTATTGATCACGATATCCGTGATCGTGGCCGAGGTCTCGGTATACCGATCGGTCATGCCGGTATCGGACGCCAACTGCAACGCCAGCTGGTTGCCGGTGGTCAGGTAGGTCAACAGCTGGTTCACGCCGTTACCGCGTACCTGCGACCCGGCGCCGGAGCCCGCGACACTGCCGTCAGCGCTGACATTGACATTGGTCAGTGCCACGTCGGACCGGACATCAAACAGACCACCGGTGGACAGCGTCAGGTTGGTCGTATTGGTCAGGCCGTTGGCCTGAATATTGGCCATGCCCGTTGTTTCCAACCGCACGGTCGGTGCGGTCACCGTGGTTCCGCTGGTCGTCAGATCGATGTGATCGGTAGCGGAGATGAATACATTGCCGGCCGACAAGTCGATCGCGGAGCCCGGCGCGTAGGCGGCCGTCGCATTGATCGTCAATGAACCATTGCCCACAGACATACTTCCGGTATTGAATGTGGTGCCTGTCACGTCCAATGACGATCCGGAGGCCAGGATGCCGGTATTGAGCGTGCCGGCGCTGACCGTGGTTGTGCGGGCGGCACCCGTGATGCCGCCGGCAACATTCAATGTGCCGCCCGAGACGGTCTTGTCGAAACCGCCGGTGATGGCCTGTGCCGTGATGCTTTGCGCCGCCATTCCAGCCGTCACCGTCACGGTGTCGGTCTGGTTGTTGCCGCCAAGAAAAGTCACGCCACCAGCAATACCCGCGCCGCCAACCGATATCGAACCACCGGCAATCAGCGATGTCAGCGTCGAGCTGGTCACCGCCCCGCCGGTGCTGATGTCGCCTGCGGCGCGCAGGCTGACCTGATCCGCCTCCGCGCGGAAAGCGTTGCGCGACGTGCCGGTTCCCGTCACCGCGCCGGTGACCGTGACATTGCCGCCCGAACTGTCGACTTTGATGAAGGTCAGGCTGTCGAGGCCCCCTGCCACGATGATATCGCCCCCCGCATCGAGCACCAACTGGTCGGGAATGGCGCCGTTGAAGTCGGACCGATTGGTTCCCAGCGTGGTTATCGCCCCGGTAGACATGGCTGCGCCGCTGACCAGGTTGACGCTGTTGGCGCGGATGATGTTGGTCATCGGCAATGCCTGCGTCAGCGTCGTACCGGCGCTCAGCGACAAGCGATCGAGCCCGGTGGTGTTCAGGTCCACGTTGCCAAACGCCAGTCCGCTGGCACCGGCGGCCGCAAAGCTGAACAGGTTCAACGGGTTCCCCGCCAAGGGCACCAGGTTGCCGATGGTGATGACGGCTCCGTCACTCAGCGCTGTAACGTCCAGGTTTTCCGAGGTGAAGGTCGACGTATTGCCGGTGCCGATACCGGCCGCCGACGCCGACAAACGGATGGTGGAGAGCGAACGCTCGACCATGCCATTGGTTGCGGCTACATGGAACTGGCCTGCGCCCGACGTGATGTCAAGCGTGCCACTGGTGTCAAACGTGATGTCAAGCGTGCCACTGGTGTCAATATTGACTGGTGCAGTAGCCCTGCCGATATCGGTGCCGGCGTTCAGTGTCACGGATTTTGCCGCACCGGCAATGATGTCCAGCGGTCGCGCAAACAAGGCGTCTCCAATGGCGCTGCCGGCGAACACCGATACATTGCCCGTTGCGCTGATGTCATTTGCGGCATTGTCCAGCGTCGTTCTTACCGAGCCAACAAAGGAGTTCAGATTGACATTGCCGGAATTGCTGTTCACGTCGTTCGCACGGATCGAGGTGAAATCGATGTTGCCGGTCGCATTCACTTGCACATCACCATTCGAACCAACGCCGGCCGACAACTGACCCAGCGTGGCAGCGCCGCCCTGGACCGACACGCTGATCGAATCACGCGCCGTCAGATTGCCGGTTGCGCTGAGCGAGCCTTGATCCGTCGACAGACTGATGCCGCCCGACACGCTGCGATCAACAGCGCCCGTGAGGGTGAGATTGCCGACGCCGTCGTTGCGAACCGTAAAACCATTGGCGGCACCGACCGGTTCGGCATTGCCGATGGTGATGGTGTTGTTGGTCGGCTGGCTTACGAATGCCGAGGGCGAGAAGGAGCCACCTGCCTGGACGAAAACGCCTCGCGACACGGCCATGCTGGTCACGCTCACGTTGCCATGGCCCTGATTGCTGATGTCCAGGCTATCGCCAATCACGACCGTTCCAAGCACGATGTTGTTCGCGGTGCGATGGCTCGTGCGCGGGAAGTTGAACGATGTTTCGAACTCGCCGCCAGCGTCGATCTGCACAAAGCCGCCGGACGTCAGGCTGGTAACCGTTACATCGCCGTTGTCGCGGTTCGTCAAAATCACGCGTCCGGTTCCACCGGCGTTCAGTGTGCCGGCAACAATGGGACTCGATGTGGTGCACGCCCCGACGACGTCGTCACACAAACCGGTCGAGACATCGATGCCGGAACTGCCGGTGGTCGTCGCAGAACCGATTGCGACCGCCCCGGGAGCGCTGATCGACAGGCTGGCGCCCGTCATGCTGCCAACCGTCACCGAGGTGGAGGCGAACAGGTCGACCGGGGCGCCCGGCAGCGTCAAGGTGGCGGCATTGAGCGCACCATTGGTCACACTCAGGCTGAATCCATTCGCCAGCCCGCCATTCGAAACAGCCGTGGCGTTGAGCACGCCGCCACCATCTCCCAGGCTCAGTGTCGTGAGGTTGGCGGCGCCCGTGAGCGCGATTGCGGCCAGACCGGCGACGGTTCCACGCATTTCCAGGCTGTCCAGCATCGGGGCGCCTGTCAAGGTGACGTGGGTCGGAGACGCAATATCAATCAGTTCGAGCCGCGGCTGGACCTGCCCGGACGGAGACGCGATCAGAATGGGAGCCGCTTGCGATCCGGCCGGCGCGGCGCTGTTGTTCGTGTCCAGCCGGATGAACGGCCCGGTTATCAATCCGCCCGCGACCTGTTCCATGCCGGTGGAGGATGTCAGAAACACCCCGGAGCTGCCGGTGATGGTACCCAAGCGCAAGGGACCACCCGGACCACTCGAGAGTTGAACGCTGGAGCCGGTCGATGTGGCGTTGACACGGTCGGTCACTGACACCGTACCGCTGACCGAACTGGTGGCGTTCAGATTGGCAACGCCGGCGTTCAACGCGTTGACGAACACGTTGCCGGCCGTCGCCGTCATGCCAACCATACCGGTGGTGGTGTAGCTGCCACTGGAGACGCTGCGACCGGTCGCCTGGATGGTTCCAGCGCCGGCATCGACATTGGCATTGAACACCGAGCCATTCGACGACGCCAGCGTCACGGCGCCGCCACCGCTGGAAATGGCTCCGGTGTAGTTGAGCGAGCCAGCCGTCATCAGGTCGACCGCGCCACCCGAGGTCGTGATGCCGCCCGGACCTGTGATCGCGTTGGCCCGCAGCGTCACGGCTCCGGCTGTGGTGCTGATACCAGTCGTATTGAAGATCGATCCGGAGTCGAACATCGCGCCGCCCGCCGTCATCGTCAATCCGGCGCCCGGGGCGGTGAGTGCAATCGCATCGCGCACATAGATGTCGCGCACGGCCTGCAACACCACATTGCCGCCCACGGTGGCCAATGTCAGCGGCGAAATGGTCACGACATTGCTGGCAAAGTCGGCGAACTCGTCGACCACGATCGTCAGAATGCCGCTGGTCAGCGAGACCAGAATGTCCAGTGGGTCGAGCAACAGACTGCCATTGGCGCCGTTCGACGCGCTGAGGTCGGCGTTGCCGGTGAAGGCCAGGTTCGCCTTGCCCGAGACCTCGGCGAAACCGCCATTGCCGCCCTGCGGCCCGCCCCGCGCAGACAGATCGCCGCCGAAGCGCGTGTTTTCGTCGGCCCAGACAATGACGCGACCACCATTGCCGTCGTCTGTCGCATCGGCATTGAGCTTGGCGCCCTCGCCCACGAACACCCGTGCGGCGTTCTGGACCTGGGCGTTGGCGCCCTGGAAATCACCGCCCACCATGATCTGCCCGCCGCCGCCACTGCCCGATGCGATCAGCTGTGCGCTCGACTCCAGCGCGACCCGCTGACCCAGAATACGGATGTCGCCGCCCGTGCCCGAAGCCCCTGCGGCCGACACCACACCTTGTATGCGTGTCGTTCCCTCGCCGCTTTGCACCAGGATGTTGCCGCCCGACGCCCCATCGGCGCGCGTGACGCTGTCGCCGGTCAACGTGACGCTGTTGCGCCCGGACAACACGATAGTGCCGTCGGCGTCCACTGCGATTCGATTGGCGCGAACTTCGCCGCTATGGCGAATCGACCCCGCAAACACCCGAACTGCGCCGTTGTCGGCCAGCAACTGGCCCAGATTGAGCACCGAATCGGTCGGCGCCTGGATCTCGAACCGGATGCCGTCCAGGTCCAGGCTGGTGATTTCCAGCTTGCGCCCGGCAGCCAGCAGGATGTTGCCGTCCGGCGCATGGATGATGCCGCTGTTCTCGATATCGGGCGCGATCAGCGCAATGCGTCCACCCGGACCCGCCGTGATCATGCCTTCGTTACGGATGGCTCCGGCACCCGGACGCGCCAGGAAACGCAGCTTGCCGGCCAGGAAATCGGCGTCGGACAGGTCCAGCGTGGAGGCAACAAAGCTGTTGGTGTCGATGCGCGCGGCGCCGCCGATGACGATGCCGTTGGGGTTGATCAGGAACACCTGCCCGTTCGATTTAAGTTGCCCCAGCAGTTCGGACAGGTCGCGCCCGACGACCCGGTTTAGTACCGCGCTGGTACTGGACGGTTGCACAAACTGCGTACTTTCCGAGGCGCCTATCGAGAACTGGCGCCAGTTGATGATGGCTCCCTGGGAGGCATTGATCTGCATGGCGCCGGCGCCCGGCTGCGAAATCGACACCTGACCATTGACCACCGAGGCCCCGTCGGGCAGAGCAAACGCCGACATGCCCCAGGCAGCATGCAAGGCGAGCGCAAGTGACCGTACACGCGGGAGCGTGGCTCTTTTTCCGATGTTCATAGTACCCCCAGCCAGAATCAATTCGACCAATCGCACGACCACCGCCCGAACGCGCGGCCTCGGCCAGCGCACCGGCCGACCGATACATTCTGCAACGATGCCACTTAACCGGCATTTGGGCAATGGGAAGAGTACGAATGTTGGCGCTAAATTCACCGGAACGTGGCTCCACCCCCTCGTTTGGGGAGTCATTTGCCGCAAAACCGTCGCGCGCCGACCACGCTGGCAAGCCGCCCGGGCGCATCGGCGCCTATTGCCATGGCATTGTGGCAACGCCTCCACGCCATCCGCGAACCTGAAGCCAGGCTTGTTAGACTGCCGCAGCCCAACCCGTCGAAAGAAACTCCATGACCCTATGCCCCATCGCTGTCGTTGCCGGTTGCCAAAAGTGCCCGGCTTTCAAGATTTGCCCTTTAAAAGGGCTGATTGGCGACGCCCCCACAACACCGCCCGCCCGGCCTGCGGCCAAGCCTGCCAAACGGCGGAAGTAAGGATCGGCTCATGTTTCCAGGCTGGGCCGGAGCGCATGTGCGCGACGGTGCGACTGAGCCCGGATAATCTCGCCCATGAACCATCTGCTGGAGCGGCTGCAGCCGTATCCCTTCGAGCGCCTGCGCACACTTTTTTCCGGCATCACGCCCAACCCGGCTTATCGACCGATCAGTCTGGGCATCGGTGAGCCGCGCCATGCAACACCGTTGTTCATTGCGCAGGCCTTTGCCGACGCGCTAAATAGCCGGCCCAGCGGCCTGGCCAGCTACCCGTCCACGGCCGGCGATCCGGCCTTGCGCCAGGCCTGCGCCGATTGGCTGGGGCGACGCTATGGCCTTCAGGTCGATGCGCAGACCCAGGTGCTACCGATCAATGGGTCGCGCGAGGCCCTGTTCGCCATCGCCCAGACGGTGGTCGATCCGCCGCGCACAGGCCAGCCCGAGGCAACTGACGGGCCCTGGGTGGTATGCCCGAACCCGTTCTATCAAATATATGAGGGTGCCGCGCTGCTGGCAGGTGCCAAGCCCTGGTTCGTCGCAGCTGATCCGGCGCGCAACTTCGCCCAGGATTGGGATGCGGTACCCGAGGCCATCTGGGCCCGCACCCAATTGCTGTACGTCTGTTCGCCAGGCAATCCGACCGGCGCGGTGATGCCCTTGTCCGAATGGGAGAAGCTGTTTGCGCTCAGTGACCGGCATGGATTCGTCATCGCATCCGACGAGTGCTACAGCGAGATCTATTTCCGCGACGAGCCGCCGCTGGGCGCCCTGCAGGCGGCGGCTCGGCTCGGTCGGCACGACTTCGCACGCCTGTTGTCCTTCACCAGCCTGTCCAAGCGCAGTAGTGTGCCCGGCATGCGCAGCGGATTCGTCGCCGGAGACGCGGCGCTGGTCAAGGCATTTCTGCTGTACCGGACCTACCACGGCAGTGCGATGAGTCCGGTGGTGCAATCGGCCAGCATCGCCGCCTGGGCCGACGAGGCGCATGTGGTGGCGAATCGGGACCTGTACCGTGCCAAATTCGAACGCATCACGCCGATCCTGTCCGAGGTTCTCGACGTCGCCCTGCCCGATGCCGCGTTCTATCTGTGGGCCGGCGTGCGCGGCAGCGACACTACCTTCGCGCGCGACCTGCTCGCTCTCTACAATGTGACGGTCCTGCCCGGGAGCTTTCTGGCCCGGGAAGTCGATGGCGTGAACCCGGGCGCACAGCGCATCCGGATGGCGCTGGTGGCCGAAACCGCCGAATGTGAAGAAGCTGCGCAGCGCATTGTTCAGTTCGTGCGCAGCACCGCGTGAGCCCGCCAACCCCTATTTCGACAACCCGACGAGCATTCATGACCGACCAACTGCAAAAAACCATCGACACCGCGTGGGACAACCGCGCCGAGTACTCCCCGAAATCGGCACCCCGCGAGGTCATCGACGCGGTTGACCATGTCATCGCCGAACTGGACCGCGGCACACTGCGCGTGGCCACCCGCGAGGGCGTCGGCCAGTGGACCACGCACCAATGGGTCAAGAAAGCGGTGCTGCTGAGTTTCCGGCTCAAGGACAACGCCGTCATGCGCGCCGGCGACCTGGCCTTCTTTGACAAGGTGCCTACCAAGTTCGGCGGCCAGGACGAAGACGCGCTGCGCGCCAGCGGCGTGCGCGTCGTGCCGCCGGCGATCGCCCGGCGCGGCAGTTTCTGCGCCAAAGGCGTGGTGCTGATGCCGTCCTACGTCAATATTGGCGCCTATGTAGACGAAGGCACGATGGTCGACACCTGGGCCACCGTGGGCTCATGTGCGCAGATCGGAAAGAACGTGCACCTGAGCGGCGGCGTCGGCATCGGCGGCGTGCTCGAACCCATGCAGGCCGGTCCGACCATCATCGAGGATAACTGCTTCGTCGGGGCCCGCTCCGAAGTCGTCGAGGGCGTCATCGTCGAGGAGAACTCGGTCATCTCGATGGGCGTGTATATCGGCCAGAGCACCAAGATCTACGACCGCGCCACCGGCAGCGTGAGCTATGGCCGCATTCCGGCGGGCTCGGTCGTGGTTTCGGGCAATCTGCCCAGCGCCGACGGCAAGTACAGCCTGTACTGTGCGGTGATCGTCAAGAAAGTCGACGCGCAAACCCGCGCCAAGACCAGCCTGAACGACCTGTTGCGCGACTAGAACCTCTTATCGTCCCATTTCCACCGAGCACAAGGGGAACAGCATGGCAACCAGCGGCACACCGGGAACAATGGAACGCATCCTGCGCCTGATGAGCGACAAGAAGGCGTCGGACGTCTACCTGTCGGCGCATGCGCCGGCGCTGATCAAGATCAACGGCCTGTGTATCCCGATCAACAACCAGATATTGCCGCCCGACGCACCGCGCAATCTGCTGGCCGAAGTGCTGCCGGCCGAACGCATCGCCGAGCTCGAGGCCACGGGCGAACTCAATATGGGTTTTCCGCTTGCCGGCGTCGGACGCTACCGGGTGAGCGCGATGCGCCAGCGCGGCTCGATCGCGGCCGTGATCCGTTTCATCTCGCTGGAAATACCGGCGCTATCGAGCCTGGCCCTGCCCGATATCCTGAGCGAACTGATCATGGCCAAACGTGGCCTGCTGCTGATGGTGGGCGCCACCGGTGCCGGCAAAAGCACCACGCTGGCGGCGATGATCGACTACCGCAACGAGAATCTGGCCGGCCATATCCTGACGATCGAGGATCCAATCGAGTTTTTGTTCAAGAACAAGCGCTCCGTGGTCAACCAGCGCGAGATCGGTTCTGACACCGATTCGCTGGAAATCGCCCTCAAGAACGCGTTGCGCCAGGCGCCCGACGTGATCCTGGTGGGCGAGATCCGCGACCGCGAAACCATGTCAGCGGCGCTGGCCTATGCCCAGTCCGGTCACCTGTGCCTGGCCACTATGCACGCCAACAACAGCTACCAGGCGTTGAACCGGATTCTGAGCTTTTACCCGGTCGAGGTGCGCGAGACCATGCTCGGCGACCTGGCCGCGGCGCTCAGGGCCGTGGTGTCCCAACGCCTCCTGCGCACGGTGTCCGGCGGCCGGGTGCCATCGGTCGAGGTGCTGCTCAACACCAAGCTGATTTCCGAGCTGATCGAAAAAGGCGATTTCTCGGGCATCAAGGAGGCGATGGAAAAAGCCATGGCCGAGGGCTCGCAGAGCTTCGAGGCCGACATCGCCCGCCTGATCATCGACGGCACCGTCGATCGCAAGGAAGGCCTGGCCAACTCCGATTCGCCGACCAACCTGATGTGGCGCATGGAGAACGACTTCTCACTGGCGCGTGGCGTCAAGCCAGAAGAGGAACCGGACGACGAGCCGTCTTTCACCGATATCACACTGGACGTCAAGCATTGATGTCGGCCGCGCTGCACCTGGCATGAACATCGGCCAGCTGATTGACTCTGGCGCCAACACGCTGGATGCCGCTGGCGTCCGTTTCGGCCACGGCACCGACAACGCATACGATGAGGCCGCGTGGCTGGTCTTGTGGCGGCTGGGCCTGCCGCTGGACTCGGCGCTCGAGGGACCACAATCGATTGCGCACAACGACGTCGCGCCGGTTGCGCAGCACCAGGTAGGCGAATTGCTGCAGCAACGCATCGCGTCGCGCGTTCCGGCGGCCTACCTGACGCGCGAAGCCTGGTTGCAGGGCGTAGCGTTTTATGTTGACGAACGCTGTCTTGTGCCGCGCAGCCTGATCGGAGAACTGATCGCCGGCGGCGCGCTGGACACCTGGATGCCGGCAAACGCGGCGCGTCTGCTCGACCTGTGCACGGGCGGCGCGAGCCTGGCCATCCTGGCGGCGCTGGCGTATCCGCAACTGCAGGTCGATGCGGCCGACATCTCGCAACCTGCGCTGGACGTGGCGCGCATCAACCTGCAACGCCATGGGCTGAGCGACCGGATCCGGTTGCGCCAGGGCGACGCGCTGGCCGTGGCCGACGGCGTCTATGACATGATCCTGTGCAACCCGCCCTACGTGAACAGCACCAGCATGGCGCAATTGCCACCCGAGTACCGGGCCGAGCCCGCGCTCGCGCTGGCCGGCGGTGACGACGGCATGGATTTTGTGCGCCGGCTGTTGCGCGGCGCTCCCGCGATCATGCGTTCGGCATGCACCTTGGTGCTGGAGATCGGCCATGAGCGCGTCCATTTCGAAGCGGCTTTTCCGGGACTGGCGACAATCTGGCTCGACACCAGCGCCGGTGATGAACAAGTCTGCGCACTGACGCGCGACGCGCTGCTGGCGCTGCAACAAACCCAACCACGCGCCTGACACGACGGCCGACCTGCCATTCCATGATCACCCTGAAAACCGTCACGCTGCGCCGCGGCACCAAAGTCCTGCTCGATGCCGCTTCGGTGACGCTCAACCCGGGCGAAAAAATCGGCCTGGTCGGGCGCAACGGCGCCGGTAAATCCTCCCTGTTCGCTTTGCTGGACGGCTCACTGCATGAGGACGCCGGCGACTTCAGCGTGCCCAGCCAGTGGCGCATGGGCCAGGTCGCACAGGACATGCCCGAGACCGGGCAATCGGCCACTGATTTCGTGATCCAGGGCGACGTGCGGCTGGTGGCCGCGCAACAGGAGGTCACGGGCGCCGAGGCTGGCGACGATGGCGACCGCATGGCCCACGCCTATATGGAGTTGCACGACGCCGGTGCACATGACGCCCCGGCGCGCGCCCAGGCGCTGATCCTCGGGCTGGGCTTCAAGACCAGCGAGTTGGACAGCCCGGTCAACAGCTTTTCCGGCGGCTGGCGCATGCGCCTGCAACTGGCGCGCGCGCTGATGTGCCCGGCCGATCTGCTGCTGCTTGACGAGCCGACCAACCACCTGGACCTGGACGCCTTGGTGTGGCTGGAGGCCTGGCTGAAAAAATTCGAAGGCACGATGCTGGTGATCAGCCACGACCGCGAATTCCTGGACGCAGTGACCGATGTCACGCTGCACATCGACGCAGCCAAGCTGGTGCGCTACAGCGGCAACTACAGCAAGTTCGAGGACATGCGTGCCGAGCAGATGGATCTGCAGCAGAACGCCTACTCCAAGCAGCAGGAAAAGATCGCCCATCTGCAGAAGTTCATTTCGCGCTTCAAGGCCAAGGCCAGCAAAGCGAAACAGGCGCAAAGCCGGGTCAAGGCGCTGGACCGGATGGAAAAAATCGCACCCTTGCTGGCCGAGGCCGACTTCAGCTTCGAGTTTCGCGAGCCGGCCAATCTGCCCAACCCGATGCTGTCTATGCAGGGTGTCAGTTTTGGTTACCCGCCGGCGCCCGATGCGCCTGCTGGCGAGCTACCGACCGTGATCGTGCGCAATGTCAGCCGCTCGGTGCTTGCCGGCCAGCGCATTGGCATCCTGGGCGCGAACGGCCAGGGCAAGTCCACGCTGGTCAAGACCGTGGCACGTGCCTTGCAACCGATCGAGGGCGAGATCACCGAGGGCAGGGGCTTGAACATCGGCTATTTCGCGCAGCAAGAACTCGATGTGCTGCGTCCAGCCGATACGCCGCTGGACCACATGATCGCACTGGTGCGCGAGGTGACGGCCGCCGGCAAGATTGCAGGTCAGGCGACCCGCGAGCAGGACCTGCGCAGCTTCCTGGGCAATTTCAACTTTAGCGGCGACATGGTCAAGCAGGCCGTGGGCAGCATGAGCGGCGGCGAAAAGGCGCGTCTGGTGCTGTGCATGATCGTCTGGCAGCGGCCCAATCTGCTGCTGCTGGACGAACCAACCAACCACCTGGACCTGGCCACGCGCGAGGCGCTGGGCATGGCGCTCAATGAGTTCGAAGGCACGGTAATGCTGGTCAGCCACGACCGGGCGCTACTGCGCTCGGTGTGCGACGAGTTCTGGATGGTCTCGCGCGGCGGCGTGTCGCCGTTCGATGGCGACCTGGACGACTACCAGCGCTATCTGCTGGACGAGGCCAAGCGACAGCGCGAACTCGCCAAGCAAGGAGTCACCGCTGGCGGCAAGAAGGGCCAGAAAGTTGACGGAGTCAGCCATCGTCTGCCAAAGAAACCCGGCCCCGGTATCGGCACCCTGCCGTTTGAAATCAGCCAGATCGAAGCCAAAATGGCGGTCCTCAACGGCGAAGGCGCGGCATTGGAAGCACACCTGGGAACGGCGGTCCGACCATCGGAGATCGCCGAGCTGGGCAAACGGCTCAAGTCAGTCAACGACGAGCTCAAGCAACTGGAAGACCGTTGGCTGGACCTGTCCGGCCGGTTGGAGACCAGCGCCGCCTGAGCCACAATGGCAGGTGCGCGCAATCTGCTGCCGCCCTATCCGCCCATGCACAGTCCAGCGCCAGCGTCCAACCAACCGGTGATCTACCACGATCGCAAGCGCGCTGCATGGCTACTGTCCTTGCTGGTGCCCGCCTCGGTCGCCGCCGGACCGATCCTGATGCTGCTGCTGGGCGACCCACTGGCGTTGTGGTTGCCGGTGGCGGCGTTCTATCTGGTGGTGCCATTGCTGGACTGGCTGCTGGGCGAAGACCTGAGCAACCCGCCGGAGGAAGCCGTGCCGGGCCTGGACGCCGACGCCTATTACCGCTGGATCACCTTCCTGCTGGTGCCGGTATTGTGGGCCGCCTTCATCTTCGGCGCCTGGTTTGTCGCCCGCAATCCCCTGCCCTGGCACGGCCTGCTGGCAATGGTGCTCATCAGTGGCTCGATTGGCGGTTTTTGCATCAACCTGGCGCATGAGCTGGGCCACAAGAATACGGCCCTGGAAACCTGGCTCGCCAGGATCAGCCTGGCCCCGACCGGATATGGCCATTTCACGGTGGAGCACAACCGTGGCCACCACCGCGATGTCGCAACGCCGCCGGATCCGGCTTCTTCCCGCATGGGCGAGTCGATTTACCGCTTTGTCCTGCGGGAAATGCCCGGTGCCTTCATTCGCGCCTGGGCACTGGAAAAAGACCGCCTGCAGCGTCTCGGCCAGGCGACCTGGTCATGGCACAACGCCATCCTGCAACCGGCCGCCATCACGCTGGCCCTGTGGCTGGCGCTGCTGGTCTGGCTCGGCCTGCAGATCCTGCCGTTCCTGGTTGCCGCATCATTCTGGGCCAACTTCCAGCTTACCTCGGCCAACTATGTCGAACACTACGGGCTGTTACGGCTGCGCGATGCCAATGGCCGACTCGAACCTTGCCGGCCGCACCATTCCTGGAACAGCAACCATATCTTCTCGAACTGGGCCCTGTTCCACCTGCAACGCCATTCCGACCACCATGCGCACCCGCTGCGACGCTACCAGTCGCTGCGCCACTTTGACCAGTTGCCGCGGCTGCCCAGCGGCTACTTCGGCATGTTCGTGGTGGCGTATTGCCCGCCGTTATGGCGCCGGCTGATGGACGAGCGGCTGCTTGCCTCGGTCGGCCGGGACGCAGCGCGGATCAACCTGGACCCGCGCCAGCGCGACGACCTGGTGCGCCGCCACCGGCTGCGCGACACGTCGGACTGAGTGGGGGGCCGCCCTGCCCCAGCCAATGTGCCCGGCGCGTGCAGCAGCGATGTACCGGGGCAATCAGGACATCGATAGGCGCAGGCGACGCTGCATGGGCGCAGGCCAACGAAAAGGGATGGACCATGAGAACCGAGACTGACAGTTACCTTTTTCGGGAAGGAACCCACAACCGGCTATACGACACGCTGGGTTGCCATCTGGCCGGGGACGGAGCCGATTTTGCGCTCTGGGCACCCAACGCGGAGTCGGTCAGCGTCATCGGCGACTGGAACGACTGGTCCGCCGATGTAAACCGATTGACCCTGCGCGGCGACGATACCGGCATCTGGACCGGTTTTGCCAAAGGCGCGCAGCGCGGCCAGAGCTACAAGTACCGCATCCGATCGCGCCATCAGGGCTACATGGTGGACAAGGCCGACCCGTTCGCCATTTATGCCGAACACGCGCCCGCCACCGCCTCGCGCGTGTGGAGCCTGGAGCATCTATGGGGCGATGCAGCGTGGATGGCCGGTCGCGCCGCACACAACGCGCTGGACGCCCCGATGTCGATCTATGAAGTGCACCTGGGCTCGTGGCGGCGTGCCAATGGCGAATTCCTGGGCTACCGCGAAATGGCGCACCAACTGGCGCAGTACATGCTGCAGACAGGGTTCACGCATGTCGAGCTGATGCCGGTCACCGAACACCCGTTCTACGGTTCCTGGGGCTATCAGACCACCGGTTACTTCGCGCCTACGTCGCGCTTCGGTACGCCGCAGGATTTCATGTACCTGATCGACCACCTGCACCAGCAGGGCATCGGTGTGCTGTTGGACTGGGTGCCGTCGCATTTTCCAACCGACGAACACGGACTGTCGTACTTCGACGGCACCCACCTGTTCGAGCATGCCGACCCGCGCCAGGGATTCCATCCGGAGTGGAGTTCCAGCATCTTCAACTACGGCCGCAACGAGGTGCGCAGCTTCCTGATCTCGTCGGGCCTGTTCTGGCTCGACAAATACCACCTGGACGGCCTGCGGGTCGACGCGGTTGCGTCCATGCTGTACCTGGACTATGCGCGCAAGGACGGCGAGTGGATTCCCAACGCACAGGGCGGGCGGGAGAACCTGGAGGCGATCACCTTCCTGCAGACGCTGAACAAGGCGGTGTACCGCGATTTCCCCGACACCGTCAGCATTGCCGAGGAATCCACCGCATGGCCACGTGTATCGCGTCCCACCGACATGGACGGCCTGGGTTTTGGCATGAAGTGGAACATGGGCTGGATGCACGACAGCCTGGCCTACATGAAGGAGAAGCCGATCCACCGGCGCTACCACCACCACAAGATGACTTTCTCGCTGGTGTACGCCTTCAACGAGAATTTCGTGCTACCGCTCTCGCACGATGAAGTCGTGCATGGCAAAGGCTCGCTGCTGGGCAAGATGCCCGGCGACGACTGGCAGCAGTTCGCCAACCTGCGTGCGCTGTATGGCTGGATGTGGGCGCATCCGGGCAAGAAACTGCTGTTCATGGGCGGCGAGTTCGGCCAGCGTCGTGAATGGACCCATGACGGCGAGCTCGAGTGGTGGGTCACCGAGCAGGAACACCACGCGGGCTTGCAGCGTTTCGTCTCCGAGCTCAACCGGGTATACCGCGCATCTCCTGCCCTGTACCAGCAGGATTTTTCGCCCGCCGGTTTCGAATGGGTCGCCGCCGATGACGTGGATGCCAGCATATTCGCCTTTCTGCGCAAGCCGCGCGATGCGGGGCCACCGATGCTGGTGGTGTGCAACATGACCCCGGTACCGCGCAGCAACTACCTGATCGGCGTACCGCTCACCGGCGTCTGGCGCGAACGGGTCAACAGCGACGCACGCGAATTCGGCGGTTCCGGCTGGGGCAATCTGGGCGGGGTCGAGGCCGGCCCGGTGCGTGCCCATGGCAGACCGTATTCGGTCTGCCTGTCACTGCCGCCCTTGTCCACACTGATTCTGGAGCATGTGCCCGATGCCTGAGACCAGCCCCCAGAAAAAAGCGCGGATGCTGCCGTTGCCCAGCCTGCCGGAGCATGGCCGCAATCGCGCCGTGATCGATAGTGTCCTGACCGCCTGGGCCGCTGACTTGCAGGCAATGGCGCGCGACGCACAGGCCGAGCCACGCGCACTCAAGGCGCTGGCGCTGGACGATGCCCTGACGCGGGCGGCGCGGCGCCACCCGAATCGGGAGCATGAGACCGTGTATCCGGTCGAGTTGCCGCTGATAGCCGATCGCGAGCGCGCGCGCTTTAGCAGCTGGTATGAATTGTTTCCCCGTTCCTGCTCACCGGTGCCGGGGCGCCACGGCAGCTTCAAGGATGTGCAGAACCGCCTGCCGGCGATTGCCGCGATGGGATTTGACGTGCTGTATTTCCCGCCGATCCATCCAATCGGGACGCTGCAGCGCAAGGGCAAGAACAACGCGCTGGTTGCCACGCCGGACGATGTCGGCAGCCCCTGGGCGATCGGCCTGGCCGAGGCCTTTACGCGGCCCAAGGTCATGCACCGGCTGGCCAAGCTGGGTTTTTCGCAGTCCTATACCTATTTCACCTGGCGCAACAGCAAGCGGGAGCTGCAGAAATACTTCACCGAGCTGTCCGACGGACCGGGCCAGGACTATTTCAGGCCCAACGCCTGGCCCAATACGCCGGACATCCTGCACGAGCAATTGCAAAGTGGCGAGGCGGCGGTCTACATGGTGCGCCTGGTCCTGGCCGCCACGCTGACCGCCAGCTACGGCATCTACGGCCCGGTGTTCGAGCTGCGCGAGCATCTGCCGCGCGCGCCGGGCAGCGAGGAATACCTGGACTCGGAAAAATACCAGTTGCGGCACTGGAACCATGACGATGTGGGCAGCCTGGCCTCGTTCATCACCCGCATCAACTGGGTGCGGCGCGAAAACGCCGCGTTGCAGCAGAACGCAAGCCTGCGCTTTCTGCCAATCAACAACGACCAGCTCAGCAACCAGCGCTTCACCTGGGGCGGCCCGCACCACTTCGTCCGACTCGATCCGCGCAGCGTGCCGGCCCACATCTTCGTGTTGCGCCAGCGCATCCGCGATGAGCGCGATTTCGACTATTTTCTGTGACCTGCAGCACGGACAGACCCTTGCCCACAATGGAAACATCCAAAACGACATCCGCCCCCGAGCCGACGAGCGCCGCATCCGGGGATGATCCGCTGTGGTACCGCGACGCGGTCATCTACCAGCTCAACGTCAAGGCCTTCTTCGACAGCGATGGCGACGGCATGGGCGACTTCCAGGGCGTCACGGCCAAGCTCGACTATGTCAAGGAGCTCGGCGTCAACACCATCTGGTTGATGCCGTTCTACCCGTCGCCGCTGCGCGACGACGGCTACGACATCGCGGAGTACGAGGACGTGCACCCGCAATACGGCACATTGGACGACTTCCGCGACATGCTGGCCGAAGCGCACAAACGCGACCTGCGCGTCATCACCGAACTGGTCATCAACCACACCTCGGACCAGCATCCCTGGTTCCAGGCCGCGCGCAAGGCGCCCAAGGGGTCGCCCGAACGCGATTTCTATGTCTGGAGCGACACCGACGCGCTGTACCAGGGCACCCGGATCATCTTCACCGATACCGAGACATCCAACTGGACCTGGGACCCGGTGGCGAAACAATTCTTCTGGCACCGGTTCTTCGGGCACCAGCCCGACCTGAACTTCGACAACCCGGCGGTGCTCGAAGCGGTGCTCAAAACCATGCGCTTTTGGCTCGACATGGGGGTTGACGGATTCCGGCTCGATGCCATTCCCTACCTGGTCGAACGTGACGGCACCAGCAACGAGAACCTGCCCGAAACCCATGGGGTGATCAAGAAGCTGCGTGCCGCCATCGATACCGAATACAAGAACCGCTTCCTGTTGGCCGAGGCCAATATGTGGCCGGAAGACGTGCGGGAGTATTTCGGCGACGGCGACGAGTGCCACATGGCCTACCACTTCCCGCTGATGCCGCGCATGTACATGGCGATCGCCCAGGAAGAGCGCCATCCGATCATCGAAATCATGCAGCAGACGCCGGAAATACCCGACGGTTGCCAGTGGGCAGTTTTTCTGCGCAACCATGACGAGCTCACGCTGGAGATGGTGACCAGCAAGGAGCGCGACTATATGTACAACATGTATGCGGCCGACAAGCGTGCCCGTATCAACCTGGGCATCCGCCGGCGCCTGGCGCCGCTGATGGACAACGACATCGATCGCATCAAGCTGATGAACAGCATGCTGCTGTCGATGCCCGGCTCGCCCATCATCTACTACGGCGATGAAATCGGCATGGGCGACAACGTCTTTGTCGGCGACCGCAACGGCGTGCGCACGCCGATGCAGTGGAGCCCGGATCGCAACGCCGGTTTTTCCCATGCCCATCCCCAGACCCTGTACCTGCAGCCGATCCTGGGCGCGGTGTACGGCTACGAGGCGCTCAACGTCGAGGCGCAGGCGCGCGAGCCCAGTTCACTGCTGAACTGGACCAAGCGCATGCTGGCGGTGCGCAAGTCCAGCCACGCGTTCGGACGCGGCAAGCGCATCTTCCTCACGCCCGGCAATCGCAAGATCCTGGCCTATGTGAGCACCTATGAGGACGACGCCATCCTGTCGGTGTTCAACCTGTCGCGCGCAGCCCAACCGGTGGAGCTTGACCTTTCCCCCTGGAAGGGCTGTGTCCCGGTCGAGATGCTGGGACGCACCTCGTTCCCGCCCATCGGCGAACTTCCCTACCTGTTGACCCTGCCCTCTCACGCCTTTTACTGGTTCCGCCTGTCGCAAGAGGCTGACATGCCCGCCTGGCACCAGGAGGCAACTCCCTTGCAGGATCGACCGACGCTGGTGCTGTTCGACGGCTGGACCAGTTTTTTTCGAGAGCGGGTCATGCCTTGGCGCATCGGCATGGCCGAGCGCATGCGCCAACAGCTCGAAACCGATACCTTGCCGCGCTTCATCGAACGCCAGCGCTGGTACGCCAGCAAGGGCAGCAGCATCGAACGCGCCCGGCTGGTCGACCACGTTGTTTGGGAAACCCAGGGATCGAACTGGCTGCTGCCGATCCTGCAGCTGGACGGCCCGAGCGAGGTTTCAAGCTATTTCACACCGTTGGCGCTGGCATGGGAGGAGCAGGACGAGGAAGGCCTGCACCGGCTGTCCCATGCGGCACTGGCCAAGGTGCGCCAGCAAGCCAACGTCGGGGTCATGGGCGACGCCTATTTCGACCAGGCCTTCAGCCACGCACTGGTGGCCGCCATCGGCAACAGCCTTGCGCTGACAACGGCCAACGGACAATTGCGCTTCAAGCCGACGGCGGCATTTGCCAGTGTGGCAGTGGATGTGGCCGGGCTTGCGGTATCCCGGCCGGGCGGGCACAGCAGCAACACCGTGGTCGCGCTGGGCGATATTCTGTTCCTCAAGGGCTACCGCCGGCTACGCGAAGGCGTCAATCCAGAGCTCGAAATGGGCCGCTACCTGACCGACGAGGTGGCCTACACCCACAGCGTTCCGGTGCTCGGCGCGCTGGAGTATTTCGGCAACGATGGCCAGGTGATGACGCTGGCGTTGGTCCAGTCCCATGTCGCCAATCAGGGCGATGGCTGGGCCTACACACTGGATTATCTGGAGCGCCACCTGGAGGGCCTGGGCGACGGTGTGGGACTCGAATCACCTGTGGACGAGGCGGGTGATATCCACGGAGGCTTCCTGGCATTGGTGTCGGTGCTGGGTCAACGCACGGCCGAGTTGCATCAGGCGCTGGCACGCTCCACCGGCCATGCGGCCTTCGATCCGGAGCCCCTGACGGCCGAAGACGTGGTGTTCATGCATATGCGGGCGGCACGCGAAGCCGACACGACACTGGAGTTGCTGCGCACCCACATGGATCGCCTGCCGATTGCTGTCCAGCCGATGGCGCAATCGGTACTGGCCTTGCAGGGCGAACTACACAATCGCCTTACCGGCGACGGCTTGCATGCCGACGGCGGCATCAAGACCCGTTACCACGGCGACTACCACCTGGGCCAGGTATTGGTGACCGGACACGATTTCGTCATCATCGACTTCGAGGGTGAACCGGCGCGCAGTTTCGCCGAGCGGCGCGCCAAGGGCTCACCGCTGCGCGACGTCGCCGGCATGTTGCGCTCGTTCAGCTATGCGCGTTGGTCGGCGTTGCGCCGCGTCAGCGCCAATGGAGCCGTCGCCGCCCGGTTTGCCGATGCGGCGCATGAATGGGAGCGTGCCACGCGCGCTGCGTTCCTGCAGGCGTACGCGACCTCGCAAGCGACCGGCGCCGCGCACGGCGCGTCCAACGCCGATCTGCTGAGCCTGTTCGAGCTGGAAAAAGCGCTGTATGAACTGCGCTATGAAATCAACAACCGCGCCGATTGGACCGCCGTGCCGTTGCTCGGAATCCTGGCACTGCTGCAGACCGAGGCCCGGGCCGACCCGGCGCAATCCACTCACCCCTGAAGGAGAAACGACCATGGACAATCTGGCTATTCACCTGGAGCCTGCCCGGGCCATCCTGTACCAAATTGGTTCATTCATGCCGCGCCTGCTCATCGCCGCACTGGTCGTGGTCGGCGGCTGGCTGCTGGCCAAGATCGTGCATCTTGCCGTCGTCAAGGCGCTGCGCACCGTCAATTTCAATGTGCTGACAGAACGCTCGGGAATGGATGGGTTCCTCAAGCAGGGTGGCGTATCGCTCGACACCACGGCGATCGTCGGCTTGCTGGCCTACTGGCTGGTCATCCTGGCCGCGTTGCTGATCGCCTTCAACGGCCTGGGGCTGACCTACATCACCGATCTGCTGGGTCGCGTGGTCTGGTTCGTGCCCAATGTCTTCGTAGCTATCCTGGTGCTCGCGTTCGGCTCGTATTTCGCGCGCTTTGTCGGTGACGCTGTGTCCACCTATTGCCGCAGCATCAAACTGCAGGACGCCGTGTTCCTGGGCAAGCTGGCCCAGTACGCGATCATGGTGTTCGTGGTGTTGATCGCGCTGGACCAGATCCAGGTCGGTGGCGATATCGTGCGCCTGAGCTTCCTGGTAATACTGGCGGGCATCGTGTTCGCGTTTGCGCTGGCATTCGGCCTGGGTGGCAAGGACTGGGCCGCCGAACGCATCGCGCACTGGTGGCCCGCGCGAGACTGCGGACAAGGACACACCGGACCGCAGGCCCGGCGCATGAGACCGCCGGGCCGCTCCCAAGGCGAATCCCGCAGTGCGCAGCACGCAGGGTAATCGAATGAGACCGCCGGGCCGCTCCCAAGGCGAATCCCGCAGTGCGCAGCACGCAGGGTAACCCAATGAGACCGCCGGGCCGCTCCCAAGGCGAATCCCGCAGTGCGCAGCACGCAGGGTAATCCAATGAGCCGGCACCAGAGCTGGCTCGCAACACAGCAACAGGCAGGCATGCAGATCGACAAAACCATCACTGAAGTCTGGCCTGGCCAATCCTATCCGCGCGGTGCGCACTGGGATGGGCTGGGCGTCAATTTCGCGTTATTCACGCAGCACGCGGAGAAGGTCGAGTTGTGCTTGTTCGATGACGGCGGACGCCACGAGCGCCAGCGCATCGTGCTGCGCGAGCGCACCGACCATGTCTGGCACTGCTACCTGCCGCAGGCCCGGCCCGGACTGGCGTATGGCTACCGGGTGCATGGACCCTACAAGCCCGAGGAAGGGCACCGTTTCAATCCGAACAAGCTGCTGCTCGACCCCTATGCCAAGGACATGGTCGGCCAGTTGCGCTGGAGCGACGCGCTATACGGTTACACCGTGGGCAGCAAGCGCGAGGACTTGTCGTTCGACCGGCGCGACAGCGCGCAAATGATGCCCAAGGCCCGCGTGCTGGAAACCGCCTTTACCTGGGCCGACGACCGATCGCCGCGCATACCCTGGCAGGACATGGTGGTCTACGAACTGCATGTACGCGGCTTCACGATGACCCACCCCGAGGTGCCCGCCGCCCTGCGCGGTACCTTTGCCGCACTGGGTTGTGCACCGGTCATCGACTACCTGCGCCGTCTGGGCGTGACCACGGTCGAACTGTTGCCGGTGCACAGCTACCCCAATGACCGGCATTTGGCCGAAAAAGGCCTGCAGAACTTCTGGGGCTACAACACGCTGGGCTTTTTCGCACCACAAACCCGTTACAGCGCGTCGCGCAAGGTGAAGGAATTCAAGACCATGGTGCGCAGCTTGCACGCCGCGGGCATCGAGGTGATCCTGGACGTGGTCTACAACCATACCTGCGAAGGCAACCAGCTGGGGCCGACCCTGTCGCTGCGCGGCATCGACAACGCGGCCTACTACATCGTCAACGGCCACAACCGGCGCTACTACGACGACTTCACCGGCTGCGGCAATACCGTCAACCTGGAGCATCCACGCGCGCTGCAGCTGGTGATGGACTCGCTGCGCTACTGGGTCGAGGAAATGCATGTCGACGGGTTTCGCTTCGATCTGGCCTCGGCGCTGGCGCGCGAATCGGGCAAGGTCGAGAACCTGGGTGGTTTTTTTGATGCAATCTTGCAGGATCCGGTGCTCAACCGGGTCAAGCTGATCGCCGAGCCCTGGGACCTGGGCCACGGCGGCTACCAGGTCGGCAACTTCCCGCCGGGCTGGGCCGAGTGGAACGACCAGTATCGTGATCAAGTCCGAGGCTTCTGGAAAGGCGACCATGGGCTGATCAGCGAGATGGCACGTCGCCTGACGGGTTCGCAAGACCTGTACGGATGGTCAGGCAAAGGGCCCAATGCCAGTATCAATTTCGTGACCGCCCATGACGGATTCACGCTGCATGATCTGGTCGCCTACAACGACAAGCACAACCAGGCCAATGGCGAGGACAACCGCGATGGTCACAACCACAACCTGTCGTGGAACTGTGGCGTAGAAGGGCCGACTGACGACCGGGAAATAGTGGCCTTGCGCGAACGCCAGAAACGCAACCTGCTGGCCACCTTGCTGCTGTCCCAGGGTGTGCCGATGCTGCTGGCGGGCGACGAGATGGGCAACAGCCATCAGGGCAACAACAATGTCTATTGCCAGGACAACGCGCTGGGATGGCTTGACTGGAGCGGGGGGGCGGACAGATCGGCGTTGCTGGAGTTCGTGCGCCATCTCATCGCGCTGCGGCGCCGCCATCCGTCGTTCCGGCGTCGCAACTTTCTGCTGGGACAGACTGTCGAGGGTGACACGGTCAAGGACTGCGAATGGTTCAAATCCGATGGCCAACCCATGTCCCCTTCGGACTGGGACAACCACCACGCGCTCGGCGTGGGCATGCTGCTGTCGGGCAACGGCATCACCGAACATGGCCGCCGGGGCGAGCGATTGATCGACGACCACTTTCTGTTGTTGTTCAGCGCCCACCATGACGATATCGCCTTCACCCTGCCGGCGCCGACGACCGGACCGTGGAAGCGCATCCTCGATACCCATGACGGCTTTGTCATTGCGGCGCAAGGGGTGTCGCCGTATGCCACGACGGCGGTCTGGGACTCGCCGGTGTACAACCTGAAGTCCCGTTCGGTGGCGCTATTGCGCAGCCAGAATCGCGCATGAGCGCCGCCGGGCCGTTCCCAAGGGCGAATTGCGCAATGCGCAGCATGAAGGTTGCCTGATGAGCGCCGCCGGGCCGTTCCCAAGGGCGAATTGCGCAATGCGCAGCATGGAGGATGCCTGATGAGCGCCGCCGGGCCGTTCCCAAGGGCGAATTCCGCAATGCGCAGCATGGAGGATGCCTTATGAGATGCCGGGCCGTTCCCAAGGCGAATCACGCAGTGCGCGGCACACAGCACGAAAGTACTCCATGAGACACGCCCGTATCGCCTGGGCCGGCGCCGTGTGGAACGCGGTGGAACACGGTGCCGATCAGTTGTGCCTGTCCGATGGCCGCCTGGTTGCGCAGGACGCGGTGGTCTGGTTGCCGCCGCTGACGCCCGTGCCACGGCCCCGCACCATCCTGGCGCTGGGCTTGAACTATGCAGACCATGCGCGCGAGCTGGCGTTCAAGGCGCCCGAGGAGCCGCTGGCGTTCGTCAAGGCCGAAGGCGCGCTGATCGGCCACAAGGCCTTCACCGTGCGACCGGCGGGGGTCCGGTTCATGCACTATGAATGCGAGCTGACGGTCGTGATCGGCAGGGCGGCGCGTAACGCGCGCCGCGAAGATGCCTACGACCATGTGGCTGGCTATACCGTGGCCAACGACTATGCAATCCGCGACTACCTGGAAAACTGGTACCGCCCGAACCTGCGAGTCAAGAACCGCGATGGCGGTACACCGATCGGGCCCTGGCGCGTCGATGCAGCGGACATTGCCGACCCGATGCGGCTGCAACTTCAGACGCGGGTCAACGGCGTAGTCACGCAGCAGGGCAACACCCGCGACATGATTTTTGACGTGCCGTTCCTGATCGCGTACTTCTCCCGCTTCATGACGCTGCAGCCCGGCGACCTGATCCTGACCGGCACGCCCAACGGCGTGGTGGATTGCCCGGCAGGCTCCGAGGTCGTGACCGAGATCGAAGGCATCGGGGCCCTGACCAACACCATCACCCAAGGAAGCGCATGAAAGTCGACCACCTGATCAACGGCAAGCGGGTTGCCGGCAAGAACTATTTCGAAACCATCAATCCGGCCACTCAGGAGGTGCTGGCCGAAGTGGCCGCAGGCGACGCGGCCGACGTGCAAGCGGCAGTCGCGGCCGCCAAGGCGGCGTTTCCGGCCTGGGCCGGCACGCCGGCGCCGCAACGCGCCAAATTGATGCGCAGGCTCGGTGAACTAATTGCAACCCATGTGCCTGAACTCTCCGAGACCGAGACCAACGATTGCGGCCAGGTCATCGCCCAGACCCGCAAGCAGCTGGTGCCGCGCGCGGCCGACAACTTCAGCTATTTCGCCGAGATGTGCACCCGCGTCGACGGCCACACCTACCCGACCGAGACCCATCTGAACTACACGCTGTTCCACCCGGTCGGCGTCTGCGCCCTGATCTCGCCGTGGAACGTGCCCTTCATGACCGCGACCTGGAAGACCGCGCCCTGCCTGGCGTTCGGCAATACCGCGGTGCTCAAGATGAGCGAGTTGTCGCCACTGAGCGCCGCCCGGCTGGGCGAGCTGGCACTGGAAGCGGGCATTCCGGCCGGGGTGCTGAACCTGGTCCACGGCACCGGCAAGGATGCGGGCGATCCGCTGTGCCGGCATCCGGACGTGCGGGCGATCTCGTTTACCGGCTCCACCGTCACCGGCAAGCGGATCGTGCAGGCGGCCGGATTGAAGAAATTCAGCATGGAACTGGGCGGCAAGTCGCCGTTCGTCATATTCGACGACGCCAATCTGGCGCGCGCGCTGGACGCGGCCTTGTTCATGATCTTCTCCAACAACGGCGAGCGCTGTACCGCGGGATCGCGCATCCTGGTGCAGCAGTCGATCTACGGCGATTTCGTGCAGAAATTTACCGAGCGCGCCAAGCGCATCACGGTGGGTGACCCGATGGACGAGTCCACCATCGTGGGCCCGATGATCAGCCAGGCGCATCTGGCCAAGGTGCACGGCTACATCGAACTCGGGCCAAAGGAAGGCGCGACCCTGTTGTGTGGTGGCCTGGGCACGCCGGAGTTGGCGCAGCGGGTGCGCAGCGGCAACTATGTGCTGCCCACGGTATTCGCCGACGTGGACAACCGCATGCGCATCGCGCAGGAAGAAATTTTTGGCCCGGTCGCCTGTCTGATCCCGTTCAAGGACGAAGCCGACGCGATTGCCAAGGCCAACGACATTGCGTACGGCCTGTCGAGCTATGTCTGGACGGAGAATCTGGGCCGTGCCCACCGTGTCGCCGCCGCCGTGGAAGCCGGCATGTGCTTTGTCAACAGCCAGAATGTGCGCGACCTGCGCCAGCCGTTCGGCGGTACCAAGGCCAGCGGAACCGGCCGGGAGGGCGGCACCTGGAGCTACGAGGTGTTCTGTGAACCGAAAAACGTCGCGGTGTCACTCGGTTCGCACCCTATCCCGCATTGGGGCACGACGTGATGCGGCGAAATTGGAGTCTGACCCCGATTAACATGACCCCGATTAACAGCGACGATCGACCACGACTGGAGACCCACCATGGGTAAGCTTGCCCTCGCTGCCAAGATCACGCATGTGCCGTCGATGTACCTGAGCGAGTTCGACGGGCCGCACAAGGGTTGCCGCGATGCGGCGATCGACGGGCATCGGGAGATCGACCGGCGCTGCCGCGAACTCGGGGTGGACACGATGGTGGTGTTCGATGTGCACTGGCTGGTCAACAGCGAGTACCACATCAACTGCGCGGCCCAGTTCAGCGGCAACTACACCAGCAACGAGTTGCCGCACTTCATCAAGAATATGGAATATGCCTACCCCGGCAATCCGGCGCTGGGCCACCTGATCGCCGAGAGTGCCAACGCCATGGGCATCAAGACCCGCGCCCATTCGGATACCTCGCTCGGGCTGGAGTACGGCTCGCTGGTGCCGATGCGCTACATGAACGCCGACAAGCACTACAAGGTGGTCAGCGTGTCCGGCTGGTGTATCTGGCACGACCTGCGAGAAAGTGCTCACTTCGGCCGGGCGGTACGCCAGGCTATCGAGCAGCACTACGAGGGCAGCGTGGCCATCCTGGCCAGCGGCTCGTTAAGCCACCATTTCGCCAACAACGGCAGCGCGCCCGAATTCATGCACAAGGTCTGGAACCCGTTTCTCGAACAAGTCGACCGGCGCGTGATCGAATTGTGGCAGCAGGGCGACTGGAAGAGCTTTTGCGCGATGCTGCCGATGTACAACGAGAAATGCTGGGGTGAGGGCGGCATGCACGACACCGCCATGCTGCTCGGCGCACTGGGCTGGGACGACTACCGCGCCCCGGTGGAGGTGATCACGCCGTATTTCGGCAGCTCCGGCACCGGCCAGATCAATGCCATCTTTCCAGTCACACCACTGGCAACCTGAACCAGACCCGCACCATGCCACACCTCGTCATACTCTACACCCCCAACCTGGAGCAGGAAACCGACCTGTCGGTCCTGTGCCGCAGTCTGGCCGACACCATGCTGGGTGTGCACGACGACGACGGCAAGCAGGTTTTTCCCACCGGCGGCACCCGGGTGCTGGCGTACCCGGCGACGCACTACGCGGTGGCCGACGGACAGGCCGACTACGCCTTTGTCTACCTGAATGTGCGCATGGCGCATGGCCGCAGCGCGCAAGTCCACAAGCGGCTTGGCGACGCGCTGCTGCTCAGCGCCAGAACCCATTTCCAGCCGGTGTTCATGCAGCGCCATATCGGCATCACCTTGCAGATCGACGAGGGGCATGCGGTGTTCGACGCCAAGCACAGCAATCTGCACCCGCTGTTTGCGCCCGCTTGAGGAGCCTGCTCGATGTTTACCGAACGGCAGGTGGCGCAACTGGCGGCCGAGCTCCAGCAGGCGGAGCAGACGCGGACCCAGGTCGAGCACTTCTCCAAGCGCTTTCCCGGCATGACGATCGACGACGGCTATGCCGTGTCGCGCGCCTGGGTGCAACTCAAGTTGACGTCGGGCCGGGTGGCACGCGGCCACAAGATCGGTCTGACATCGCGCGCGATGCAACAGGCCAGCCAGATCACCGAACCCGACTACGGCACGCTGCTCGACGACATGTTCTTCACCGAGGGGGGCGACATCCCGATGGCGCGCTTTATCGCGCCACGGGTCGAGGTCGAACTGGCTTTCGTACTGGGCCGGCGGCTGCAGGGCCCGAACATCAGCATCTTCGACGTACTGGCCGCCACCGACTATGTGGTGCCGGCGATCGAGATCATCGACGCGCGCATCGAGCAGTTCGACCGCCACACCAAGGCCACGCGCAAGGTGTTCGACACCATTGCCGACAACGCGGCCAATGCCGGCATCATCACCGGCGGGCGGCCGGTGCGGCCCGACGCGGTGGACCTGCGCTGGGTCAGCGCACTGCTGTACAAGAACGGCGTGATCGAGGAATCCGGCGTGGCGGCGGCGGTGCTCAACCACCCCGCAACCAGCGTCGCCTGGCTGGCCAACAAGCTGGCGCCCTGGGGCGAGTACCTCGACAAAGGCGAAGTGGTACTGGGCGGCTCGTTTACGCGCCCGGTCAACGCACAGGCCGGCGATACCTTCCACGCCGACTATGGCGCGCTGGGTTCGATCGCATTTCGCTTCGTCTGACGCCGCGCCGCCCGTTTCCATACCCAACCGTTCACAAGGCAATCCCATGCAAACCCCGGCCAACAGCTTCAAGCAGGCGCTCCAGAACCAGCAACCCCAGATTGGCCTGTGGGTCAGCATGATCAGTTCGCTCAGCACCGAAATCTGCGCCGGAGCCGGATTCGACTGGTTGTTGCTGGACGGCGAGCATACGCCCAACGACCTGCACAGCATGCTGGTGCAGCTGCAGACCATTGCCGGCTACGACAGCCAGCCGGTGTGTCGCATTCCGGTCGGTGATGCCGCGCTGATCAAACAATATCTGGACCTGGGCGTGCCCAACCTGCTGGTGCCCATGGTGGACACGCCCGAGCAGGCGCGCGCGCTGGTGCAGGCCTGCCGCTATCCGCCCGAGGGCATCCGCGGCATGGCCGGCGCCCGCGCCTCGCGCTGGGGTCGCTATCTGCGCTATGCACATGAGGCCAACGCCCAGGTCTGCCTGTTGGTGCAGGCCGAAACCCGGCTGGCACTGTCCAACCTCGATGCCATCCTGGCTATTGACGGCATCGATGGGGTGTTCATCGGCCCGGCTGATCTGTCGGCCTCGATGGGCCATGTCGGCAACCCGGGTCATGCCGAGGTGCAGACTGCGATCGAAGACGCCATCGTGCGCATCCGCAAGGCCGGCAAGGCGCCTGGCATCCTGAGCGCGGACGTGACCTTGTGCAAACATTACCTGGCACTGGGCGCGTTGTTTGTCGCCGTGGGCCTCGATACCCAGATCCTGGTGCGTGGCACCAGCGCACTGGCGGCGCAGTTCAAGACAGCTCCTGCAAGCCCCACGAACACCCGCACCGACAAGACCTATGGATAACGCACACCACACCCTGACCGGCATGCATGCCGACGAGCATCTGGCGCGGGTCGAGCTGGCCGCCTGCTATCGCGTATTCGCGATGCTGGGCTGGACCGAAATGATCTACAACCACATCACGCTGCGCCTGCCCGACAGCGTCAGCGCCGGCGCGCGGCAATTCCTGATCAATCCGTTCGGCCTGCACTACAGCGAAGTCACTGCCAGCAACCTGGTCAAGATTGATCCCCAGGGCCGGGTGCTCGATGGTTCGCCCCACCCGGTGAATCCGGCTGGTTTCACCGTGCATGCCGCCATCCATGACGGCCTGCCCGACGCCCATTGCGTGATGCACACCCACACCACCGCCGGCATCGCGGTGGCCTGCCTGCAAGGCGGGCTGCAGCAGACCAACTTCTACAGCGCGCAGTTGCACGACATGGTCGCCTACCATGACTTCGAAGGCATCACCATCCATGCTGACGAAGCGCCGCGCCTGCTAGCCAGCATCGGCAGCAAGCGGGCCGTGATATTGCGCAACCACGGCCTGCTTGCCTGGGGCCAGACCTTGCAACAGACCTTTGCCATCCTGTGGACGCTGCAACGCGCCTGTGAGATCCAGTTGGCCACTTTCAGCATGGGGTCGGCCATTGCGGTGTCCGAGACCGTTGCGCGCAAATGCACGCGCGATGCCCTGCAGTTCAACCCCAGCCACGGTGCCGGCAAGGATATGTTCGATGCGCTGGTGCGCCAGGTCGACCGCATCGATCCGTCCTATCAACAGTGAGCGTTCGACCGCGATGACGCCCGTATTCAAGACCGTTGGCATCGTTGGTGCCGGCGCCATCGGTGGTTGGCTGGCCACCGGACTGGCAGCTGCCGGTGTGCAGGTATCCGTGCTGGCGCGTGGCCAGACGCTGGCCGCGCTTCGGGCCAACGGCCTGCAGTTGCAAACCGGCGCGACCGATGCGGTGCAGACCCGGCGCGTCGATGTACGCGCCAGCGCCGACCCGGCCGTCCTGGGACAGCAAGACCTGGTCGTCATCGCCGTCAAGGCGCCGGCGCTCAAGACCGTGGCGCAGCAGATCGGGCCCATGATCGGGCCCGATACCGTGGTGCTCACGGCGATGAACGGGGTGCCCTGGTGGTTCCTGCACGGATTCGGCGGCAAACTGCAGGGCCGCGGGCTCGAATCGGTCGACCCGGACGGCGCGATCGGCGCGGCCATCGGTGGCCAGCACATCGTGGGTGGCGTCGTGCACGCGAGTTGTTCGGTTGCAAGTCCGGGTGTGATCCGGCACGGCTTCGGCAACAAGATCATCATCGGCGAACCGTCGGGCCAGCGCAGCGAACGCGTGCTGGCGCTGGCTGCGCTGCTCGAAAATGGCGGCTTCGAGGCCCCGGTGTCCGACCAGATTCAGCGCGATATCTGGTTCAAGTTGTGGGGCAATATGACCATGAACCCGGTCAGCGCCTTTACCGGCGCCACCTCGGCCCAGGTCATGGACGACGCGTTGGTGCTGGCATTTTGTTCCCGCGTGATGCTCGAAGCGCGCACAATCGGCGCCCGGTTTGGCGTTGCGATCGAGCAGGAACCGGCGGATCGGCATGCGATCACCCGCAAACTGGGCGCGTTCAAGACCTCGATGCTGCAGGATGTGGAAGCCGCCCGGGCGGTCGAACTCGACGCGCTGGTGTCCTCGGTACGAGAACTCGGCCAGCTCGTGGGCGTGCCGACGCCGGAAACGGATACCCTGTTGGGGCTGGCGCGCCTGCACGCGCGGGTGCACGGGCTGTATTGAAGCGCCCCCAGCCCTGGCTGCGCCAGGCCCCCCGAGGGGGTGCGAGAAAACTTGGGAGCGTAGGGGCCGCGGCGCGATCCGACGGGTCAGGGCAGCGCGCCCAATGCGCGCAGCCGCATGCGCAGGACATCCCGCTCATCCATCAGCTGCAGCGCCAACGCTGCACCCGCGGTGTTCACACCCAGGTCGCGCTGCAGCCGCACTGCGATCCGCGCCCGACGCAGATGCACACCGGTAAAACGCCAGTGGGCCGGATCATCACCGGTCGGTGCGATCACGCCCTCCTCGACCAGCACCACCAGTTGGTCTTCCTGCGTACCGCAGGCGCGGCACAAGGCATCGAGCGTCAGGTCCATTTGTTCCTCCAGGATCTGCGCGTCTGTCATTGGCTTGCCGGCATCGGACATCATGGCGAATCCTCCAGTCTGGCGCGCGGCCTGAAGGCCTTGAATTGCGCTTGCATCGCGTCGTAGGCGGCGCGGGCGGAATCTGAATCGGCTGGCGGCAAAACGATCTGCAGCACGAAATAGAAGTCGCCCGGCGTTGCGCCGGGTATGCCGCGACCGCGCAACCGCAGCTTGCGGCCGGCGCCGGAGCCGGCCGGTATGGTCAGTTCCACCGCGCCGCCCGGTGTCGGCACTTCGATTTGCGCGCCCAACGTCGCCTCCCACGGGGCGACGGGCAAATCGAGATAGACGTCGCGCTGATCGATCCGGTAGCGCGCATGGGGACGGAACTCGACCTCCAGGTACAAGTCGCCCGCTTTGCCCTGCCCGATCCCAGGGCCACCCTGGCCGACCAGACGGATATGCTGGCCAGCGCGCACACCCTTGGGAACCGTGAACTCGATCGTGTGTTCGCGCGTGCTCACCCGTCCTTCGGCGTCCATCTGCGGCAAGCGCAGTGCCAGGCTGCGCTCGGCACCACGGTAGGCGTCTTCCAGGTCGATCTGAATTCGCGCGTGGTGGTCCTCGCCGTGCGCATGGAATCCGCCGCGCGGGCCTTGCGCGCCACGTGCCGCGCCGCCGGCGCCGGCGCTGTCGAAACCGCGCCGGAACAGTGTCTCGAAGAAGTCGCTGCGGTCCTCCTGGCCTGGGCCGGAAGAGCCGCGCCCTGGTGCCTCGAATCCGGTATTCCAGTCCGGGGGTGGCGCAAAATCCTGCCCCGGGCGCCAATTGGCGCCAAGCCGGTCATAGGCCGCGCGCTTTTCCGGGTCCTTGAGCACCTCGTTGGCTTCGCCGATTTCCTTGAAACGCGCCTCCGCCTGCGCCTCCTTGCTGACATCCGGGTGGTATTTGCGGGCCAGCCGGCGATAGGCCTTCTTGATGTCGTCGCCGCTGGCTTCGCGTGCCAGACCCAGCACCTGGTAGTAGTCCTTGTATTCCATGGCTTTCCCGTGCAAGCCGCCAATTTACACCGGATCGCGCGCCGGCATGCATCGCATGTCGCCGCGGCGTGATGCAGGTCAAATTCGGCCCTGCATCAGACCGGCGCAACCACGACCGGGACACGCGGGGCCAGCGCGCACATCAACTCGTAACCAACGGTGCCGGCCGCCTGCGCGACCTCGTCGATCGACAGCACGGTATTGCCGGACAAGCCCCACAACACGACTTCGGTGCCGATCCCCGCCGCGGGTGTTGGGTCCAGATCCACGGTCAACATGTCCATGCTGATCCGCCCCACGGTGCGGCTGCGCACGCCATCGACCAATACCGGCGTGCCGGTCGGGCAGACCCGGGGATAGCCATCGGCATAGCCACAGGCCACGACGCCGATGCGCATGGCACGCTCAGCTACGAACGCGGAACCGTAACCGACGCAGTCGCCCGCCTGCAATTGCTGCACCGCGATGATCCGGGCCGACAGGGTCATGGCGGGACGCAAGCTCCAGAACGACGCATCATGTTGCGGGAAGTCGGGCGCGCTGCCATAGGTCGCGATCCCGGGACGGATCCAGTCGGACGCGCCGACCACCTCGCCGGCGCGGTCCCGCGCACCCATGTGGCGCAAGGTCGTTGCGCTGTTACCGACGCTGCGCTCGCCTGGCAGATCCTGTGTCGCGCCCAGAAAGACCTCCAACTGCGCGGCCACACCGGTCGGTCCGTCAGCGTCGCTGAAATGCGTCATCAGCGATATTTCCTGCACCTGGGGCAAGGCATCGAGCCGCGACCAGGCAGCGCGATAGACCGCCGGCCGGAAACCGAGCCGGTTCATGCCGGTATTCATCTTCAGGAACACACGGTGCGCCACATGGGTCTTGTGGTTGGCCAGCATGTCGATCTGTTCGTCACAATGCACCGTATGCCACAAGCCCAGCCGCGAACACAGCTCCAGATCCCTGGGCTCGAACGCACCCTCCAGCAGCAGGACCGGCCCGCGCCAACCCAGGTTGCGCACGCGCTGGGCTTCGTCCAGATCGAGCAGCGCAAATCCATCGGCGCCACGCAGGGCGTCGAAGACACGCTCGATCCCGTGGCCATAGGCATTGGCCTTGACGACCGCCCAGGCCCTGGCATCGGGAGCGGCCTGGCGGCAACGCGCCAGGTTCTGACGCAGGTGTTCGGAGTGGATCGTGGCTCGGATAGGACGCGGCATGGCGGCAAGGAAATGGCAGGACCGGCGTCCATTCTGGCATTGTGTCCATCTGGCACGACACCACATGCCCAGCGCGCCCGCTAGTGCAAACCCTGCCCGGCGCCGTGATATAACCGTGCCCACGTTGGAGACCGGAACAAAAAGCACTGGCAACAGACCTCCTGATTGCCCCGACAACACGGCATGAAGCGCGGGTTTTACACCATCATGTCAGCGCAGTTTTTCAGCTCGCTGGCAGACAACGCATTGTTCGTCACCGCGGTGCAGCTGTTGCGCAGCAACAAGGCCGGCGAATGGCAACAGGCGGCATTGGTGCCCATGTTTGCGCTGTTCTATGTCGTGCTGGCACCTTTCGTCGGTGCGTTTGCGGACTCACGCCCCAAAGGGCAGGTGATGCTGGTCAGCAACTTCATCAAGGTCGCGGGTTGCCTGATGATGTTGTTCGGCACCCATCCCATCATGTCCTACGCCATCGTCGGGCTCGGCGCGGCGGCGTATTCGCCGGCCAAGTACGGCATCCTGACCGAACTGCTGCCGGCATCCCAACTGGTCAAGGCCAATGGCTGGATCGAAGGCCTGACGATTGGCTCCATCATCCTGGGCGTATTGCTTGGCGGGCAATTGGTGAGCGCGACGGTCTCCGGTTTCCTGTTGCGGCTCGACATTCCACTGATCAATACCGGCGTCGATAGCGCGCCGGAAGCGGCGATTTCGGTGCTGATCCTGGTTTACCTGCTGGCGGCCTGGTTCAACACCCACATCCCCGATACCGGCGTTGAAATGCGGCCGATGCCCAAGAAGCTCATCACCCTGCTGCCCGACTTCTGGACCTGCAACATGCGCCTGTGGCGTGACAAGCTGGGCCAGATCTCGCTCGCCGCAACGACGCTGATCTGGGGCGTGGCCGGCAATCTGCGTTTCATCGTCTTGTCGTGGGCCGCAGCCGCGCTCGGTTACTCGGTCACCCAGGCATCCGCGTTGCAAGGCGTGGTGGCGATCGGCATGGCAGTGGGCGCCATCGTGGCGTCCATGCGCATGCGACTGGAGGACGGTCCCCGGGTCATCACGCTGGGAATCGCGATGGGCGGCCTGATCATCCTGCTGATCTTCATCGACAACGTGTGGATCGCCGCACCGTTTCTGATCCTGCTGGGCGCGATCGGTGGTTTCCTGGTGGTGCCGATGAACGCATTGCTGCAGCACCGAGGCCACAACCTGATGGGGTCCGGCCGTTCGATCGCGGTCCAGAACTTCAACGAACAGGCCTGCATCCTGGCGTTGGGCGCCGCCTACAGCCTGTCGGCCGGCCTGGGTGTGCACACGTTTGGCGCGATCACCGGTTTTGGCGTGGTGGTCGCGGTGGTCATGTGGCTGATTCGGCGCTGGCATGCCAGCAACTGCGTGCACCACCGCGCCGAGATCGAGCACCTGCTGGATATCGCGCGCAACGACAAATCGCACGGCTGACCGGTGCCCCAGCAGCGCGGGCTCAGCGCCGCATGCGCTGATAATCCGACGCCGTCAGCGATGTATCGGGTTCGGTGCGCTCGATCCGATCCCGGCCACCGCGCTTGGCCTCATAAAGCGCCTTGTCGGCGGCCGCATACAACGCCGCCACGGTTGCATCTTGTCCGCCGGGCATGCAGGCCACGCCAAAGCTGGCCGTGACCGCAATCTCCAGATCACTGCCGATCCGCACCGGCGCGTCGCGCAATTGGCCGCGCAACTTGTGGCACAGGCCCGTCGCGGAATCGATGTCGGTTTGCGGCAGCAGCACCATGAACTCCTCACCGCCGATGCGCGCAACCACGTCCGTGGCGCGCACCCCATTTTGCAGGCACTGCGCCACATGCACCAGTACCCGGTCACCGGCTGGATGGCCGTGACGGTCGTTGATGGACTTGAAATAGTCCAGATCGATCATGATCGCGCTGGTCGTGCCGCCGTGGCGCTGGCTGCGCCGCAGTTCCAGTTCGGCCAACCGCAGCAGCTCGCCACGGTTGTACAGGCCGGACAACGTGTCCCGGGTCGCCAGCCACAACAACTCGCCCTGCTGCTTTTCAAGCGTGGCGTTGCGCACGGACAGTTCACGCTGCAACAGCGCGTATTGGGTGTTGCGCCACCATAGACCGATTGACAACACCAGGGCCAGCAGCATGGCGCAAAATCCGTTGGCCCGATTGATCAAAAGAATTGTCGGGTCCAACTGGGTCAGTCCCATGCCGACAAAAAACAGCGCATAGCCGATCCCCAATATCCAGGCCGCGGCCATCGGATGCAACATGAACAGCAGGCTGATCGAGACGCAACCCAGCAGATACGGGCTGATACTGGGTGTCACCCGTTGGTCCAGCGTGACCAACACGATGGTATAGACCAGTAACACCAGCGGTGCCACGAACTGCAGCGCCCGCACCGCCCAATCGACCCGGGTGCGGCGCATCACCCGCCAGGTGCCTAGAAGCAACAGCACCAGAAAGACCAGGGTTCCAGCATAGACCTGCATCACGCCCTGGCGCCAATCCTGCTGCACCGGCGAGCGCGGCGACGTATCCAGCGCAAAAACTGCGAGCAACAGCAGGTTCAGAGCCAGGAAGACGGGAATCATCCAACGCAGGCGCCGCATATTGCCCAGCGCAACCTCCTGCGCCACCGATGCGTCGCGCGCCAAGATGGCATGCAGCCATCGGGCGATGCGGCACGGGTTGATCATCATGGGGCGCCAGTATGGCAGGTTGCCAAACCAGGCCCGGGCAGCCACGCACGCCACGGCCATTTGCTGTTGACCCGAGTTACCAGCGCCGTCCGCTGCGCCGCGCTTTTCCGCGGGCCTCGAATCGGCTTTGCGCGACTGATCAGGCCACGAGCGCCTCGTCCAGCAGCTCGACCCAATGCCGCACCGGCGTATTGGTGCCGCTTTGCAAGTGGGTGATGCATCCGATATTGGCCGACACGATGGCGTCGGGCGCGCGCTCGCTCCCAAGAAAACGCCGGGCCGCTCCCAAGTTTTCTTGCACCCCCTCGGGGGGCCTGGCAAAGCCAGGGTTGGGGGCCATCAAATGGCCCAGCTTGCGATCGCGCAGTTGCTGCGCCAGCCCCGGATTGAGCACCGAATAGGTGCCCGCAGAGCCGCAACACAGGTGCGACTCGCTGGCGGCCAGCTGGAGTTCAAAACCCAACGTACGCAGGTGCTGTTCAACGCCGCCGCGCAATTGCTGACCGTGTTGCAGCGTGCAGGGCGGGTGGAACACCAGTCGGGGCGATGCACCCGCGGCCTTGCCTGCGCTGGTTCTGGACGGGTCGACCCGTCCGGCCAGCGATTGCACCAGCTCGGGCAGTAGTTCGCTCAGGTCGCGCGTAAGTGCGCTGATGCGTGACGCCTTGTCCGCGTAATGTGGATCGTCGCGCAGGATGTGGCCATACTCCTTGACCGTTACGCCGCAACCGGACGCGTTCATCACGATGGCCTCCACGGCTGCGTGGCTGCCATCGATAAGCGGCCACCAGGCGTCGATATTGGCGCGCATCTGCGCCTTGCCGCCATCCTGGTCGTTCAGGTGGAACCGGACCGCGCCGCAACAACCGGCCGACGGCGCGACCAGGGTCTGGATTCCCGCCGCATCGAGGACCCGCGCGGTCGCGCTGTTGATGTTGGGCATCATGGCTGGTTGTACGCAGCCGGCCAGCATCAGCATCGAGCGCGCATGGGAACGGGCGGGCCAGTTGCCGGCCGCCTGGCGCTGCGGCACTTTGGCGCGCAGCGCTGGCGGCAGCAAGGGGCGCAGCATTTGGCCCATTGCCATGGCCGGCGCGAACAGCGGCGACGGCAGCCCTTCCTTGAGCGCCCAGCGCAGGAGTTTCTCGCCGGCGGGCCGCGGCACCTTGGCATCCACCAGTTTGCGCCCGATATCCACCAGATGGCCGTAGTCCACCCCGCTGGGGCAGGTGCTTTCACAATTGCGGCAGGTCAGACAGCGGTCCAGATGCAGTTGGGTCTTGCGCGTCGGGGTCTGCCCTTCGAGCACCTGCTTCATCAAGTAGATGCGTCCGCGCGGGCCGTCGAGTTCGTCACCGAGCAATTGGTAGGTGGGGCAGGTCGCGGTGCAAAAGCCGCAATGCACGCATTTGCGCAAGATCGCCTCGGCCGCGATGCCGTCCGGCGTTCCTTGGTATTCGGGCGCGAGCTGGGTTTGCATGGTTGATCGTGTCTGGCTGCGCTGGGGCGCTAGAAATCGGGGAACATGCGGCCGCGGTTGAAGATCCCGGCCGGGTCGAACTGCTGCTTGAGTGCGCGCTGGATCCGCAACATTGGCGCTGCCAACGGATGGAATACCTGCGGTTCGGGCGTCGCGGCAAAACGCGGGCGCCGAAACAGCGTGATGGTTCCACCCACGCCCGCCACTGCATCGCGTAGCGCTGCAGCCTGCGCAGCCGGCGCCTTGATCCAGCGCAGGGCACCGCCCCATTCCAGCAGGGTCTGGCCAGCGACCAGTGACAACACACCCGTTGTGTCCGGCACACTCAGGCGCCACAGACAGGTGTCATCGCCGCGGGCAAAAAAACTGGCAGTCTGCTCTCGCACCGACAACCAGAACTGCCCGGCGGTCAGCGCGTCCTGGCGTTCTCCGCCAATGTCCTGGCAGGCAGCCTGCACCGCCGCGGCCGCACCGCGCAGGCGCACGAACAATTGGCCGCGACCGTCTGCCTGCAACCAGCAACTCGCATTGACAGGCAAGGGTTTGCCGGCCCATTGGTTGAGTAGCCGCAACGCGCCGGCCTGGTCGGATGCAAGGCACAGGGTGGCCTCGGCTACCGGCAGCGGCAACACCTTGAGCGACACCTCGGTGATCAGGCCCAGGGTGCCCAGGGAACCGGCCATCAGCCGCGACACGTCATATCCGGCCACATTCTTCATGACCTGTCCGCCGAAGCGCAGCGCCTGCGCCCGACCGTTGAGCATCTGCACACCCAAAACATAGTCGCGCACCGCACCGCTGGCCGCGCGAGCCGGGCCGGACAATCCGGCGGCCACCATGCCGCCCACGGTCGCGCCAGGTCCGAAATGTGGCGGCTCGAACGGCAGGAACTGCGCCTTGCCAGCCAGCAGGCTCTCGAGCTCTGTCAACGGCGTGCCGGCCAGCACGGTGACCACCAGTTCGCTGGGTTCGTAACTGGTGACACCGCTCAGCACCCGGGCGTCGAGAATGTCGCCCGCGACCGTCTGGCCGTAGAAGTCCTTGCTGCCGCCGCCGCAAATGCGCAAGGGCGCAGCAACCGCCGCCGCGTTGCGGATCTGCTCTGCAAGGTTCGTCAGTGCCGTGTCCATACGACCAATGGTAACGACGCGTGCAGCGGACGGATTGACGCTTTCGAACGCCCGGCGTTCAAAAATTTCTCAGTCGCGAAACAGATTGACCGGCAAACCGGGGACGTCGACGCGGGTTGAAAAGACACATCCGGACTGGGGCATGCGGGCCAGTTCCGCCGCCGGGCGGCCATGGCGGGCGCTGGTGAGGTACAGAGTCTTGAGGTCGTCCCCGCCAAAACAGGGCATGGTGGGACACATCACGGGGGTGGCAATCTGCGCGAGCAGCTTTCCGTCCGGCGACACCTTGAGCAGGCGCTGACCTTCGAACATCGCGACATAGTAGTTTCCCTGCGTGTCCACAGCGGCGCCGTCAGGGCGGCCGCCATATCCGGGCATGCCGCTTTGCCATTGCGCGGGCTTCGGATCCACGCGCAAAAACTCCCGCTCGCCACTCATCACATTGCGCTGTGCATCCCAGTCCCAGACCCGGACGGTGTGTTGCGGCGTATCGGCCCAATACACGCGCCGCTGATCGGGCGACCACGCCAGGCCATTGGCGATCGTGACGCCGCCTGCCATGCGTT